>NZ_JBXAMS010000052.1:0-506 GCF_058800905.1 Pseudomonas sp. GW822-FHT04C11 | reverse complement strand
TCCACTGTAGTGAACGTCCACGTGGTCCCCGTCACCGTGACTTCATCCAGCCGATTGGCGCCGTCGTAAATGTCGAGTTTTTTACCTTCAGCTACCGTGCCTGTGAGCGTCAACGGCGTTTTGCTGGTCGTATCGGGATTGCTGATCGCGGTGCCGTCGGAGTCTTTCACTTCGCCGATTGCGGGTTTCACCGCCACCGCTTCTACGGTAACGGTCCAGGGATCCGACTGCTGCCCACCGGCACCCTGCTCCTTGACCGTGAAAACATGCTCGCCAGGAGACAACTCCACTGTAGTGAACGTCCACGTGGTCCCCGTCACCGTGACTTCATCCAGCCGATTGGCGCCGTCGTAAATGTCGAGTTTTTTACCTTCAGCTACCGTGCCTGTGAGCGTCAACGGCGTTTTGCTGGTCGTATCGGGATTGCTGATCGCGGTGCCGTCGGAGTCTTTCACTTCGCCGATTGCGGGTTTCACCGCCACCGCTTCTACGGTAACGGTCCAGGG
>NZ_JBXAMS010000051.1:148-528 GCF_058800905.1 Pseudomonas sp. GW822-FHT04C11 | reverse complement strand
TCGGTGGTGGTCGATACCCCGGCCAACGACGTCTACAAAAACGGCAGCACCGTCAGCACCACCATCGAAAGCACCACCGGTGGCAATTTCGAACAGTTGACCCCGAGCACCACCCCGGCGGTCACCACCATCACCGACTCGATCGACAACACCGGGCTGAGCCTGACGGCGACCGGTTCGGTGGTTGAAGGCGGTCAGATCACTTACACCGCCACCCTGACCAACCCGGCCGGCACGCCGATGACCGTCACCCTGTCGAACGGCGCAGTGATCAACATCGAAGCCGGTAAAACCGCCGGCTCCGTGGTGGTCGATACCCCGGCCAACGACGTCTACAAAAACGGCAGCACCGTCAGCACCACCATCGAAAGCACCACCGG
>NZ_JBXAMS010000050.1:0-542 GCF_058800905.1 Pseudomonas sp. GW822-FHT04C11 | reverse complement strand
ATCACATCCACCGTGGAACTCGAGAGCGCGCCGTGTTCATCCTGCATCTGGTAAGTGAGCGTCACGTGCTCGACCACCCCCTGCGCCAGGTGATCAAAATCGCTTCCTGGGGTGAACAGCAGCTGGTTGTCGACCACGCTGGCACTGCCCTGGTTTGCCGGTGCACTGGCGCTGACCAAGGTGAATGCGTGACCATCATCGACGTCGGTGTCGTTGCCCAGCACGTCGATCGTCAGGGTCTGGTTTTCCGTACCGGCGGCGACATCGGCCACCGCTACCGGCGCGTCGTTGGTGCCGGTGATCGTCACGTCTACGCTGCTGGTCGAGATCGCGCCATGCTCGTCGGTCATGGTGTAGCTGAGTGTGACACTGGCCGTGGCGCCCTGCGCCAAATGATCGAAGTCAGTCCCCGGGGTGAACTGCAACTGGTTGCCGACCACGCTGGCCGTGCCCTGGTTTGCCGGTGCACTGGCGCTGACCAAGGTGAATGCATGGCCGTCGTCGACGTCGGTGTCATTGGCCAGCACGTCGACCGTCAGGGG
>NZ_JBXAMS010000049.1:0-563 GCF_058800905.1 Pseudomonas sp. GW822-FHT04C11 | reverse complement strand
AAAGCTTAGAAATGAGCATTCCATTGTTAAGATGGTGAATGTTGATTTCTAGTCTTTGATTAGATCGTTCTTTAAAAATTTGGGTATGTGATAGAAAGATAGACTGAACGTTACTTTCACTGGTAACGGATCAGGCTAAGGTAAAATTTGTGAGTAATTGCGAATTTTCGGCGAATGTCGTCTTCACAGTATAACCAGATTGCTTGGGGTTATATGGTCAAGTGAAGAAGCGCATACGGTGGATGCCTTGGCAGTCAGAGGCGATGAAAGACGTGGTAGCCTGCGAAAAGCTTCGGGGAGTCGGCAAACAGACTTTGATCCGGAGATGTCTGAATGGGGGAACCCACCTAACATAAGTTAGGTATCTTAAGCTGAATACATAGGCTTAAGAAGCGAACCAGGGGAACTGAAACATCTAAGTACCCTGAGGAAAAGAAATCAACCGAGATTCCCTTAGTAGTGGCGAGCGAACGGGGACTAGCCCTTAAGTGGCTTTGAGATTAGCGGAACGCTCTGGAAAGTGCGGCCATAGTGGGTGATAGCCCTGTACGCGAAAATCTCTT
>NZ_JBXAMS010000048.1:0-587 GCF_058800905.1 Pseudomonas sp. GW822-FHT04C11 | reverse complement strand
TAATGGAATCAGCAAAAAGGCGTAGTCAGCGAGACTACACGCTGACTTTTAAATTGTCGGTCGTCGACCAGGTCGAAAAAGGCGAGCTGAGTTATAAAGAGGCTCAGGAGCGCTACGGGATTCAAGGCAAAACGACCGTTCTGACGTGGTTACGCAAGCACGGTCGGCAAGATTGGAGCCCAGGCACATACATTGGCTCGCCGAGGATGGGGTCTATGCCCGACAAAAACCGACCATTAACGCCAGAGCAACGCATCAAAGAGCTTGAAGAGCAGCTAGCTCTGTCCAATCAGAAAGCGCAGTTTTTCGAAGCTGTCGTGGATGTCTTGAAGAATGACTACGGCCTTTCTGTCATAAAAAAGCGTCCCGGCAAGTCCTCGCGCAAAAGCGAGTCCAAAACCTGAGTATCAGCAGGGCTTGCCAGTTCATGGGGATAAGCCGACAGGCTTACTACAAACGCAATCGCGCCGATGCTGCTCGTCTCGTTCTGGACCAGAAAGTTGCCGACTTCGTTCAGCAAAAGCGTCAGCGACAGCCGCGCTTGGGCACCCGAAAGCTGCATTACTTGCTGCATTGCCAGCCTCAAC
>NZ_JBXAMS010000047.1:0-595 GCF_058800905.1 Pseudomonas sp. GW822-FHT04C11 | reverse complement strand
GAGATCTTCGTCGAGCCGGCGCTGATCCCTCAGGCGATTCGCCCGCTCAAGCGCATGCTCGACTTCACCGCGGCAGCGCGGATGAAGCTGGCGGGTAACGCCTGATCATCTGTGGCGAGGGAGCTTGCTCCCGCTCGGCGGCGTAGCCGTCGTAACGTCCTGCATGCACTTTTAACCGGCAAATCGAGTTGGCAGTTTTAGGGGCGCTTCGCGCCCCAGCGGGAGCAAGCTCCCTCGCCACAGGGTTTGGCGTTTCGGCGGGTTATTTTTGCTTCTTCGGGATCCGTACCAACTGGGCGAGATCTTCGTCGAGCTGGCGCTGATCCCTCAGGCGATTCGCCTGCTCAAGCGCATGCTCGACTTCACTGCGGCAGCGCGGATGAAGCTGGCGGGTAACGCTTGATCATCTGTGGCGAGGGAGCTTGCTCCCGCTCGGCGGCGTAGCCGTCGTAAAGTCCTGCATGCACTTTTAACCGGCAAATCGAGTTGGCAGTTTTAGGGGCGCTTCGCGCCCTAGCGGGAGCAAGCTCCCTCGCCACAGGGTTTGGCGTTTAGGGGAGTTATTTTTTCTTCTTCGGGATCCGTACCAACTGGG
>NZ_JBXAMS010000046.1:0-671 GCF_058800905.1 Pseudomonas sp. GW822-FHT04C11 | reverse complement strand
TGTCTAGTCCTGAAATAGGTTTACACCTGTTTCACTTCAACGCCCGATGCACCGCATCGGGCGTTTTGTATTTCAAAGACAGGTGCGGTCGCTCGCCGTTATAGATCGATACCGACTCACTCACCATCTTCTTCGCCTGCGTCAAATCCTGCGGTCGCTGGAGCATAAGCTCTGTCTTTAATATCCCGTTGACCCGCTCTGCCAGGGCATTCTGGTAGCAGTCATAGCCATCCGTCATTGAGCACCTGATGCCGTGTCTCGCGTGCAGTTCCTGGTACATTCCCGAGCAATACTGGCTGCCTCTGTCCGAGTGATGCACCAGCGACTGCTCCGTTCGGCGGTATTTCACCGCCCGGCGCAACGCATGCGCTACCGACTCGGCGTGCAGGCTTTCATGGACGTGATAGCCCACGATCTTTCGCGAAAAAGCATCCGTCACAAGGCTCAGATAGGCCACACCTTCCTGGGTTGGCAAATAGGTGATGTCCGCCACCCAGACTTGTTCCGGGCCGCTTGCAACAACCTGATCAGGACCGGGCTTGAGCAGGTTCGGATGGCGTCGAAAGCGATGATGGCTGTCGGTCGTCTTGTGGTAAGCCCGCTTGCGGGCCACCAATAAACGCCTTTCGCGCAGAATCGAAAACAGCCGATCTCGACCCACTTGCAGCTCA
>NZ_JBXAMS010000045.1:0-721 GCF_058800905.1 Pseudomonas sp. GW822-FHT04C11 | reverse complement strand
GACTCGATCGATAACACCGGGCTGACGCTCACCGCCAACAACACCATTACCGAAGGCGGCCAGATCACCTATACCGCGACGCTGACCAACCCGGCCGGCACCGCGATGAGCGTGACCCTGTCGAACGGCGCCGTGATCAACATCGAAGCCGGTAAAACGTCCGGTTCCGTGGTGGTCGACACCCCAGCCAATGACGTCTACAAAAACGGCAGCACCGTCAGCACCACCATTGAAAGCACCACGGGCGGCAATTTCGAGCAGCTGACTCCAAGCACCACCCCGGCGGTGACGACGATCACCGACTCGATCGATAACACCGGCCTGACGCTCACCGCCAACAACACGATTACCGAAGGCGGCCAGATCACCTATACCGCTACCCTGACCAACCCGGCCGGCACCGCGATGAGCGTGACCCTGTCGAACGGCGCCGTCATCAACATCGAGGCCGGCAAAACCAGCGGCTCGGTGGTGGTCGATACCCCGGCCAACGACGTTTACAAAAACGGCAGCACCGTCAGCACCACCATCGAAAGCACCACCGGCGGCAATTTCGAACAGCTGACCCCGAGCACCACCCCGGCGGTCACCACGATCACCGATTCGATCGACAACACCGGGCTGACGCTCACTGCCGACAACAGCATTACCGAAGGTGGCCAGATCACCTACACCGCGACGCTGACCAATCCGGCCGGCACCGCGATGAGCGTGACCCTGT
>NZ_JBXAMS010000044.1:0-1017 GCF_058800905.1 Pseudomonas sp. GW822-FHT04C11 | reverse complement strand
CGATAACACCGGGCTGACGCTCACTGCCGACAACACCATTACCGAAGGTGGCCAGATCACCTACACCGCGACGCTGAGCAATCCGGCTGGCACGCCGATGACCGTCACGCTCAGCAATGGCGCCGTGATCAACATCGAAGCCGGTAAAACCACCGGCTCGGTGGTGGTCGATACCCCGGCCAACGACGTCTACAAAAACGGCAGCACCGTCAGCACCACCATCGAAAGCACCACGGGCGGCAATTTCGAACAGTTGACCCCGAGCACGACGCCGGCGGTCACGACGATCACCGATTCGATCGATAACACTGGGCTGACGCTCACTGCCGACAACACCATTACCGAAGGCGGTCAGATCACTTACACCGCGACGCTGAGCAACCCGGCCGGCACGCCGATGACTGTCACGCTCAGCAATGGCGCGGTGATCAACATCGAAGCCGGCAAAACCACCGGCTCGGTGGTGGTCGACACCCCGGCGAATGACGTCTACAAAAACGGCAGCACCGTCAGCACCACCATCGAAAGCACCAGCGGCGGCAATTTCGAACAGCTGACCCCAAGCACCACCCCGGCGGTCACGACGATCACCGATTCGATCGATAACACCGGGCTGACGCTCACTGCCGACAACACCATTACCGAAGGTGGCCAGATCACCTACACCGCGACGCTGAGCAATCCGGCTGGCACGCCGATGACCGTCACGCTCAGCAATGGCGCCGTGATCAACATCGAAGCCGGTAAAACCACCGGCTCGGTGGTGGTCGATACCCCGGCCAACGACGTCTACAAAAACGGCAGCACCGTCAGCACCACCATCGAAAGCACCACGGGCGGCAATTTCGAACAGTTGACCCCGAGCACGACGCCGGCGGTCACCACCATCACCGACTCGATCGACAACACCGGGCTGTCCCTGGCAGCCACCGGTTCGGTCACCGAAGGCGGCCAGATCACCTACACCGCGACGCTGAGCAACCCGGCCGGCACGCCGATGACTGTCACGCTCAGCAA
>NZ_JBXAMS010000043.1:0-1066 GCF_058800905.1 Pseudomonas sp. GW822-FHT04C11 | reverse complement strand
CTCGGGCATCACTTGGGCTATCCGCCGGGCGCGCAGCGTCCAGAGGATGAAACCAATCAGCGCAACGGCAAAAGCGGCAAGACGGTTCTAACCGGCGACGGCCCGCTCCGACTGGATATTCCTCGCGACCGGGACGGCAGTTTTTCCCCTATCCTGATTCCCAAACACGAGCGCCGCTACACCGGGTTTGATGACAAGATCATCGCCATGTATGCCCGTGGAATGACTGTCAGGGAGATCCGTGCGTTTCTTTCAGAGCAGTACGGTACTGACGTTTCTCCCGACTTCATCAGCTCGGTAACCGACGAGGTCATGGCAGAGATCGGTGCATGGCAACAGCGGCCTTTGGAGCCGATGTACCCGGTGATTTTCTTCGATGCTCTACGGGTCAAAATCCGCGAAGAGGGGCTGGTTCGCAACAAGGCGATCTACTTGGCCCTAGGTGTTTTGCCTGACGGAACACGCGATATTCTCGGCATTTGGATAGAAAATACCGAGGGCGCCAAATTCTGGATGAAGGTGTTCAACGACCTCAAGACACGCGGCGTCGAAGACGTGTTGATTGCTGTGACCGATGGCCTTAAAGGCATGCCAGAAGCGCTCAACGCCGTATTTCCAGACACGACACTGCAAACATGCGTTGTCCATCTGATCCGCAACAGTCTTGATTACGCAGCCTGGGATAAACGCCGCGAACTGGCCAAGGCGCTCAAACCGATCTATCAGGCAGTCACCGCCGAAGCGGCTGAGCAGGCGCTGGATGCGTTTGAAAACGGGCCATGGGGCAAGCAGTATCCGACGGTAGTGGCGGCTTGGCGCCGCGCTTGGGATCGTGTGATTCCATTTTTCGTGTTCCCGCCGGCGATCCGAAAAGTGATCTACACGACTAACGCCATTGAGAGCATCAACGCTCAGCTGCGCAAGATCATCAAGACCCGCGGCCACTTCCCGACCGACGATGCGGCAACGAAACTGATCTGGCTTGGGCTACGCAATATCACCGCAAACTGGGGCTCAGCGGCACATGACTGGAAAAGCGCGATGAATCAATTTGCGATTCTGTACG
>NZ_JBXAMS010000042.1:0-1252 GCF_058800905.1 Pseudomonas sp. GW822-FHT04C11 | reverse complement strand
TGTAGTGGTCTAATTTCCCCGGACACCTCGATAGGTGGAGAATGCATCTATCGAGGAGTTTTTCATGACTGGCAAACGCAGAACATTCGACGACAGCTTCAAGCTGCAAGTCGTAAAGATGATCAAGGACCAGGGACTGGCCGTTCCGCAGGTCTGCCGCGACCTGAATATTGGTGAGACTGCCGTCCGGCGCTGGGTACAGCAGTACGAGGCTGAACAGTTGGGAGAGACCGGAATCGGCAAACCCTTGACTGCTGAGCAACAACGTATCCGACAGTTAGAGCAGGAAAACCGCCAGCTCAAGATGGATAACGATGTATTAAAAAAAGCTACCGCCTTCTTTGCCCGCGAGCTGAAGTAACGTATCGCTTGGTTCGGCAGCTGCAACAGAAGGCTTATTCGGTGGCGCATGTCTGTCGGCTGCTGGGTATCAGTCGATCCGGCTTCTACGAAGCCAACAAGCGTGCTGAAGCGCCAGCATCAGTTTGTCCCATGGCTCTGCAACTCAAGGCATCGTTTGCCGCGAGTGGCGGCTGTTATGGCAGTCGCCCGTTGCGTAAAGCGTTACGCGCCAAGGGCATGGAAATAGGCGTTTATAAAATTCGTCGTTTGATGCGTGCCCACGGTCTGCGTTCGGCCTGGAAGCGCAAGTTTGTGCACACGACCGATAGCAACCATGATCTGCCGATTGCTGAAAATGTGTTGAATCGCCAATTCGAACCCGAAGCGGTGAACAAGGCCTGGGTAGCGGACATTACCTATATCCGGACCCGTAGCGGCTGGCTGTATCTGGCCGTGGTACTGGACTTGTTCTCACGCAAGATCGTGGGTTGGTCCATGGCCCCGAACATGCCGGCTGAGCTGGTGTGTAGTGCAATGCAACTGGCAGTTGCTCAGCGTCAACCGCCACCTGGTCTGATCGCTCATTCGGATCGCGGTAGCCAGTACGCCAGCGCGAGCTACAGGGCGCTGCTGACAAGAAATAACATGCAGCAAAGCATGAGCCGTAAAGGTAACTGCTGGGACAACTCAGTGATGGAGCGCTTCTTCCTGAGTTTGAAAATGGAGCGGGTATGGCGGCGCGATTACGCCAATCACGCCGAAGCGATACGTGACATCACTGAATACATCGTTGGGTTTTACAACAACGAGCGGCTGCACTCGAAACTGGGATATCTGCCACCGACCGTTTACGAACGGCAATGGCGTCTAAACCACCTATCGAGGTGTCCGGAATTAGTTGACCACTACA
>NZ_JBXAMS010000041.1:0-1367 GCF_058800905.1 Pseudomonas sp. GW822-FHT04C11 | reverse complement strand
GGGGCGAAGCCTTAATGAGATGGTCAGCCCGGCGAGAACCTCGGCGAGTCTAAACTTGCCGGGGCGCTCTCTTTACCGAAGGAGGATCTCTCATGAATACCGTGACGCTTCTGGGTATCGACATCGGCAAAAACACTTTCCACCTGCATGGCCAGGACGCCAGAGGCCATCAGGTGCTGCGTAAGAAGCTCAACCGTAACCAGTTGCTCCCCTATCTGGCGCAGATTTCAACCTGCAAAATTGCCATGGAGTCCTGCGGCGGATCGCAGTGGCTTGCCCGGAAAATCAAGGAGCAAGGCCATCACGTGCAGTTGATCGCGCCGCAACATGTGAAGGCCTATGTCACCGGCAACAAAAACGATTTCATTGATGCCGAGGCCATTTGTGAAGCGGCCTCGCGTCCTAGAACTCGTTCGGTCCAAGTCAAAACCGTAGAACAGCAGGTGCTGTGCACGGAGCACCGACTGCGCAAGTCCTTGGTAAGTCGACGCACCGCCGTCATCAATCAAGTGCATGGATTTCTTCTGGAATTCGGCGTCATCTTTCCCGCCGGATACGCCGCCCTCAATCGGGTCTCGGGCTTGATGCAAAGCCGTGAACTGCCCGTCCGCTTGATAAACGCTATTGAACGCATGCTTGAAGACATTCGGCAGCTGACTGGCGAGATCAAAAAGCTCGATGTCGAGATCAAGCAAAACCTGATTCAAAACGACGCCGGCCAACGCCTGCAAAGCATCCCCGGCATCGGCCCCCTCATCGCTAGCGCGTTGGTGGCCGATGTCGGCGACGCTTCGGGTTTCAAATCGTCCCGCGACTTCGCCGCCTCATTGGGGTTGGTGCCGCGACAATATTCAACAGGTGGCGAAACTGTCCTCCTCGGCATCAGTAAACGGGGCGATAAATACCTAAGAAGCCTACTGGTACAGGGTGCTCATGCCGTTTTGTGTCGACTCGATCACCGAACCGACGCCCTCGGTAGGTGGGCCAAAAACTTGCTCGCCCGCAAGCCTCTGAACAAAGTGGCCTGTGCCCTGGCGAACAAAATGGCCAGAATCGTCTGGGTGTTATTAACCAAGGGCGGCACCTACAACTCACATTTCCAGGCTTGATCCGTACGTTTCACCACCGGCTTTTGCGACGTCAGTAGCTGATGACGATAAACGGCAGACATCCTGGCTGAAAACCTGATAAGCAAAAGAGCTTTGGAGGCTGAAGCGTTTTTAAAGGACAGGCAGGAGCGACTACTCATCAAGGGCCGAGCGCTATCCGTGCTCACACTGAGCCCGGATACATTAGCGCAAGCTCGATTTACCGTTCATCAGTGCTGGGTGGCAGAAGGTGGGCTGACCATACATTTGCTTACTTTT
>NZ_JBXAMS010000040.1:1265-1738 GCF_058800905.1 Pseudomonas sp. GW822-FHT04C11 | reverse complement strand
CGATCCCTACGACTCCGACGCGTAAAGCACAACCTTGTGGCGAGGGAGCTTGCTCCCGCTGGAGCGCGAAGCGGTCCCAAAACCATTCGATGCGGTTTTGCTGGAGGACCGAGTGACAGGGGGGTTACGACTGCTGCGCAGCCGAGCGGGAGCAAGCTCCCTCGCCACAAGGGACTGTCGGCTGTCAGACAGTCCGCGTCAGGTCTTTCACCAGCACCTTACGGCTGCCAGTAACTCTTTTCCTCACTCAACTTCTGTTCGGCCAGCAATCCAGCCTTCGAACTGGAAGGTTCGCGGCGTCATGTGGCGTTGGCGATTCAGCAGATGATTGTGCTGGGCGAGTTGCTGGTAAATCGGGCGCTGGATAATTTCGATCCGTACGACTCCGACGCGTAGAGCACAACCTTGTGGCGAGGGAGCTTGCTCCCGCTGGAGCGCGAAGCGGTCCCAAAACCATTCGATGCGGTTTTGCT
>NZ_JBXAMS010000040.1:443-1165 GCF_058800905.1 Pseudomonas sp. GW822-FHT04C11 | reverse complement strand
GGAGGACCGAGCGAAGGGGTTACGACTGCTGCGCAGCCGAGCGGGAGCAAGAGACTGTCTGCTGTCAGACAGTCCGTCAGGTTTCTCACCCGCATATTACGGCTGCCAGTAACTCTTTTCCTCACTCAACTTCTGTTCGGCCAGCAATCCAGCCTTCGAACTGGAAGGTTCGCGGCGTCATGTGGCGTTGGCGATTCAGCAGATGATTGTACTGAGCGAGTTGCTGGTAAACCGGGCGCTGGATAATTTCGATCCGTACGACTCGGACGCGTAGAGCACAACCTTGTGGCGAGGGAGCTTGCTCCCGCTGGAGCGCGAAGCGGTCCCAACACCATTCGATGCGGTTTTGCTGGAGGACCGAGTGAAAGGGGGGTTACGACTGCTGCGCAGCCGAGCGGGAGCAAGCTCCCTCGCCACAAGGGACTGTCGGCTGTCAGACAGTCCGCGTCAGGTCTTTCACCAGCACCTTACGGCTACCAGTAACTCTTTTCCTCACTCAACTTCTGTTCGGCCAGCAATCCAGCCTTCGAACTGGAAGGTTCGCGGCGTCATGTGGCGCTGGCGATTCAGCAGATGGTGGTGCTGGGCGAGTTGCTGGTAAATCGGGCGCTGGATAATTTCTATCCCTACGACTCCGACGCGTTGAGCACAACCTTGTGGCGAGGGTGGTTGCTCCCGCTGGAGCGCGAAGCGGTCCCAAAACCATTCGATGCGGTTTTGCT
>NZ_JBXAMS010000040.1:0-343 GCF_058800905.1 Pseudomonas sp. GW822-FHT04C11 | reverse complement strand
GGAGGACCGAGCGAAGGGGTTACGACTGCTGCGCAGCCGAGCGGGAGCAAGAGACTGTCTGCTGTCAGACAGTCCGTCAGGTTTCTCACCCGCATATTACGGCTGCCAGTAACTCTTTTCCTCACTCAACTTCCGTTCGGCCAGCAATCCGGCCTTCGAACTGGAAGGTTCGCGGCGTCATGTGGCGTTGGCGATTCAGCAGATGATTGTACTGAGCGAGTTGCTGGTGAACCGGGCGCTGGATAATTTCGATCCGTACGACTCCAACGCGTAAAGCACAACCTTGTGGCGAGGGAGCTTGCTCCCGCTGGAGCGCGAAGCGGTCCCAAAACCATTCGATGCG
>NZ_JBXAMS010000038.1:0-2577 GCF_058800905.1 Pseudomonas sp. GW822-FHT04C11 | reverse complement strand
TCTTCTCTCGAAGCATGCAGATTGCTTGGGTGTTATATGGTCAAGCCTCACGGGCAATTAGTATTGGTTAGCTCAACGCCTCACAGCGCTTACACACCCAACCTATCAACGTCGTAGTCTTCGACGGCCCTTCAGGGGACTCAAGGTCCCAGTGAGATCTCATCTTGAGGCTAGTTTCCCGCTTAGATGCTTTCAGCGGTTATCTATTCCGAACATAGCTACCCGGCAATGCCACTGGCGTGACAACCGGAACACCAGAGGTTCGTCCACTCCGGTCCTCTCGTACTAGGAGCAGCCCCTCTCAAATCTCAAACGTCCACGGCAGATAGGGACCGAACTGTCTCACGACGTTCTAAACCCAGCTCGCGTACCACTTTAAATGGCGAACAGCCATACCCTTGGGACCGGCTTCAGCCCCAGGATGTGATGAGCCGACATCGAGGTGCCAAACACCGCCGTCGATATGAACTCTTGGGCGGTATCAGCCTGTTATCCCCGGAGTACCTTTTATCCGTTGAGCGATGGCCCTTCCATACAGAACCACCGGATCACTAAGACCTACTTTCGTACCTGCTCGACGTGTCTGTCTCGCAGTCAAGCGCGCTTTTGCCTTTATACTCTACGACCGATTTCCGACCGGTCTGAGCGCACCTTCGTACTCCTCCGTTACTCTTTAGGAGGAGACCGCCCCAGTCAAACTACCCACCATACACTGTCCTCGATCCGGATAACGGACCTGAGTTAGAACCTCAAAGTTGCCAGGGTGGTATTTCAAGGTTGGCTCCACGCGAACTGGCGTCCACGCTTCAAAGCCTCCCACCTATCCTACACAAGCAAATTCAAAGTCCAGTGCAAAGCTATAGTAAAGGTTCACGGGGTCTTTCCGTCTAGCCGCGGATACACTGCATCTTCACAGCGATTTCAATTTCACTGAGTCTCGGGTGGAGACAGCGCCGCCATCGTTACGCCATTCGTGCAGGTCGGAACTTACCCGACAAGGAATTTCGCTACCTTAGGACCGTTATAGTTACGGCCGCCGTTTACCGGGGCTTCGATCAAGAGCTTCGCGTTAGCTAACCCCATCAATTAACCTTCCGGCACCGGGCAGGCGTCACACCCTATACGTCCACTTTCGTGTTTGCAGAGTGCTGTGTTTTTAATAAACAGTCGCAGCGGCCTGGTATCTTCGACCGGCATGGGCTTACGGAGCAAGTCCTTCACCCTCACCGGCGCACCTTCTCCCGAAGTTACGGTGCCATTTTGCCTAGTTCCTTCACCCGAGTTCTCTCAAGCGCCTTGGTATTCTCTACCCAACCACCTGTGTCGGTTTGGGGTACGGTTCCTGGTTACCTGAAGCTTAGAAGCTTTTCTTGGAAGCATGGCATCAACCACTTCGTGTTCTAAAAGAACACTCGTCATCAGCTCTCGGCCTTAGAATCCCGGATTTACCTAAGATTCCAGCCTACCACCTTAAACTTGGACAACCAACGCCAAGCTGGCCTAGCCTTCTCCGTCCCTCCATCGCAATAACCAGAAGTACAGGAATATTAACCTGTTTTCCATCGACTACGCTTTTCAGCCTCGCCTTAGGGACCGACTAACCCTGCGTCGATTAACGTTGCGCAGGAAACCTTGGTCTTTCGGCGTGGGTGTTTTTCACACCCATTGTCGTTACTCATGTCAGCATTCGCACTTCTGATACCTCCAGCAAGCTTCTCAACTCACCTTCACAGGCTTACAGAACGCTCCTCTACCGCATCACCTAAGTGATACCCGTAGCTTCGGTGTATGGTTTGAGCCCCGTTACATCTTCCGCGCAGGC
This sequence comes from Pseudomonas sp. GW822-FHT04C11, assembly GCF_058800905.1. Lineage (NCBI taxonomy): Bacteria > Pseudomonadati > Pseudomonadota > Gammaproteobacteria > Pseudomonadales > Pseudomonadaceae > Pseudomonas > Pseudomonas sp. GW822-FHT04C11. Next base: position 755 of record NZ_JBXAMS010000038.1, on the reverse strand, counting down.
CGACTCGACTAGTGAGCTATTACGCTTTCTTTAAAGGGTGGCTGCTTCTAAGCCAACCTCCTAGCTGTCTAAGCCTTCCCACATCGTTTCCCACTTAACCATAACTTTGGGACCTTAGCTGACGGTCTGGGTTGTTTCCCTTTTCACGACGGACGTTAGCACCCGCCGTGTGTCTCCCATGCTCGGCACTTGTAGGTATTCGGAGTTTGCATCGGTTTGGTAAGTCGGGATGACCCCCTAGCCGAAACAGTGCTCTACCCCCTACAGTGATACATGAGGCGCTACCTAAATAGCTTTCGAGGAGAACCAGCTATCTCCGAGCTTGATTAGCCTTTCACTCCGATCCACAGGTCATCCGCTAACTTTTCAACGGTAGTCGGTTCGGTCCTCCAGTTAGTGTTACCCAACCTTCAACCTGCCCATGGATAGATCGCCCGGTTTCGGGTCTATTCCCAGCGACTAGACGCCCTATTAAGACTCGCTTTCGCTACGCCTCCCCTATTCGGTTAAGCTCGCCACTGAAAATAAGTCGCTGACCCATTATACAAAAGGTACGCAGTCACCCAACAAAGTGGGCTCCCACTGCTTGTACGCATACGGTTTCAGGATCTATTTCACTCCCCTCTCCGGGGTTCTTTTCGCCTTTCCCTCACGGTACTAGTTCACTATCGGTCAGTCAGTAGTATTTAGCCTTGGAGGATGGTCCCCCCATATTCAGACAAAGTTTCTCGTGCTCCGTCCTACTCGATTTCATG
>NZ_JBXAMS010000037.1:0-3419 GCF_058800905.1 Pseudomonas sp. GW822-FHT04C11 | reverse complement strand
ATATATCCCAATGGCATCGTAAAGAACATTTTGAGGCATTTCAGTCAGTTGCTCAATGTACCTATAACCAGACCGTTCAGCTGGATATTACGGCCTTTTTAAAGACCGTAAAGAAAAATAAGCACAAGTTTTATCCGGCCTTTATTCACATTCTTGCCCGCCTGATGAATGCTCATCCGGAATTTCGTATGGCAATGAAAGACGGTGAGCTGGTGATATGGGATAGTGTTCACCCTTGTTACACCGTTTTCCATGAGCAAACTGAAACGTTTTCATCGCTCTGGAGTGAATACCACGACGATTTCCGGCAGTTTCTACACATATATTCGCAAGATGTGGCGTGTTACGGTGAAAACCTGGCCTATTTCCCTAAAGGGTTTATTGAGAATATGTTTTTCGTGTCAGCCAATCCCTGGGTGAGTTTCACCAGTTTTGATTTAAACGTGGCCAATATGGACAACTTCTTCGCCCCCGTTTTCACCATGGGCAAATATTATACGCAAGGCGACAAGGTGCTGATGCCGCTGGCGATTCAGGTTCATCATGCCGTTTGTGATGGCTTCCATGTCGGCAGAATGCTTAATGAATTACAACAGTACTGCGATGAGTGGCAGGGCGGGGCGTAATTTGATATCGAGCTCGCTTGGACTCCTGTTGATAGATCCAGTAATGACCTCAGAACTCCATCTGGATTTGTTCAGAACGCTCGGTTGCCGCCGGGCGTTTTTTATTGGTGAGAATCCTTAAGCCAGCCCCGACACCCGCCAACACCCGCTGACGCGCCCTGACGGGCTTGTCTGCTCCCGGCATCCGCTTACAGACAAGCTGTGACCGTCTCCGGGAGCTGCATGTGTCAGAGGTTTTCACCGTCATCACCGAAACGCGCGAGACGAAAGGGCCTCGTGATACGCCTATTTTTATAGGTTAATGTCATGATAATAATGGTTTCTTAGACGTCAGGTGGCACTTTTCGGGGAAATGTGCGCGGAACCCCTATTTGTTTATTTTTCTAAATACATTCAAATATGTATCCGCTCATGAGACAATAACCCTGATAAATGCTTCAATAATATTGAAAAAGGAAGAGTATGAGTATTCAACATTTCCGTGTCGCCCTTATTCCCTTTTTTGCGGCATTTTGCCTTCCTGTTTTTGCTCACCCAGAAACGCTGGTGAAAGTAAAAGATGCTGAAGATCAGTTGGGTGCACGAGTGGGTTACATCGAACTGGATCTCAACAGCGGTAAGATCCTTGAGAGTTTTCGCCCCGAAGAACGTTTTCCAATGATGAGCACTTTTAAAGTTCTGCTATGTGGCGCGGTATTATCCCGTATTGACGCCGGGCAAGAGCAACTCGGTCGCCGCATACACTATTCTCAGAATGACTTGGTTGAGTACTCACCAGTCACAGAAAAGCATCTTACGGATGGCATGACAGTAAGAGAATTATGCAGTGCTGCCATAACCATGAGTGATAACACTGCGGCCAACTTACTTCTGACAACGATCGGAGGACCGAAGGAGCTAACCGCTTTTTTGCACAACATGGGGGATCATGTAACTCGCCTTGATCGTTGGGAACCGGAGCTGAATGAAGCCATACCAAACGACGAGCGTGACACCACGATGCCTGTAGCAATGGCAACAACGTTGCGCAAACTATTAACTGGCGAACTACTTACTCTAGCTTCCCGGCAACAATTAATAGACTGGATGGAGGCGGATAAAGTTGCAGGACCACTTCTGCGCTCGGCCCTTCCGGCTGGCTGGTTTATTGCTGATAAATCTGGAGCCGGTGAGCGTGGGTCTCGCGGTATCATTGCAGCACTGGGGCCAGATGGTAAGCCCTCCCGTATCGTAGTTATCTACACGACGGGGAGTCAGGCAACTATGGATGAACGAAATAGACAGATCGCTGAGATAGGTGCCTCACTGATTAAGCATTGGTAACTGTCAGACCAAGTTTACTCATATATACTTTAGATTGATTTAAAACTTCATTTTTAATTTAAAAGGATCTAGGTGAAGATCCTTTTTGATAATCTCATGACCAAAATCCCTTAACGTGAGTTTTCGTTCCACTGAGCGTCAGACCCCGTAGAAAAGATCAAAGGATCTTCTTGAGATCCTTTTTTTCTGCGCGTAATCTGCTGCTTGCAAACAAAAAAACCACCGCTACCAGCGGTGGTTTGTTTGCCGGATCAAGAGCTACCAACTCTTTTTCCGAAGGTAACTGGCTTCAGCAGAGCGCAGATACCAAATACTGTTCTTCTAGTGTAGCCGTAGTTAGGCCACCACTTCAAGAACTCTGTAGCACCGCCTACATACCTCGCTCTGCTAATCCTGTTACCAGTGGCTGCTGCCAGTGGCGATAAGTCGTGTCTTACCGGGTTGGACTCAAGACGATAGTTACCGGATAAGGCGCAGCGGTCGGGCTGAACGGGGGGTTCGTGCACACAGCCCAGCTTGGAGCGAACGACCTACACCGAACTGAGATACCTACAGCGTGAGCTATGAGAAAGCGCCACGCTTCCCGAAGGGAGAAAGGCGGACAGGTATCCGGTAAGCGGCAGGGTCGGAACAGGAGAGCGCACGAGGGAGCTTCCAGGGGGAAACGCCTGGTATCTTTATAGTCCTGTCGGGTTTCGCCACCTCTGACTTGAGCGTCGATTTTTGTGATGCTCGTCAGGGGGGCGGAGCCTATGGAAAAACGCCAGCAACGCGGCCTTTTTACGGTTCCTGGCCTTTTGCTGGCCTTTTGCTCACATGTTCTTTCCTGCGTTATCCCCTGATTCTGTGGATAACCGTATTACCGCCTTTGAGTGAGCTGATACCGCTCGCCGCAGCCGAACGACCGAGCGCAGCGAGTCAGTGAGCGAGGAAGCGGAAGAGCGCCCAATACGCAAACCGCCTCTCCCCGCGCGTTGGCCGATTCATTAATGCAGCTGGCACGACAGGTTTCCCGACTGGAAAGCGGGCAGTGAGCGCAACGCAATCCTCTAGAGGATCCAAATGAGACGTTGATCGGCACGTAAGAGGTTCCAACTTTCACCATAATGAAATAAGATCACTACCGGGCGTATTTTTTGAGTTATCGAGATTTTCAGGAGCTAAATCAACATTAAAATATGGTGCGGGAACTATGAAAAACAAACAAAAACAACCATCCATACCTCACCAAAATACCCCCGGTAACCCATCAAACACACCCCAAATCATTCTGGTGCGGAAAATGCATTGCAACTCATTGAATAAGCAGATAGAATTTCAACCGGAGTTCTAGAACACCAAAGCCGAAAGGCTGTTAAGACAGAGAAAAAAATCACTGGATATACCACCGTTGATATATCCCAATGGCATCGTAAAGAACATTTTGAGGCATTTCAGTCAGTTGCTCAATGTACCTATAACCAGACCGTT
>NZ_JBXAMS010000036.1:0-4038 GCF_058800905.1 Pseudomonas sp. GW822-FHT04C11 | reverse complement strand
GGACCGCTTCGCGCTCCAGCGGGAGCAAGCTCCCTCGCCACAAGGTTGTGCTTTACGCGTCGGAGTCGTACGGATCGAAATTATCCAGCGCCCGATTTACCAGCAACTCGCTCAGTACAATCATCTGCTGAATCGCCAACGCCACATGACGCCGCAAACCTTCCAGTTCGAAGGCCGGATTGCTGGCCGAACGGAAGTAGAGTGAGGAAAAGAGTTACTGGCAGCCGTAAGGTGCTGGTGCGCTTGATGCGGCTCACTGACAATGACCAACTTCGGCTCGAACCTCAAGCACCTCGCCAACAGCCTTTCCATGTTGTGATGCGCACTAAGCGCAAACACAACGAATACCTCAAGATTACACGCAACCCTCTCTAACGCACGGTCCAACCTGGTATCGGTCGAATCGACAATCAATAGACGCTGTATCATAAATTTTTCACTCCGGCCTCAACCGACCAACTAAATCAACAGGCGCTCCCCTATAAGCCCCCTGATCAACATTGCGTTAATCAACCGACAGAGCGCGGCCAAAATACTAGGGCTTGAGACTGAGGCATGAGCAAAGAAATTCATCTCAACCCGTAATCGGCCAAAGAAACATTGGCTTTCGGTCTCGAAGATAGCAAACGACCACGACTTTACAAGCCTCTGACTGATGAAGATTAGCTATATAAGCCAGATCATATTGACCTAAAGGATTTTCCTGAAAACCTATACAAAATAATATAAAAATATAACTAACAACGAAGCCAATTAAAAACCATTAAAATATTTGCATCTATTAAAAACTCAACTAGATTCCTTCCCCACACACAAACATTACTAAACTCACGAACTAGCTTTGCCTACCATAACGCCCAACAGCGAAAACAAAATGGAGTTTGCCCTTGGAAGAAAAATTGATACTTGTTGATCCAGACGATCGTGAAATCGGCTCTGCACCGAAGTTGCACGTCCATCAACAGGGTCTTTTACACCGAGCATTCTCGATCTTCATTTTCGATGGCAACGGCCGTGTACTGTTGCAACAACGGGCACTGGGCAAATACCACTCTCAAGGCCTGTGGACCAACGCCTGCTGTGGACATCCGCGCCAGGGTGAGCGGACCCGCGCCGCAGCCAAACGCCGGCTGCGCGAAGAAATGGGGCTCACCTGCAAACTGACGCCGGTCTCCACCCTGCTCTACCACGAACGCGTGTCAAACCAGCTCATCGAGCATGAATACGACCACGTGTTCGCCGGTATCAGCCGTACTCCACCGATTGCCAATCCCGAAGAAGCCCACAGCTGGCAATGGCAGAAGCTCTCCGAGATTCCGGGACGCATCGCGGCAACCCCTGAAGCCTTCAGCATCTGGTTTCGTCGGATCTTCGAACAAGTCGGGCCGGCCGGGGTACGCAGCTGGAAAGAACTCGCGCACAGTCACCGCTGAGCGGTGTTGCTTCGTCCATACCTTCACGAGAAATCAGCCATGAGCAGCCACCCCCAAAAAATCACCCTCGCCGATGAAACCCGCCTGCCTTATCAAATCATCCAGGGCTCCAGCATCGACAGTTATCAGGAGAAGGTCGTGTACACCTACGGCGACAGCCCTGAGGACTGGCGCAAGGCAATCGGCAATTACATCCTGTTCCAGTTCGGTGTCTACGACGATCCACGTTCGACTCCGCCCATCAGCCTCGACGAGTCCGGCATCCGCTATTTCGAACGACAACTGAAACTCGCCGGCCTCGAAGAACCGAATCGCCCACCGATCAAACGCATCCTTGACATCGGTTGTGGCTGGGGCTACATCCTCAAATACCTGGCGGAACGCTTCCCCGAATGCCAACGCCTGGACGGGGTCAACGTCAGCCGCCGACAACTGGAACACTGCGCGAAATTCCACGCCGAGCAAGGGTTGTCCGAACGCATCAACCTCTACCTGTGCAACGCCAAGGATATCGAGCTGCTTCCGGACGCGGATGAACCCTACGACCTGGTGATCATCCGCGGCGTGATCTCGCACTTCCCCGACGAGCTCTACGAAACCACCATGCAAGCCCTCGCCGGCCGAGTGCGCGAAGGCGGTGTGGTGGTCATCGCCGACAACCTCTACAACACCCCTCCCGCAACCTACACCCCCGACACCCCGGACGAAGTCGACCGCCTCGCCTGCAAACACCGCAAATCACCGGCGTACTTTCGTGAAGTGCTTGAGGAAAGTGGCTTCACGATCCACGACATGCGGGTACTGCCCTCCAATATCGATGTGGCGCGTTGGTTGATGGATTCGAAAGCCAATATCGAAAACAAGGAGTTGTTCCCTTATGGGGTAACGGGGGCGTTGGAAGAGTTGCGGGTGCTGGCAGAGAACTGGTCGGTGGCGCTGATTAAGAACAAGGTTTCGACGTATAGCGTGGTTGTGAAAAAACCAAAGAATAACTAAGCGAATTTTTCAGGAGACGTATATGAACCGGATCACGCTTCCCCCTATGGCTAACCCATTCCCATACGCTACCCATCCCAATGTCGACTTAGAACATCCAGATAAGTGCCGAATTGAGTCAACCACACGAGACTATGCGGATCGTTTCAAATTGTATTGGGATGATACTCAGCGACAACGTATGAGAAGTCTTGAAAGCGCTCGCCTAGCCGCCCTTATGTACCCAAGAGGTTCCGACGAATTATTGCAAATTGGTTCAGATTTTGTGCTATGGGCATTTGCATACGACGACGAGTATTGCGATGAAGGCCCGATGAGTTTGAAACCTGCAACATTCATCAATAATGCTGCCGAAATCCAGCGAACTTTGGAGTCGCCCGAACATGCAGTATCCAATGATCGCTATGCCCTGGCTATGCGCGACTTGCGATGCAGGCTTGATAGGTATGCAACACCAACACAGGTTGGGCGATTTGTAGAAGGTATGAGAGCCTACATGATGACCGAGATATGGAAGGCTGTAATACCTAACCCGTCGCTCAACGAATATCTGGTAATGCGTATGTATGGTGGGGGAGGATGGGCTTTTCCAATACTCAATCACGTCATCGCTGGCATAGATATATCACAAGATGAATACGAGGACAGGCGTGTCCGGGCTCTGACAGAAATGATGGTGACTCTAATGGTATGGGACACTGACCCTTATGGTTATGTGAAAGAGTGTGCCCGAGCCGTCGACGGAAAGGAGCACAATCTGATCAGAATTCTGTGCAGGGATTACAACTACTCGTTCGAACAAAGCATGCATAGTTACTTAGAAATGAGGCGACGTCTAATCAGTCTTTTTTACCGTCTGCGTGCTGCCGTATTTACCGAAGCATCACCTGCAGTACGTTCATACATTGACAGTTTGTCCGAATACTACAGCGGTGCTCTGGTTTGGACACAAGCGAATAATCGTTACGGCTCCATAAGTGGTGTCAGCCTCACAGGTGCTTTTGAAGGCGGCGAATTGACTCAAGAAGCTCCTCCGGAAAGCTTCGAGTCCTTGGGACTCTCATCGTTTGAATGGTGGTGGAAATACGACCCTGCGCGGGCACCCGACTATCGCCGTCGGTCCATTCACGGCTGATACGAGGAATCACCATGAAAGTCATCCTCGCCCAACCCCGTGGCTTCTGTGACCCTGCGCGATATTGCCGGCGAAAGTTGGTGGAACGGTCCCTATCAACCTGCTCAATCCACGGTCCATCTGACGAAACTCAATCCCCGTGACGAGGGGGCTTGCCCCCTCGTCACGGGTTGTGCTCTGCGCGTCAATCGTAAGGATCGAAATTATCCAGCGCCCGATTTACCAGCAACTCGCTCAGTACAATCATCTGCTGAATCGCCAACGCCACATGACGCCGCGAGCCTTCCAGTTCGAAGGCCAAATCACTGGCCGAACAGAAGTTGAGTGAGGAAAAGAGTTACTGGCAGCCGTAAGGTGCTGGTGAGAGACCTGACGCGGACTGTCTGAAAGCCGACAGTCCCTTGTGGCGAGGGAGCTTGCTCCCGCTCGGCTGCGCAGCAGTCGTAACCCCTTCACTCGGTCCTCCAGCAAAAC
>NZ_JBXAMS010000035.1:0-6050 GCF_058800905.1 Pseudomonas sp. GW822-FHT04C11 | reverse complement strand
TTTGAAATACAAAACGCCCGATGCGGTGCATCGGGCGTTGAAGTGAAACAGGTGTAAACCTATTTCAGGACTAGACAGCGTGAGTAAGGTGATAGTCCTGTCAGGTGCATCGAAAATAAATCCATCCCCTTTTAAATTGGAACAAAAAAGTTGAGGCGCAGGCTAAAGCTTTCATTCGGTCCAGTGGTTTCGATAGCATTGTTAGTACTAGGACAAGAACCCCATGAGTGCAGCAGATATAGAACTATGGTTTTATACGTGTCCTGATAAAACTCTATCTATAAATCAGCGACATGCTGAAATCATGGATAGGATGTCTCGGATTGGTGCTCCTTTAGGGTTTGCGGGTCTTGAGCTTCCGGCTACCCCGAGTTGCGGCGACGGGTTAGTTGCTACCTATACAGTTAAACTTCCCATCAGAGGCCTCCGGTGTGTGGGGGGCTATGCGTATCGTGGTGATCGATACATATATGAAGATAGGGCCTCCTATGACGAACACTTGCGGTTTGGATTTAAGATATCAAACAAGGCTGTTGATTATAAACTTGTTGTGAATGAGCACTTACCAAAAGTGATTGAGGCGTTCAAGGGGTATAGGGCTCATGTATCCTATGATCTGTATGGTTTGTATTATCAAGGAGGGTTGAACGATGACAATGCGGTTTATAATCAGTTGCGTGAGGACAAAACTTTAGATATTGATGGGCGCAACAATATTTATACGCTATATCCTGCCCAGTTCTGGGATGCAGCCCTTTGTCAGCGTGCTCTAGGCTATGGCCCTGATGAAGTAATTGCACGATTGGAAGGCAAGTGTCGTATGGCGGTACGGCTGATGGGTGGGGTCTATTTAATTCTCAATGATGACCCGAACATGTCCTATGAAATTTTTGTACAAATGAATGAGCAGATCAAGCCGATCTTGGGGCTGGTCTAGTGGGCATATATTGAAGGAAAGGGGTTTATTTGAATTTACGGTCTAAAAGGGGACGGATTTATTTTATATGCGTTAGCAAGGTGATAGTCCTGTCAGGCTCATCGAAAATAAATCCGTCCCCTTTTCGTGTATAAATGGTGGAGCAGTAGCTGCAGCCGTCGGTTGCTATTTTAATTGCGCCACCTTTCCAAGTAGACTTGACATACCGATCCCGGAAAATTCCGGAGTTATGATGATTTATATACCCAAGCTTGAGCAGGTTGGGACGCAGTGGAGGCCACAAAAGTGAGCGAGGAATTAGGATTTTTATCTGAGAAAGTGGCGAGATATGATCTTGTTTTTGTCAAGATTGTTGATGCGCCGCGCCCGCAAGTATTACGGGCGAAAATTGAAAAAATATATACGACAGGGAAAGGGATTGATAGCACCTTCCTTGGTTCAGAGGTTGAGTTCGTTCGATCTGGTGGGACATGGGGAGATATGGCTTTGATTGTGGGGGATCAGGCTATTTTATTTGTTAAATCAATTTCTGGGGAGTTGTATGAAAATGCTTGGCGCGGTCATATGGTCGTGGAGGAGATCGAAGGAACTTCATATGCTATATTTCAATATAAGGAGTTGTGGCTAAGGGAGGATATTCCATCTTCGATTAGGGCGTGTTCACGGCAAGACCCCAAACGCCCGTATGCGACGGCGATCCGCTTCGATGTCATGGAAGCTTATTTATCGAGTCTAATTGAAAAGGTGAGTGCTAATGCAAAAAAAATATGAGAGTCATCGAGGAACAGTTGTATGAGTGAAAAGAAGATTGATCTATCGGTTTTTTGTATGAGGGCGAGACTATTCCTGTCCCAGGGTCGGGCGGATGATGCACTTGGTTTATACGGGGATGTCATTCAAGTCGACCCAGACAATGCTTTGGCATATGCTGATCGTGGTACAGTGTATGCGATGCTGAAGAGGTCCGATATGGCGCTCAGTGATCTGGAGCGAGCTTTTGCTCTTGGGTATGCTGATGCGTCAGCTTATAGCACTGTGGCTACAATCTATTTAGAGTTGAAGCGGTTTTCAGATGCGCTCAGGTATTTTGCTAAAGCTATCGAATTGAATCCAAACTACCCGTGGACCTACTATAATCGGTCTGATGTTTTTCACGAGTTGGGTGATGATAGGGCTGCCGTTGCGGATCTTAAAAAATGTCTTGAATTTAATCCAGAGGAGAATTTAAAAAAATTGATTTTGAGTCGCCTTGGCTTACTGAGAAATCAGCAATGGACCTAAAAGGGGACGGATTTATTTTTTATGCGTGAGTAAGGTGATAGTCCTGTCAGGCGCATCGAAAATAAATCCGTCCCCTTTTCGTGATTACTGGGAGTCAGGTATGAAGTCTATTAAGGAGAAAAAATAGATGATCATCGGAGGGTATACCCTTAGTCCTGAGCATGGCAGATCGCAAATCCCTCTCATTGATCAGCCGACCATGGAAGATGTAAGGTCCATTATATGTAAATATAGTAAAGTCGACGGCGTCGCTTCGTTGTCTATTTCCCCGGCACCTGAAGTCGGACCTTACGAAATCAATCTTTATGCTGATTCTGGAAATTATATTCTGATGCTGAACCAATACCTTGATGATGGTGAGCATGTTGTGCGTACTCTTAATAATGCGTCGACTGGAGCAAAACTGGTTGATGTTCTGGGCGATTACTATCCGGCGAGTTTTGTCACAAGAAATATAGATATCGTTATTTTTTGTTTTCAAGAATTTTTGAAGTCCGGTGATGTAAGCTTTACAGTGTTGAATGCTTAAAGTAAGACCTAAAGGGGACGGATTTGAATGGCACTTACTTAACCTTCTTCGGGTGCCCATTCCTCCGTACCTCAACCCTTGCCGATGTCTCGTCCTGAATAAGGTTTACACCTTCTGACCCATTCTCAGGAGGGAGTAATGAATACAGGAAAAAGGCGCAGTCAGCGTGACTACACGCGGACCTTTAAATTGTCGGTCGTCGATCAGGTCGAAAAAGGCGAGTTGAGTTATAAAGAGGCTCAAGAGCGCTATGGCATTCAGGGTAAATCGACCGTACTGAACTGGTTACGCAGGCATGGTCGGCAGGACTGGAGTCAAGGCGCGTCCATTCGCTCCAAGAGACCCCGTTCCATGGATGAGCCCGATAAACCACTGACACCCGAACAGCGAATCAAAGAGCTTGAAGAAAAGCTGGCCCAAGCCAACCAGAAAGCTCAGTTTTTCGAAGCTGTCGTTGATGTTTTGAAGAACGACTTCGGTGTTTCTGTCGTAAAAAAGCGATCCGGCAAGTCCTCTCCCAAGGGCAGATCCAAGACCTGAGCATTAGTCGGGCTTGCCAGTTCATGGGGATTTCCCGTCAGGCTTATTACAAGCGCAACCGGGCGTGTGATGCCCGGGTCTAAAAGGGGACGGATTTATTTTATATGCGTGTGTAAGGTGATAGTCCTGTCAGGCGCATCGAAAATAAATCCGTCCCCTTTTCGGTTAAAATAAAATTGATGTGCTTATTCATAATTGATTGATGAGGGCTGGATGGATAATTTTGAAGGGGCAGACGAGCAATTGCTGGCACGTCGCAAGGCTGGTTTTGCAGCATTCAAGTCCGAACGCCTGCCGGTGCTCCATGAGTTCTGCACCAGCCTGGGGTTTGAACAACCTCACGAGGTCCTGAACACTCCCGGGAAATTTTTGGCCCAATTGGACAGCGGTTTTCGAAGTGCAGTGATCAGCGAGGCCAACCGGGTCTGGTTCATTACCCGTATCGGTTACTACATCGGCGAGTACCTGGCGACACGGTATGACGGGTATTGGCAGGTCGACGAAGACCCGGCGTCGCCGACCTTCACACGTTATGTGGTCGGCGGTTTTTCCTTCGACGGGGTGACCACGCCAATGGTCGACCCAATGGAGATGGCTCAGGTGTATGCCGATACGCCCGCACCAAGGTCCCTGGTTCAGGAAATCGATAAAGTGTTGGTCAAGTAAACGTGATGACTGATGATTAGATCCTGAAAGACGCAGCCGACGCACGTGTGCCAGCACCTGGAACTTCGGTTCACTGGATCGAGTGGCGCACTGCTCAACTGATCCGCGCCGCCTCATTGCAATAGGCCAGTCGCGGATCCTGGTGCTTGATTAGGTAGATGCTGATCGGCAGATGAATGCGTGGGCTCAGCCGGTCGAGCAACCGTTCGCAGTCACGGCGAACGGGGGGGCTTCGCCCGTCAGGCGGCAGATCAGCCGCCTGACCCAGCGCTGTGAACATCTAAAAGGGGACGGATTTATTTTTTATGCGTGAGTAAGGTGATAGTTCTGTCAGGCGCATCGAAAATAAATCCGCTCCCTTTTAAATTTCTGCGGGTTTTTAGAAATGAAAGATTTTTCGTATTACTGCTCTTTGCCAGACTCTATGTCAGAGGGTGAGTTGTATATTGAGTTTTTAGGGATTGTTGAAAGTGGCGCGGATACTAAGTGTAATAAATTCGATGTTGTAAATGTTCTACTTGAGCTTAGTGGTCGTCAGTGGCATACGTATACGATTTTATGTGACTCCTTGAGAAGTGACTTGGAGAGTATTTTAATATCGTACTGGGATGGCAGTGATTTAGAATTTGTTGAAGGTGCTATCGCTATCACTGCAAGACTTGGTCTTGTGGGGTTTTTTAATTTTATATTGGCTCAGGATTTTAAAGTCTTATCGTTGGAGGTTGCTGAGGAAATTAGAGGTGCAATAGCTGAGTTCGGAGATTCTGTTGGTGATCCATATAGTGGTGTTCAATGATTTCTATGGGCTAGGACCTAAGGAATCTCCGAACAAGTCTTCAAATGTGCTGAAATGCGCCTGACAACCTGATCCGAGCCGTCCATGAGCCAGATGAGTTTTTCCGACTTTGAGTACGCCGGTAAGCGCAAGCAAACTCGCCGCGAACGCTTTCTCGCCGAGATAGATCAGGTCGTGCCCTGGACAGACCTGCTGGGGCTGATCGAGCCGTTCTACCCCAAAGCTGGTGGCGGTAGAAAACCCTACCCTCTGGAAACCATGCTGCGCATCCATCTGTTGCAGAACTGGTTCTCCCTGAGCGATCCAGCCATGGAAGAAGCGCTGTATGAAATCACGCCCATGCGCCAGTTCGCACACCTGACGCTCAGCGCACCGATCCCCGAAGACACCACGATCATGAACTTCCGGCACTTGCTGGAGAAGCATCAGCTCGCACCTGCGATCCTCGCGGTCATCAACGGTTATTTGCAAGAAAAAGGCCTGTCGCTACGCCAGGGCACCATCGTTGATGCAACCATTATTCATGCCCCCAGTTCCACGAAGAACGAAGAAGGCAAGCGCGATCCCGAGATGCATCAGACGAAGAAAGGTAACCAGTATTTCTTTGGGATGAAGGCCCATATTGGCGCCGATGCCGAGTCGGGGCTGGTTCATCACGTCCATGGCACCGCCGCTAATGTGGCTGATGTCACGCAGGTCGCCGAACTGCTGCATGGCGAAGAAAACGCCGTGTATGCGGACGCCGGATACACCGGTGTCGATAAGCGCGAAGAGCATGAAAATCGTGAGGTGATCTGGCAAATCGCTGCGCGCCGCAGCACCTATGCCAAGTTGAATAAACGCAGCTTGCTCTACAAGGCCAAGCGCAAGATCGAGTACTGCAAAGCTCAGACACGAGCCAAGGTCGAGCATCCGTTTCGGGTGATCAAGCGGCAGTTTGGTTACGTGAAAGTGCGCTTTCGTGGACTGATGAAAAACACAGCTCAGCTGACCACGCTGTTCGCCCTGTCAAACCTATGGATGGCTCGAAAACAGCTGATGGGTATGGGCGAGTTGGGCGCTTAACATGGAAGATCGGGCGAAAAAGCCTTCAATACACGACGCATCGGCCGCGTTTTGGCAAATAGCGGTGCGGGTCGGGGGAGTTTTCGACTTGCCGCCGCCGTGCGGCAAGTTGATCGGAGCATCCCTAAAAGGGACCTAAAAGGGGATGGATTTATTTTTTATGCGTGTCCCGTCCTGAATAAGGTTTACACCTTCTGATCTATTTTCAGGAGGGAGTAATGGAATCAGCAAAAAGG
>NZ_JBXAMS010000034.1:0-8810 GCF_058800905.1 Pseudomonas sp. GW822-FHT04C11 | reverse complement strand
ACGCAGGTTTCTTTTTGGTTGGCATACATGCACCTCTTGCTCATGTTATGCCCGAACACAAAATTTCTGACACCCCCCGTCGCCCCGATGATGGATTGGACTTACTAATCGCTCCGCCCCCGTAAACAAAGGCCCATTGACCTGTTCCGAACCGCCCGTACCACTTTTGTGCCAGCAACACTTGCTTCCATCCTGCCTACTTCCTTCTTCCGCCCGTTGTAGCAAAATTTAAGCATCCATTTTCAGCTCCAGTCACGAGCACTATCGCAGCCGGACCATCAGGCTTTGTCGGAAGCTTCCCAAGCTGATAACGAGGGTTCGATTCCCTTCACCCGCTCCACTATTTTCAAGGCCTCCAGCGGTATCGAGGTAGCGTCAGGCGAAGCTGGTGACAGTTACGCGATTTGTGTGGAAGCGCCAGTCTGGCCCCTCCCCTCTGCAATACCCGGTTTTTAGGTTGACCCCTGGGAAAAGGTAATTTTAGTAATTTCTTTTTTATCCGCATAAAACATCAATAAAATCAATTACTTGAGTAAATTTTATATAAATAATAATAGGGTAAGGAATAGGTTAGAAAATTACCTTCGACCTTAGTAATTCCAGCCCCGAACGAAACCCTTTAAAATCAAATACTTGGAAAATATTACCTCCAGCCTTACCAAATATTACCCTCTGAGATAATACGCCAAAGCTACGGTTTATAAGGGCTACAACCCCCTACCCGCGTCGCCTTACCAAAATTACCCTATCCCCGTCCTCGACCTGAAATTGGCCTTTCCGATTACGCCGCTATGCTTCGATTTTTGCTAATTAAAGCGAGGGTGGCGATCCCTAGCAGAGCTCGCCTCCAATCTTGTGCCGAGCCAGTTATATCGCGTGCCCTAGAGTACTCAGATATCTTTAATCACGAACGCATTTATTATTTCTCTCCGTCTATCGCCACATTCCATATAGGCGGTCCCCCAATGTTCAATCAGGTGCTTTGCCACTCCGAATATATCTTCATAAGTACTTTGCCCTGAGCGGGCAGACTGAGACTTTGTCCAATCCCTGTAAGACAACATATGCCGCTCTGAGCGGCCAACTAATCCTCCAGAATCCTGCGAAAAGCAAATATCTATCAAAATACCCTGTACGTTCGAAAAACTGTCATAAACGTCCTCTGAGACAGTCAAAAAACGTGCTGCACCGGTGATACGTTCAAGATGTATAACATCCAAGCCAGCGCCATATTTTAAAGAGTTACAAGATCGCTCAAAATCGCGAGCGAACTCCAGCGGCCTCAACCCAAAATCCATCAAGGCAAGGTAAGTCATTAGCAGGGTCAGCTTTTGAACTATCACATGTATTTTTTCGTGAGGACTCTTCTTCAAATCCAAGGCATCACCGTGGGCAACTTTATCCCTGACATACTTTATCAAGGTAAAATCATCCGACGATATATTTATGATTTTTAAAATATCAGGATCAACTAAATTTATGACGAAATTATATTTATCGGAAAAATCAGGATCACGAGTCGAAAAAATCGAATCAATAAGAGTTTCCAACTCACATCGCTGATCCTCATCAAGCGTGTGCTTGATTGACTTCAAACCCAGAATTAACTTATTTGCTTTTTTGGTTCTTTGAGGCAATGACTGCGGCATATGCAGATCGGAATAATGGGTAACATAGCGATCAAGCAAACTTACATAGCCTAATACCTTATACTCCCAAAACCCTTCATATCTTTGCATCCCTGCGAGCCGAACCCACGACACCTCTCGATACTTCGACCTATAAAATCTTTCGAAAATAGATTGCCATCGACCATCAAGAGTCGCTTTAGAAATTAGACATCTGCGAAAAAAATCAAAACTGCCGACTGCATAATCCCATCTTTTAAATGTTGGAAAGTAGGCAGCCATAGAATGCCCAACATCACACCTGACATACATACCAACTATAGATAATGGTTGAGCAACAATTATAGACAACAAATTAGAAAGCTCTAGAGACTTATCCCTCAGATCCGAAACATTAAACACATCGTTGTGCTGTTCAATAGTAAACATCGTAAACTCATGTATCACGCGCTCCTCCCCACGCTTTGCAATACCACCAACCGTATCACTCCGAATAGAGAAGCACTTATCATCGATACCTATGGATACATTTAGTTGTTGTGCCGGATTCACCCAAACAAGGCTTTCGCCTACCGTACCTTTTACAACTTGACCACGTAAAAACCATTCGGTGATATCGCTATACCGTACTGACACGGATCTAAAGCCTTGACTAACATCTCCGACAACTAAAAAGTCAGCGTATAAAAAGTACTCTTCGTACTGGCAATTGAACAGAGTAAACCTATCACCATCTTTAGATTTAGCCTTTAGCACACCCTCGCCAGTAGGCTGCCGAAAGCCACTTAAAACATCAAAACTAACGCGTGCGAACTCCCCTGCGCCAAAGGAAAGAGATCCACTCCCAAGCATTCCTAAATCGTCGTGATATACATCCACCTCATATTCGTATCGCTTGGAAAAATCGATATCAATCGCCATATTTCCCTCTTCATTTGTCGCGTAACTAAATGGACGTATAAATCCTTCGTGGGTCGTATCAGCCCAAAAACGGTGAGTAGGTCAAGTACCTTAAAGACGACAAATGGACCGAATTTCTTTAGCCTACCAACAAATAATGGGGACACCCATTAGCCGGTCCTACGTCAAGATCCAAAGCCGACCCGCCCTGCTTTTTAACGGCAGGGTGTTTCCTTCGTCAAACCTGATCGGTTGAACCGATCGAACCCGTTTCCTCATCACTGGCTACGACTGAGTCGTGCCTGACACCCATGTGGATCAAGCGGTCGCGATACAGCAAACCACCGCCCTGGCAGGTAACTGCCCCAGAGAAACGTTGGTGCCGCCAATGTGTCCAAAACGTGTCACAGAGCTGTGGCTCGTGCAAACGCACGTCCAGTCCCGACGGGCTCACTTGGCAGACGACCCGGTTGCAACATACTCAGGCGGTGACAGCCGGCCGGCACTCAGATTTCATGGTTCTCGCCAGTCCCTTTTTGGTTGATCGGCCATCACCTAACTCGCCCTTTAAGCGAAACAGCGTTTGGCATTGAAAGGCTGTTTCTCCTTCAGGATGTGATAGCTCGCCCGCGCCAGTTTGTGCGCCAGGGCTTTGGTGGCGATCACGGCATTGGTCTTGGCCTTCTTTTTCTCGAAAAAGCGTTTGGTGTCTTCACTGAAGCGTCGAGCAAAATTAGCCGCTTCGATAAAGGCCCAGATCAAGTAGGCGTTGCCATTTTTGGTATTACCCTCACCCTTTTTCTTACCGTTGGAGTAATGCGCACTTTTGACGCATCGGGCATAGGAGGCGAAGTTGCCCACGTCGGCAAAGCGCTCGATATTTCCTGTTTCCAACATGATGACCGTGGCCAAAACTTCACCAACGCCAGGCATTGTTTTTAACAAACCAAACTCCGGACGCAGGCTGGCTTCATGCAGCAATCGGTCCTCAAGAACATCAATCTGAGCCTGCAAAGCCTGGACGATGGCGACATTGGCTTTCATCGCCAGCGCCACCTCCGTCGACAGGTCCAGCCGGTCGACGGAGGTGGCGGACAGCCCTTTGACGTCATTGCAGCTCATCCGGTGGCCAAACTGGCGCGCCATGATGTTCTCGACGGCCAGAATATGCTGCGTTCTGCTGCGTACCAACTGAATGCGTTTACGCGCTAAATCTCGCAGTGCGCGTTCTTGCGGTGGATGAATATAGCCCGTCGGCAAAATCCCCAGGCGCAACAAATGCGCGAGGAACGCCGCATCATCCTTGTCATCGGAATGCTTTAAACCCTCATAGCGTTTCATCGCCACAGGGTTGGCCAATTTGACCTCGAAGCCCGCCGCCTTGAGGCCATCGACTAGCCAATACCAGTTGTACGTCGACTCAACCACGACACCGAGCAAATCGGTTCGGTGCGGCTCGAGTAGCGGGAGGATTTGCGCCAACTCATTAAGGCAGCGCCGACTGACCAGGACTCGGTCCGTTTCGTCGGTAATCACCACAACACTGTTGTTCGAATGCAGGTCTATGCCACAGAATTTCATCACGGCCTCCTCGCTGCAAAAGTCTAAGTTCGCACCTTGAATTTTGCGCCACCTCCGTGAGGTGGGGAGGCCGGCTAGATGATTCTCAGATTTATGTTTTACCCCCCTGATGATGCTAATAAATCCGCCCCCATTGATTCGGGTCATTTCCCCGCGCACCTTCCACAGAACTACTTCACCAAACCTACAGATTCGTTAGATTCTTTCACTTTTTCACGATTCCCGAGATTAATCATATGAATCAACGCTGAGTTTTGAGACCACGATATCTTTTCTAGAAAGCTTTTGATTGAGCACTTTTTTTCTAACCGATCTAAAAATGAGTCAAGCCACCAGTAATAACCCCATCCCTTTGCGGTCATTAGCGACCAAACAGAAAATCCTACCGAAACCACGAGACCGACTGAAAATGTATTAACATCAACACAACTGCGCCCCATATACAGCTCTTCGAAGTTATCCGGCAAATTATCGTTAACACCTTCGAACTGAGGACTTATATTAATCTTGAAACGCTTAGTTTTGATAGTTATGCTGCCATCGGCCTCTCTTGAAACAGAGCTTCCTTTAGGAAGAGTTAAATCGAAGCGATCATAAATAGCGCCACCGGTGCCCCGAGCATAAACCACCTCACCATCAAACGAGACTCCGCCTCCTCCCCTATGCAAGAAAGCTTCCCGCTCCTCCATTGGCTTTGAAAACAGCTCCAAAAACCGGTTATCGAGCAAGACATTTGGGATATTCTTTCTCGTTAACGTCACTAGGTCAGCATTTTCAAGCGATCCGCGTCGAGCGAAATAACTATTTAGATGCAGCGATAGAAACGTCAACGCATAGTATTCAATTGCTTCTTTGAGAAGCTTATTTGATTTAGGAGATGCTTTAGCCCCAGAATCATTCGACAAAAAATAATCGAACGCAACTGGGTCTTTTTTCCACATGTAGTCTATCGCTCCATTTTCCGAGCAGAGTGATCTCACATATTGACCGACCTTATTAGCAAAATCACAGCCGGGGATATCGATGAGCTGCTTTGAGCTTGCATCAATGCAGATAACGGTTTCGAACTCAAACCTTCCACTGTTCCCGGGCTTCAGTTTGCTCACCAAAAACACTATCGACACTATTACAAACATCCCTCCGACAGCCAACGCAGCCAAGTCTGATAGACCTAAATAGTTTACGACCCCGGAGGAAAATATGTTTATACCCAATGCCAAAAATACAGCAACTAATACCACCTCTAGCAAACTCGCCCTAAATGCCAGCATATCAGCAAGCTTCATTCCGTCCCTCCTCAATTGATCAACCTCCATCAAAAAACGCATACCTATACGAAAAGCAAGGAGTTATCCAGGACCAAACGCGTAATCCCCGAGTGTTTTGAAGTAAAAATCGGGGACAGACCACGATAATTTGGCACCAGCTTAATCAAACTGGCAAAAAAACCTGGTCCGCCCCCGAATTGCTATTTAATTTCGCAGCAAAACAAACCCGTCTCCCCTTTATCTCCCTATCTAACTACTACATCAACTATCCACACCATACCGTTCATGATCCAACTTGAAATCCTCAAGCACAGCCAAAGTCCGATCTGTTGGTTGCGTATGAAAAACTGGAGTTAACGTGTTCTGAACACAAAAATCAACCACCTCATTCCCCATAAGCTCGATAGTTTTATTCAACTGCCGCTCAGATATATTCGCACGTCTCCAATGATTAAAATAAATCCTATCTTCGAACTCAGACACCGCCCTACAAACCACCCGCACATACTGGATATTACTTATCTGCGCAAACTCAACAAATGGTAATTGAGCATTTAAAAAATCGTAAAAATTTACAGGATCATACCTATTATGCCCCCTGCAATTCATCAACTGCTCCACAGCATCCGGATGATTAATATATGCACTTGCATAATTCCCCTTTAAAGATAAAGTAAAGCCTATATTATGATCTACAAATGCAAACAGAAATTTCTTTTGACTCATAGAGTACACGCACTCCAAAACACAGGAGTGATACTTAACCGAGAAAAAAGCGACCGTTGTAGCCGCACAAACCATTCTTCGCTCAAAAACATCAATATTAGTAAATATCAAACTCGACTCCTTTCAATTTTATGCATTTACGAAAAAAAACATAGGTGGCAGATTTTTAAAGTTACTACCTCTTTTTGCATCAAACCTGAAAAGTCCCCACAGGTTTCTTAGCAGCCTCAACAATCTTGTTCGTTATTAACCACGGAACCGGAAACCGAATTAATAGGATCTCTTCCTCGAACAGCAATCCAGTTAGTAGCCAGATGCTATCAGTCCTTTTTATAGCTGTCTTGTTCAATCCAGTCGCCGCTGCTCACAGCATCCTGATGATTCCCAGCCACAGGACTCCCTTCAACCCCATCGGCTCAATCCTGATAAACTCTCTGACCTCCCAGCCCCACCCATTCCAGAAACGCCAATGCCTTCAATCACCGCAGCACCCGCCCCCCTCTCCCGCCGCTTCTCCGTCGCCCCGATGATGGATTGGACCGATCGCCATTGCCGTTTCTTCCTGCGCCTGCTCTCCAAGCACGCTCTGCTCTACACAGAAATGGTCACCACCGGCGCGCTCCTCAATGGCGATCACGAGCGTTTCCTCCGTCACAACGAAGCCGAACACCCGCTCGCGCTGCAGTTAGGCGGTAGCGTCCCAGCCGACCTGGCTGCCTGCGCACGCATGGCCCAGGAGCACGGTTACGACGAAGTGAACCTGAATGTCGGCTGTCCGAGTGATCGGGTGCAGAACAATATGATTGGTGCGTGCCTGATGGCGCATCCGGTGTTGGTAGCGGAGTGTGTGAAGGCGATGCGCGATGCGGTGTCGATTCCGGTGACGGTGAAGCACCGGATCGGGATCAATGGGCGCGACAGTTACGCTGAGCTGTGCGATTTCGTCGGGACGGTTCGGGATGCGGGATGTACCAGTTTTACGGTGCATGCGCGGATTGCGATTCTGGAGGGGTTGTCGCCGAAGGAGAATCGGGACATTCCGCCGTTGCGCTATGACGTGGCGGCGCAGTTGAAGACGGATTTTCCGGAGCTGGAGATTATCCTCAACGGCGGGATCAAGACGCTGGAGGCCTGTCACGAGCATTTGCAGACCTTTGACGGCGTGATGCTGGGCCGCGAGGCGTATCACAATCCTTATGTGATGGCTGAGGTCGATCAGCAGCTGTTCGGCAGCACGGCGCCGGTGATTTCACGGGCCGAGGCGCTGGCACAGTTGCGGCCTTATATCGCCGCGCACCTGGACGCTGGCGGTTCGATGCACCATATCACTCGGCATGTGTTGGGCTTGGGCACCGGTTTTCCGGGGGCGCGCAAGTTTCGGCAGTTGTTGTCGGTGGATATTCACAAGGCTAAAGAGCCGTTGGCATTGCTGGATCAGGCGGCGGAGTTGTTGGAGGGGCGTTAACCGTCACTCCGGTTGAACCTGTGGTCTGTTTTGACATCGTAATTAGCGGATAGCGCCGGGCCTTTCAAACGCCTGTTCTCAGGTTGTTGCCGCCCAGGCCGTTGTTACGCATTTGCGCCCTTGAGTGGCTGTCAGCGCTCGGGTAATGTCAACAGACCCACAGGATAGAGCACGCTCATGACTTCCAAGCTGGAACAACTCAAACAATTCACCACCGTAGTGGCCGATACCGGCGACTTCGAGGCAATCGCTCGCGTTAAACCGGTGGATGCCACCACCAACCCTTCCCTGCTGCTGAAAGCGGCGGCCATTCCTGCATACGCCAATTTGCTGAACGCCTGTGTCAGCGACTGCAAAGGCGACGTGGGCCTGGCCAGCGACCGCTTTGGGGTCGCGGTCGGTCAAGAGATTCTGAAAGTGATTCCGGGGCGTATTTCCACTGAAGTGGATGCGCGCCTGTCGTTCGACACTGACGCCGTATTGAAACGCGCGCACCGTCTGATCGAGCTGTACGAAAAGGCCGGCATTGGCCGCGACCGCGTGCTGATCAAGATCGCGTCCACCTGGGAAGGCATCCGCGCCGCCGAGAAGCTGGAACGCGAAGGTATTCAGACCAACCTGACGCTGCTGTTCTCCTTCGCCCAGGCGGTTGCCTGTGCCGAGGCCGGGGTGTTCCTGATTTCGCCGTTCGTGGGCCGCATCTACGACTGGTACAAGAAGGCCAACGGCAACGACTACACCGGCGCCGATGATCCGGGCGTGCAGTCGGTGACGCGCATCTACAACTACTACAAGGCCAATGACTACAAGACTGTGGTCATGGGTGCGAGCTTCCGCAATCTGAATCAGATCGAGCAACTGGCCGGCTGTGATCGCCTGACCATCAGCCCGGACCTGATCGAGAAACTGGCGGCCGACACCGGTAAGCTGGAACGCAAGCTGGCGCCAGGCCACTCCGGCGAAGCGCGTCAGAGCCTGACAGAAGCGCAGTTCCGCTGGGCGTCGAATGAGGACGCCATGGCGACCGAGAAACTGGCTGAAGGTATTCGTCAGTTCGCTCGTGACCAGGAAAAGCTTGAGGCGCTGCTGCAAGCCAAGCTGTGATCTGATCCAGGCAAGCGCAAAAAGGGCGAACCCTCACAGGTTCGCCCTTTTTTGTGCGCTGTGTCCCGTCCTGAATAAGGTTTACACCTTCTGATCTATTTTCAGGAGGGAATAATGGAATCAGCAAAAAGGCGTAGT
>NZ_JBXAMS010000033.1:0-14950 GCF_058800905.1 Pseudomonas sp. GW822-FHT04C11 | reverse complement strand
TCTGCCACCGACCGTTTACGAACGGCAATGGCGTCTAAACCACCTATCGAGGTGTCCGGAATTAGTTGACCACTACAGATGTCGAACCCTTTCCAAGCGGGAAGATCACCTATCTTGCGCCGCTGCCACTGCCGACACCCCTGCCACCTCATGGCCCTCATATTGGAGAGTTGAATGAGGTGTACATGGATTTCGGATTGGGATCACCCCAAGTCTTTATGTGGCAGATGACATTAGGGGGGCCCTTCAGTGGCGCCTTTATGATCGCGTTCCTGTTTCCCGCAATCATTGGCTGTATGGGTCTCATGTTCGGATATGACTTTTCATACACATGGGAGTTTGTCGTCGACTTTTTCTTCGCTATCCACGGATATGCCCTGATAACCGGCTTTTCCACCCTGTTCATCGGCCTTTGCGTCTGGCTCCACAACCACAACAAACGCGCCGAAATCATCCCCACCCGCTTCAACCGTCAGCGCCGCGAAGTCTGCTTCATGCCCGAGGACGCCACCGAACCGCTCTTCGTCCCCTGGGAATCCCTGTCCGCCTGGGTCATCGAAGCCCAGGGCGCCACCCAGTACGGCATCCGTCGCCAGTACGGCATGGGCATCGGCTTCCAGCACGGCGAAACCCTGACCAGCGTCGAATTCCCCTGCGCCGGCCTGCCCTTGGCCATCAGTCACTGGGAAGCGATCCGCGGGTACATGGAATATGAAGTCAACGACCTCAAATCGATCCAGGACTTGCAAGACCTGCAAGGCCCCGACGACCCGCCCCATGAAGGCCTGCACACCTTCCGCAACGCCCGGGCGCGCATGCACCAGCAAATTCGCGACGGCGAACGCGGTCGGGTATCCGGGTTTTTCTGGTACCTGTACCACGTCATGACCCTCTGGACCCTGCCCAACCACCTCACCGAATGGGAAATCCGCCGCATCAAGACCATGGGCCAACACGCCTTGCCCGAGGTGATGCGTCAGTGGTCCGAACCGCTGCCGAAGGAACAATGGGCCAAACCCAGTGCAGAACTGCTGCGCATGAGCCAACAGGTGCGCGAGCTACACAAACGCCAGCCACGGCGGCCGATTACCGAGATTTTTGCCGAAGTGTCTCGGGGCGACAGCACCGGTAAACGACGCGCATGAAGTGTCCTGACCGGACGAGCCGAGTCGTTCACACAGCCGTCATCGCGGGCAAGCCTTGCTCCTACAGTCCGGCGTCGTCCTTGGTGGCCAAAGGAGAGTGGGTCTCGCGCACCCACGTCATTCACCTCAATCCTCGGGCTGAAGGCCATTTTCCTTCGCTGCCCCGTCAATCCGTCACCGAGCATCCCCCGCTGTTGCTGGTTGAAATCCATTTGCTGGAGCTGGCCGACCATGCCCAACAACCTTGATAGCCCCATACCCGTGCCGCACCTTGATCAATCCCGCAAAGCCGGGGATGTCGAGCCGTTTCCAAGCGGGAAGATTACCTATATCGCGCCGTTGCCGCTTCCAACACCGCTGCCGCCTCATGGCCCTCATATTGGGGAGTTAAATGAGGTGTACATGGACTTCGGGTTGGGGTCTCCCCAAGTCTTTATGTGGCAAGTAACACTAGGCGGGCCATTCAGTGGCGCCTTTTTAATTGCTTTTCTCATTCCTCTGTTCAGCGGTTTCATGTTTTTTCTGTTCGGTCAAAGCTGGGACGATATACAAGACATCACAACTCGTATTTTCATAGAGGAGGCGTATGAGCTCGCCCTAGTAACCGGCTTTCTCACCCTGTTCATCGGCCTCGGCGTCTGGCTCCACAACCACAACAAACGCGCCGAAATCATCCCCACCCGCTTCAACCGTCAACGCCGCGAAGTCTGCTTCATGCCCGAGGACGCTACCGAACCGCTCTTCGTCCCCTGGGAATCCCTGTCCGCCTGGGTCATCGAAGCCCAGGGCGCCACCCAGTACGGCATCCGTCGCCAGTACGGCATGGGCATCGGCTTCCAGCACGGCGAGACCCTGACCAGCGTCGAATTCCCCTGCGCCGGCCTGCCGTTGGCCATCAGCCACTGGGAAGCGATCCGCGGGTACATGGAATATGAAGTCAACGACCTCAAATCGATCCAGGACTTGCAAGACCTGCAAGGACCCGACGATCCACCCCACGAAGGCCTGCACACCTTCCGCAACGCCCGGGCGCGCATGCACCAGCAAATTCGCGATGGCGAACGCGGTCGGGTATCCGGGTTTTTCTGGTACCTGTACCACGTCATGACCCTCTGGACCCTGCCCAACCACCTCACCGAATGGGAAATCCGCCGCATCAAGACCATGGGCCAACACGCCCTGCCCGAGGTGATGCGCCAATGGTCCGAACCGCTGCCGAAGGAACAATGGGCCAAACCCAGCGCAGAACTGCTGCGCATGAGCCAACAGGTGCGCGAGCTGCACAAACGCCAGCCACGGCGGCCGATTACCGAGATTTTTGCCGAAGTGTCTCGGGGCGACAGCACCGGCAAACGACGCGCATGACGTGTCCTGACTGGACGAGCCGCGTCGCTCACGCAGCCGTCATCGCGGGCAAGCCTTGCGCCTACAGGCGGCGCCGACCTATGGACACGCGCGGCAGGTGATTGAACAAGGCACGCTCGGTTTTTTGCCAGTAAACTCCCTCCCCTTTAGCCGCCATCATTTTCCCTGCGGCCATCACCTTATTTCCTACGGAGTTTGCCTTGCGTCTGTTCCACACCTCCGACTGGCACCTTGGGCAAAACCTGCATGGCCAGGAACGCGACTTTGAACACGGCTGTTTCCTCGATTGGCTGCTGCGTCAGCTGGCGCTCGAAAAGCCCGATGTGCTGCTGATCGCAGGCGATATCTTTGACACCGTCAATCCGCCAGTCAAAGCCCAGGAACGTCTCTACGACTTCATCGTCAGCGCACACGAGCAGCAGCCATCGCTGACCATCGTGATGATCGCCGGCAACCATGACTCCGGCTCGCGGATCGAATTGCCCGCGCCGTTGATGCGCCGGTTGCGCACTCATGCACTGGGTCGGGTGTTGTGGCTCGATGACGGGCAACTGGACGCCGAACGCTTGCTGATTCCGCTGCCCGATGCCTCGGGTGAAATCGCCGGCTGGTGCCTGGCGCTGCCGTTTCTGCGCCCCGCCGAAGTTACCGGCGCGCATCTGGGCGACAACTATCTACGCGGCATCGGTCAGGTGCATGAATGGCTGATCGAAGCCGCCAATGCCAAGCGCCAACCCGGTCAGGCATTGATCGCCATCAGCCACGCGCACATGGCCGGTGGATCGGTGTCCGAGGACTCCGAGCGCAGCCTGATCATCGGCAACGCCGAAGCCCTGCCCGCCAGCCTGTTCGGGCCGAGTATCAGCTACGTTGCCCTCGGCCATTTGCACAAGCCGCAGAAGGTCAACGGCGAGGAGCGCATTCGCTACAGCGGCTCACCGATTCCGTTGTCGTTTTCCGAAATCGGCTATCAGCATCAGATTCTCGACATCACGCTCGACGGCGAGACGCTGCTCAGCGTCGAACCCCGGTTGATCCCCCGCGCGGTCAACCTGCAACGCCTGGGCCCTGCTCCGCTCAGTGAAATCCTGACGCAACTCGCGGATTTGCCGAACATCGACCTGTTGGCCGATCTCCAGCGCCAACCGTGGCTCGAAGTCCGCGTGCGCCTCGATGAACCGCAGCCGGACTTGCGCCAACAAATCGAAACCGCGCTGCAAGGCAAAGCCGTGCGGCTGGTGCGAATCGCTGCCGAATACGCAGGCAATGGCGGTCGAGATGGCGCGGATGACACGGGTCAGCTGGTCGAACTGGACCAGCTCACGCCACAGGAATTATTCAGCCGTGCCTGGCTCGATAACTACGGCAGCGCCGTCGACGAACAGACACTCCAGGACTTTGCGGTGCTGCTGCAAGACGTTCAGCAGGAGAGCGAACAGCCATGAAAATTCTCGCGATCCGCCTGAAAAACCTCGCCTCGCTGGCGGGGCCCTTTGAAATCGACTTCACCGCCGAACCCCTGGCCAGTTCCGGCCTGTTTGCGATTACCGGGCCGACCGGCGCCGGTAAAAGCACCTTGCTCGATGCGTTGTGCCTGGCGCTGTTTGGCGCAGTGCCGCGCCTCAACAACACCGGACGCGACGCCAAGGTACCGGATGCAGACGGCGAGATCGCCACCGGCGACCCGCGCACCCTGCTGCGCCGTGGCACCGGTGACGGCTATGCCGAGGTCGACTTTGTCGGCATCGACGGTCGTCGCTACCGTGCACGCTGGGAGGCCAATCGCGCCCGTGAAAAAGCCAACGGCAAGCTGCAAGCCAGCCGTCAAAGCCTGCGCGACCTCGACACCGATCAACTGCTGGCCAGCCAGAAAGGCGAATACAAGACTCAACTTGAAGCCGTGCTGGGCCTGAACTTCGAACAGTTCACTCGCGCGGTGATGCTCGCTCAAAGCGAGTTCAGCGCGTTTCTCAAGGCCGATGACAACGACCGCAGCGAACTGCTGGAAAAACTCACCGACACCGCGCTCTACACGCGCCTGGGCAAACGTGCTTTCGACAAAAGCAAGGAAACCCGCGAAGCCCACAAGTTGCTGCAAGATCAGGCCACTGGCGTAACACCCCTTGAACCCGAGGCCCGCGCCGAACTCGATCAGCGTTTCAACGACGCTCAGCAACAACTCAAAAACCAGCAAGCACAGCTCAAGCAACTTGAACTGCAGAACACCTGGCTCAAAGAACTGCAGCAGTTGCAGGACCAGCAACAGGCCGCCGCCGAGCAATTGCAACAGGCTCAACAGTCGTGGGACGCCCAGACTGGCGAACGGCTGAACCTGGCGCGCCTGGAACAACTGGCGCCGCAGCGGCATCAGTTTGCCCGGCAAACCGAGCTGAGCGCGCAACTGAGCCCGTTGGCCGCGCTGATTCAGCAACACGCTCAACAACAGAGCGAGTTGCAAACCCGTCAGGTTCAACTAGAACACAGCCTGGAATCCGCAAAAACCGCGCTGACCCAAGCCCAAAGCCAGCACAGCAACAACGCCCCACTGCTGCGTCAGGCCTTCGAAGAACAGAGCAACCTGGCGCGCCTGACCCAGACCATCAACGCCTCAGCCGAACTCAAGCACAACGCCGAACTGGCCAGCGCCGAAGGCCAGCAAGCCATCGCGCAAATGCTCGAACAGCAACAACGGGTTGCCGAACGCCTGGCGACGATTGCGACGCAGCTGGAACAGAGCCTCCAACTGGCTCCCGTCAGTGACGCCTGGAACGCTTACCGCGAACGCTTGCAGCAACTGATGCTGGTCGGCAATCGCCTGAAAAAGGGTCAGGCCGAACTGCTCCAAATGGAACAACGGGCGGCGGACACCGCCGCCCAGTTCAGCGCGCAACGGCAAAGCCTGGAGCTGCTCTACAGCGAAGCCGGCGCTGAACCTGCGGCTGTTGCCGAACAGATTCAGATCCTCGGCAGCCTGCTGCAAGACAACCGCAAGCAGCAGCGCGCCATCGAAGAGCTCGCGCGATTGTGGGCTCGTCAGCAGGAGCTGGACACGCGCACGCAGGACCTGCAACAGCGCCTGCAAACCGTCCAGACAGAACGCGAACGCCTGACCCGCGAAGGCGTCCAGGCCAAGGCCGAACTGACTGTTGCCGAGCAAACCCTGACAGTCACTCGGGAACTGCTGGAGCGCCAGCGCCTGGCGCGCAGTGCCAGCGTCGAAGAGTTGCGCGGGCAGTTGCAGGACGATCAACCGTGCCCGGTCTGCGGCAGCGTCGAGCATCCTTATCATCAGCCAGAAGCATTGCTGCAAAGCCTCGGCCGGCACGATGAAAGCGAACAGGCCAATGCACAAAAAGCCGTTGACCTGCTCAAGGAAAAACTCGCAGACCTGCGCACCGAAGTCGGCGGGCTGATTGCCCAGCAAAAAGAACTGCTGCAACAACAGGAACAGCTGGCAACCCAGCAGCAGAGCCTGACACCGAGCCTTGAAGCGCATCCACTGGCCGCCCAGTTGCTGACCCAGGAAACCGCCAAACGCGACGCCTGGCTGAATCAGCAAAGTGCTCAGATGAATCAGAGCATTGCCCAGGACGAACAGCGACAAAGCGCCCTGCTCACCTTGCAGCAAGACGCCGCACGTCTTCAGCAACAACTGCAAGCCGCCGACCAGGCCAGCCAACAGGCTGCCCAGCAACTGGCGATCCAGCAGCGCGAGTTGAGCAATGACAGCCAGCGCCTTGAAGAGGAACTCGCAGCGTTCAGCGCCCTGCTGCCGGCGGCGACCCTTGACGGTTTGCGCAACGAGCCCGCTGCGACCTTCATGCAACTCGATCAGCAGGTCGCCCAGCGGCTGGAACAGCTGGAATTGCAACGCGAAGAACTCAGCGAACAACAACAGCGTCAGCAAACCCTCGAGAAAGAACAGGACCGGCAACTGACACGCGTGCAGCAATTGCAAGCCGCACAGCTGCAGTTCAGCGCACTCGCCGAGCAGCAACACGCCGCCCAACAAAAACTCGCCGAACTGCTGGGCGAGCAGCCGAGCGCCGAGCAGTGGCAGCAGCAACTGGATCAAGCCGTCGAACAGGCTCGACAGGCCGAAGCGATGGCCAATCAAGAGCTGCAAGAAGTCCGCAGCCAGCAGATTCAACTGGCCGCCGAGCTCCGGGCGGAGCAACAACGCCAGCATGCGCTGGAAGCCGAAAGTCATGAGCTGAGCGGCAAGATTGCCGAATGGCGAGCCCTTCATCCGGAACTCGACGATGGCGGTCTGGAGCAGTTACTGGCGTTCAGCGACGAGCAGGTCAGCCAGTTGCGCCAACAGCTACAGCTCGGCGAAAAAGCCATCGAGCAAGCCAAGG
Organism: Pseudomonas sp. GW822-FHT04C11; assembly: GCF_058800905.1. NCBI lineage: Bacteria > Pseudomonadati > Pseudomonadota > Gammaproteobacteria > Pseudomonadales > Pseudomonadaceae > Pseudomonas > Pseudomonas sp. GW822-FHT04C11. Next base: position 8,079 of record NZ_JBXAMS010000033.1, on the reverse strand, counting down.
TGCTAGTGCATGAACGCGAACAGCGCCTGCACAGCCATCAGGCGCAGCACAACGGCAACCTCGATGCCGAACAACTGGCCACAGCCCTTGGCGAGCTGCAAAACCAGTTCGGGATCAGCGAACAGCTCTGCGCCGAACTACGTGCGCAACAAGCCGAGGATCAACGCCGTCAGGACGCCAATCAGGCGCTGGCACAACGCATTGGCGATGCCTACAACGAGTGGCAGCGCTGGGCACGGCTGAATGCCTTGATCGGCTCGGCCACCGGAGACACTTTCCGCAAGATCGCCCAGGCCTACAACCTCGATTTGCTGGTGCATCACGCCAACGCCCAGTTGCGCCAACTGGTGCGCCGCTACCGGCTCAAGCGCGGCGGCAGCATGCTCGGCTTGCTGGTGATGGACACGGAGATGGGCGACGAACTGCGCTCGGTGCATTCGCTGTCGGGCGGCGAAACCTTCCTGGTGTCGCTGGCACTGGCGCTGGGCCTGGCCTCAATGGCGTCGAGCACGCTGAAAATCGAATCGCTGTTCATCGATGAAGGCTTCGGCAGCCTCGATCCCGAGTCACTGCAATTGGCGATGGACGCCCTCGATGGCCTGCAGGCGCAGGGGCGCAAGGTCGGCGTAATCTCCCACGTACAGGAAATGCACGAGCGAATCCCGGTGCAGATCCAGGTTCATCGCCAAGGCAATGGCCTGAGCACGCTGGAGGTCAAATGAGCACGCCGACGCTCTACTCCTTCCGCCGTTGCCCCTACGCCATGCGCGCACGCATGGCGCTGCGTTACAGTTCAGTGGCGGTGGACATTGTCGAGGTCAGCCTGAAAGCCAAGCCGCCGCAGATGCTCGCGCTGTCGAGCAAGGGCACCGTGCCGGTGCTGAGCCTTGACGGTCGGGTGATCGAGGAAAGCCTGGAGATCATGCAGTGGGCGCTGGAACAGAACGACCCGCAGGATTGGTTGCTCAAGGACGATCCTGCAGCGCAGCAACGTGGCGCGGCGCTGATTGAAGCAAACGATCAGACGTTCAAGCTGCACCTCAATCGCTACAAATACGCTGAACGCTACCCGGAACACCCCATGGAGCATTACCGCGCGGAAGGCGAAGTGTTTTTGCGCGAACTGGATGAGTTGCTGCAACAGCGAGTGTATCTGGTGGCCGATCATCTGAGCCTGGCGGATATCGCCCTGGCACCGTTCATACGCCAGTTCGCACATGTCGACCGCGAGTGGTTTGCGCAGACGCCGTATCGGCATCTTCAGACCTGGTTGCAGGGGATTCTTGAGTCAGCGTTATTCGCCGCCATCATGGCCAAACAACCAACCTGACTTCCTACGCCAACGCGCTGCACATTTTAAGCGCCGAGCAATCAACCTCAAACGGCCCCAGAACCACTGCTTTGGGTTTGGCCGGCGGATTACCCGCCAACAACCCCAGCGCCTTGGCGGTCTGAATGTTGTGGGCGATGTTGTGATTGCACTCGATGGCCCGTGCCAGCGAGCCCGCCGAGCCTTGGCCGATGCCGAGCAGTGAAGATCCATTGGTCAGGAATGCCAGGAAGGCGACGACCATCAGTTTGCGCCCTTTCATACCCCCACGGCTCCCGCGACGTCGGAATGCTCAGCGCTGGCGTGCTGCACGTGCTCAAACTGGATGGCGGGATAAGCGACCTGAATCGGTGCTTGCGTGATGCGCTGCGACTGGGCCGAAAGACTGACCACCAGAACCATCGCCACGTATAAACCAATGGCGACGTACGCGCCGTGTTTGGCAGAAGAAAGGATTGTGCTGGCCATGGGATTCTCCGTGGGCATGTTTCAGTGCCCACAGGATCAATCAAACAACCGGCCATGAATAGCGACCTTTATGCATAGTAGCTATCAGTTTAATTGATCGAAAATTCGACGATTTTCAGTCCTGCAACACGCTCATCAAACGCTCGCGTGCGGCTTCAGGCTCGCCGTCAACCGGGTGGGCAGCCGAGAGAATCGGGGTGGAGTAGAGAAACAGCAGCACCACAGCCAGACGCATCGCCATGTCATCGATCCTTGGGAAAGATTGAGTCAATAAATTAGCGTCAAATTTAAACACATGGCCATGTGATATTACACGAAATATTTGTGCTGATTGGGGTGCGGAGTCGCAAATGCTTTATGCAGGAGCGACATCACTCGGGTCTTTCCAGCGAAAGGATCGCTGATCGGATCAAGTGACTTCGCTCCTGCATAAAGTCGGCAGGGCTTGAATCTCAGTGTTGGATCTTGTGATCCAGCGCGGCATAGAAGTTGGCGCTTTGTTGCAGGTATTTCTGGGTGTAGCTGTGGGTGCCGGATTTTTTCGAGCTGATCTCAGTGTTGGCACTGGCTGGCAGAGCAACGCTGGCGGAGATAGCGGATGCGGCAATCACGGAGAAGAGATTGAAGTTCATGGCGGTAACCCTCGTAGATTCAGTTGGCTTGCTTGCCTGTCTAGGCCGTGAAGCAAACTTACGCCCGAGGGTTGGCGCTCTTGAAATCTTTTGCAGCAGTAGCGGATATCACTCAGATTAATAGAACCACGCAGGCCCCGGCGTACGGGGCCTGCGGTTTATTGACGCAGGAAGAACTTGATGTCGCTGGGTGAGTCGAACGGCAGTTTTTGCACTGTTTTGCCCAGCAGGCCGGTCTTCACATCACGCGCGATGATGACGATCTGGTTGCTCTTCTGGTTGGCGACCAGTACGAACTTGCCGCTTGGGTCGAGGCTGAACTCACGCGGGTGATCGCCCTCCACCGAACGGCGCTGAAGCTCCTTGAGCTCGCCACTGGCCGGGTCGATGGCGAACACCAGCAACTCGTTAGCGGTGCCACGGTTGCTGACGTAGAGGAATTTGCCATCCGACGAGGCATGCAGCGCAGCCGCGGCTTTCTGCGCCGCAGGTTTGCCGGCTGCCAGGTCGACCATTTGCCGTTGGGTCAGTTTGCCAGCCTGATAATCGAACACCGCGACTTGCGCGCTCATTTCCAGGGTCAGGTACGCGTGCTTGCCGTCGGCACTGAACAGCAAATGCCGCGGCCCGCTGCCCGGTGGCAACTGAACCGAGGCCGGCGTGGCTGCGGTCAGCGGTCGCTCTGGATTGGCCTTGGGGTCATAGCGATAGACAAAGATCTTGTCGGCGCCCAGGTCATTGGCAAACACGTACTGACCGTCCGGCGAGGACACTGTCGAATGCACGTGCGCCGACATCTGCCGCTCGGGATTGACCCGACTCGGCTGATGGCTGCTCAGTTGCACCGGCGGCGCCAGCTTGCCATCGGCGCTCACCGGCAATGCCGCCAGGTTGCCACCCGGGTCTTCGGCCACCGAGTAATTACTGACAAACAGGTACTTGCCGTCAGCGCTCAGGCTGGAATGGGTCGGCTCGTTGCCCAGGCTCTGCACCTGATTGATCAGGCTCAGCGCATGGGTGTTCGGCTCGACGGCGAAACTGCTGACGCGCCCTACCGGGTCGGCTTGCCCCGGACCATTCTCGTTGACCACAAACAGTCGACGCTGGTCGCTGGACAAGGTCAGCCACGACGGGTTGGCACTCTTGACCACCTGCAACGGCGTCGCGTCGAGTTGACCGCTCTGGCTATCGAATTTGAGTCGGTAGATCCCCTGGCTCTGGCCTTGGGTGTAGGTGCCGACCAGCAACTGGAAGCTCTCGGCGGATGCGCTGGAAAGGCCCATCGCCCCGACACTGCCGGCCATCAGCAGCGGCCAGAGTTTACGCATCTTCATTGGTTTCGTCTTCGTCGTCGTTACCGCCGAACGCGTCCAGGCAGACCAGACGATGCTCGCCGGAATCACCGATGATCAGCCAACTCTGCAGGTCTTGATCGAAGGTCGCAGCCTTAACCTGAGCCGGGCTGAACTCCCAGTGCTTGGCCGCTCGGCCATCCATGCATTCGATGTGCAGATTGTCGTCTTCGTCGAGAGCGAATTCGAAGGCGTGAAAGCCGTCGATTTCGACCATGGTGCAGTGTTCGAGGGCGTTGAGAAGGGTTTCGGCAGTCATGGCAATCATGTCTTTCAGGGGAAAACAGCAATGATAGCGCATTGTTACCGCAAACCCTGTGGGAGCGAGCAGGCTCGCACACAGGGGGCGGTGTGAAATCCGAGAAATAACAAAGCCGCAGCCCGAAGGTTGCGGCTTTGTTATTTTCGACCTCGATCAGTGAGCGAACAACGAGTTGCCCTTCTGTCCCGCGAGCTTCTCAGGCTTGATCAGGAAACGTGCCAGCGCCGGCAACAGCCACAGCGCACCGAACATGTTCCAGAGCAGCATGAAGGTCAGCATCAGGCCCATGTCGGCCTGGAACTTGATCGCCGAGAAGATCCAGGTGCACACGCCAATGGCCAGGCACAGACCGGTGAACAGCACCGCTTTACCGGTGGACTTCAGCGTCTGGTAGTACGCCTCTTGCAGCGGCAAGCCAGCACGCAGGAAGCTTTCGAGGCGGCTGTAAATGTAGATGCCGTAGTCCACGCCAATCCCTACCCCGAGCGCCACCACCGGCAAGGTCGCGACTTTCACGCCGATGCCCATGAACGCCATCAGCGCGTTGCCGAGCACCGAGGTCAGCACCAGCGGCAACACGATGCACAAGGTCGCCGCCCAGGAACGGAAGGTGATCATGCACATGGTCGCCACACAGATGTACACCAGCACCAGGATGGTCAGTTCCGATTCCTTGATCACCTCGTTGGTGGCCGCTTCGATCCCGGCGTTCCCGGCAGCCAGGATGAACTCCAGACCGTCCTTGTTGTTCTCCTTGGCGAAGTCCTGCACCGCATGCACTGCACGGTCGAGGGTTTCGGCCTTGTGGTCGTTGAGGAACACCAGCACCGGCGCCAACGAGCAGCTGTTGTTGTACAGGCCGTCGGCGCGGGCGATGGAGTTGTTCAGCACATCCGGGTTACGCGACAGGGTTTCCCACTTCAGGTTGCCCTCGTTCATGCCCTTGATCATCTGCTTGGAGACGGTCACCAGGGAAATCGCCGACTGTACGCCCTCGGTGTTCTGCATTTTCCACATCAGCTCATCGATTGGCGCCATGGCTTCGTAACGCGAACAGCCTTCCGCCTTGGTCTTGACCATCACTACCAGCACATCGGAGCTGGTGGAGTAGTTCTTGATGATGAAATTGTTGTCCTGGTTGTAGCGCGAGTCCGGACGCAGCTCCGGTGCACCTTGGTCGAGGTCGCCGATTTTCAGGTTCTGGCTGTACCAGAGACCGCCACCGAAGGCGATCAACGCCAGGAGGATAGAAACCGGGGCGACTTTCGAGCTGGCAAAATTCGACAGCAGACGCCAGAACCTATGCTCACGGATTGCATCTTTCTTGCTGCGTTCGACAGCGCGTTTGCTGATGCCGACGTAGGAAATCGCTACCGGCAGCAGGATCAGGTTGGTGAACACGATCACCGCCACGCCAATGGACGCGCCGATGGCCAGCTCACGAATCACCCCGATATCGATGATCAGTAAAGTAATGAAGCCCACCGCATCCGCGAGGATCGCAATCATCCCCGGCAGAAACAGCTGACGGAACGTGCGCCGGGCAGCAGTCAAGGCGTTGTCCGCATCGCTGGACTGCAAGGCAATCCCGTTGATCTTCTGTACACCGTGGGAAATACCAATGGCGAAGATCAGGAACGGCACCAGCATCGAGTACGGGTCCAGACCAAAGCCGAACGCGTGCATCAACCCGAGTTGCCAGACCACCGCCACCAAGGTAGTGCTCAACACTGCCACAGTGCTGCGCAGGCAGTTGGTGAACCACAGCAACAGGATCAGGGTGATGACGAACGCCACGCCGAAGAACATGACCACCATGATCAGGCCATCAATCAGGTCACCGACCTTCTTGGCAAAACCGACGATGTGAATCTGTACGTTGGGGTTCTGTTTTTCGAACTTGTCGCGGATCTTGTCTTCAAGTTCGTGGGAGAACTTCTGGTAATCCAGCGCCAGCAACTTGCCCTGGTCCTGCGGGTCCGGGTAGGACTCCAGCAGCGGGATATCAACGATGCTCGACTTGAAATCGTTGGCCACCAACCGACCTACCTGACCGGATTTGAGCACGTTGTTGCGCAACTGATCGAGGCTGTCGGCGGAGCCGTTGTAGCTCTGCGGGATGACTTCACCGCCGGCAAAACCCTCCTCGGTCACTTCGGTCCAGCGCACGCTCGGACTCCACAGCGACTTCAGGCCGGAACGGTCGACACCGGAGATGTAGAACACCTCGTCGTTGATCTGGCGCAGGGTCTCCATGTACTCCCTGGAGAAGATGTCGCCATCGGTGGCTTCCACGGAAATACGCACGGTATTGCCAAGGTTGGCCAGGTCATTGCGGTGTTCAAGCATCTTCTCGATGAACGGATGCTTGAGCGGGATCATTTTTTCGAAGCTGGTAGACGGCCGGATCAGCGTCGCCTGCCAGAACAGGAAAATGCTGACCAACAGGCAGATAACGATCACTGCCGGACGGTTGTTGAAAATCAGGCGCTCGAGAAACGTCGCCTTGTCCTGATGATGACTGCTCATGGATGTCATAGCTCCGCCTTCTTATTATTTGCCCAGCTCGGCGCCGATTGGCGAAGTAGCGCGAACGCCGCCCTGTCCTACCAGAATCAAGTTGCCATTGCCCGCTGCCGTGACCGCCGAAACGGAAATGCGGTCGGGACGGTTGAATACGCTGAAGGTCACGCCGTCGTCACTGCTGCGCACCACGCTGCCGCCGTTGCCAACGATCACGATGCTGCCGTCGTCGAGCAAGGTCGCACCGGACAGACCGAACTCCAACGCGCCGCGCGCAGCCTTGAGCTCGACCTGCTCCCAAGTGCTGCCAAAGTCAGTTGAGCGGAACAGATTGCCGCGCAGACCGTAGGCCAGCAAAGTCGCCGGTTTGGCGGTGCCGATCACCCCAAACAGCGAACCCTGGTACGGACCTTTAAGGCGTTCCCAGGTTTGCCCCCAATCAGGGGAACGGAACATGCTGCCCTGCTCGCCCACGATGAACAGCCCGGAATCCTTTACCGCTGCGATCGCGTTGAGGTGGTATTGATCCGGGTTATCGAGGCGATCGCCGACATCTGCCCAGTTCTTTCCACCGTCAGTGGTTTCCAGCAGAGCGCCGTAAGCACCCACGGCAAAACCGCTGCTGACATCCTTGAACCAGACAGCCAGCAGCGGCGCTTCGCGCTTCAAGTCTTCGAATTGTTTGATCCAGGTAACGCCGCCGTCTTCACTGGCGAGAATTTGCGCGTCATGACCGACAGCCCAGCCGTGCTTGTCATCGACGAAATAGACCGCGGTCAGCAGTTGCCGACTGGGCACCTTGGCCTGGGTCCAGGTCTGGCCCTGGTCATCGGAATACAGAATATGGCCACGATCGCCGACCGCCACCAGGCGCTTGCCTGCATGCGCAACATCAAGCATCAGACCCTTGGCGGACTTAGCGAACTCAATCGAATAGACCGTATCGGACGCCGGTGCGTCAGCGGCCAAAACGGGTGCCGACAGCACGGCAGAACCCAACAGCGAGAGCGCTGTAGCCAGCAACGCGAATCTGCGTAGCGCTGGCGGGCGGCATAAACCCACACCCATGACAGGCTCACTCATAGACCTTTCCCCCATTATTATTGTTAGGTCATTCAACCTTTCAGGGCGCCGCAGGGTTGCTCGTAGCGATTGACGGTTTTTGGAGCATAGTCCTGAAACGCGCAATCTAGAGCCCCTTCGGAAGCTGGCCTATCCTATCCAGCTTTCGAAAGGTCTGACAATCAACGCCACGTTATCTTTTGTTAACTGGGGGGAATTACGGACGGTCGCTGAATGACCAGGCATTCGCAGGGATGATCAAAAACCAGCGATTGAGCGGAAATTTCCGACACAAAGGTTTTAGATTTGGCTTTGGACTTTGATCTTGATCTTGATCCGGCTCTTGATCCACCCGCCCCTTCGGAAGGCCGAACGCAGGTGTTCATCAGGGGGTGGGCGCGCAGCGCCGTACGGCGCAGCCGGACACATCGAGAGGAGGTCGTCGCGAAG
>NZ_JBXAMS010000032.1:0-17293 GCF_058800905.1 Pseudomonas sp. GW822-FHT04C11 | reverse complement strand
GGCGATCTCTCGGACGCCATCGCGGGCAAGCCTTGCTCCTACAGGTTATGTATCAGTGACGGCGCTTGAGGGTGTCCGACGGCAATTCGCCGAACTGCTTGCGGTAGCTTTCGGAGAATCGTCCCAGGTGCAGGAAGCCGTAATCCATGGCCAGTTCGGTCACGTTGCGTACCGTGCAGGTCGGGTCGCTGAGACAGGCGTTGACCCGTTCGAGCTTCTTCTGCCGGATATAGTTTTTCGGGGTGGTCGCCGCATTGCGCTCGAACAAGCCATACAACGAACGCAGGCTCATCTGTGCCTGACGCGCCAGTTCTTCGCTGCAAATGTCCTGCTTGAGGTTGCGTTCGATGTAGTCGGCGATCAACTCGAAGTTCGCTGACTGCGAACCGAGACCGAGGCGCCTGACGTTGGTTTTCATCAGGCTGAGCATCTTGCTCACGACAATCTGCGCGTAATGTTCCTGAACACGCGGCATGCGCTCGGTCGCTTCAGCCTCCTGGCAAACCATGCCCAGCAGATTGACGAAACCTTCAAGCTCATCCAGCTGGTAGCGGTTCTCGAGAAACCGCACGCCCTGCCCCGGGTGCAACCAGCGTTGCTCCTGGCACACCGACTCCAGCAGGCTGGCGGGCATTTTCACGATGAATTTTTCGCAGTCGTCGGAATACGTCAGGTCCACCGGATCGTCCGGATTGATCAGCAACAGCTCACCGGGCGCAAAGTAGTGTTCCTGCCGATGACCACGCCACAGGCAGTTTCCACGTAGCAGCACTTGCAGGTGATAGATGGTTTCGAGCGCCGGCGAAGTCACCCGAACACTGCCGCCATAGCTGATTCGGCACAGGTCGAGACTGGCGAATTTGCTGTGATTGAGACTGGCCTGAGGGCTGCCGCTTCCGGGCAAGCGGATACAATGGTTGCCCACGTGCTGATTGACGTAGCCCGACACCGCATAGGGATCGGCCTGCTCAAACACTCTGCTGCGCTCACTCAATAGATGCGCTTGCATAACCGCTCACTCTGGTTGTGATTATCGGCTGCGGTGCGGGTGCTCTTGGGCACGCACCCCGGAAAATCGGGCCTGACCATTCTATGCGAGCCGCCGCAAAGCGGAAGGCCACGAGATAAACGGTCTGTTATCCCGTGGCCTGGGCCAGCGCTGATCAGTCTTCCAGTGCGCGCACTCGCTCGTGACGGTGTTGCTCTTCTGGTTGCGCAGACGACTGCAGGGTGAAATCGAATTCGATCTCGGCAAAGCGGCCGCTGACACCATGCTCACGTGCACGCTGCTGATCGTCACTGAAGGTGATTTTGGCGATCAGTTCGTCGCGGGTGGCGTAGGCAAAATCGTCGTGCAGGTACTTGTCACCGTCCAGGTTGATCTGGGTGGTCAGGTGGCGATGGTCATCCGCCGAGATGAAGAAGTGGATGTGCGCCGGGCGCTGGCCATGACGACCCAGTTGATCAAGCAGCTGCTGGGTCGGACCGTCCGGTGGGCAACCGTAGCCCGACGGCACGATGCTGCGGAAGCGATAGCGACCTTCGGCATCGGTGACGATCCGCCGACGCAGGTTGAACTCGGACTGGCTGCCATCGAAGTACGAATAGGTGCCGCCGGTATTGGCGTGCCAGACATCCACCACGGCGCCGGCCAGCGGCTTGCCATCGGTATTCTTGACCTGACCCTGCATGAACAGCACCACGCCCGGATCAACGCCGTCGTCCAGCCGCGCTTCGCCGTTGGACAGCGGTGCGCCGGCGACATACAGCGGGCCTTCGATGGTGCGCGGGGTGCCACCGGTTTTACCGGCCTGCGCGTCTTCGGCATCCATCAACAGGTCGAGGTAGTGTTCCAGGCCCAAGCCGGCAACCAACAGGCCCGCCTCTTGGCGCGCGCCCAGTTCGTTCAGGTAGTTGACGGCTTTCCAGAACTCTTCCGGGGTCACTTCGAGGTCTTCGATGATGTTCACCGAGTCACGCAGGATGCGGTAGATCAGCGCTTTGGCGCGCGGGTTGCCAGCGTCGTTGAGCAGGCCACTGGCTTCTTCGAGAAACTTCTGGGCGCTGGCAGTGTGGGAAATTTTGGCGTTCATGATTAATCCTCATCTTGTATTTATTAGAGTACAGAACTGGCAGGCAACGGCTCAGCGATCATCCTCATGAATAGAGGAAGGATGCCTGCACATCGCGTTCACTTCGATAGCCATGTAGGGGTAAAGCGGCAGTTGCATCAGCAGGTCGTGCAGTTCCTGCACGCTGTCGACGTCGAACACGCTGTAATTGGCGTACAGCCCGGCGATGCGCCACAAATGGCGCCACTTACCCTGCTGTTGCAGGCGCTGGGCCAGGGCCTTTTCGTCGGACTTGAGCCGAGCGGCGCGCTCCGGGTCCATGTCGACCGGCAGGTTCACGGTCATTTTTACGTGGAACAACATGCTGTTCTCCTCAGGCGGAATGAATGGCAGTGGAGGTTTTGTCGCGGCGGAAAAACGCCAGCCGCTCTTCGTCCAGGCTCAGGCCAAGGCCGGGTGCCTGGGAAACATGCAAATGGAAATCGCGGTAAACCGGCGGCTCGCTGAGGATGTCTTCGGTCAGCAACAGCGGGCCGAACAGCTCGGTGTCCCAACTCAGCTCGTTCAGCGTGAGGAAGGCATGGGCCGAGGCCAGCGTGCCGATCCCGCCTTCAAGCATGGTGCCGCCGTACAGGCCGATACCTGCCGCTTCGGCAATCGCCGCGGTGCGCAGCACTGCACGGGGGCCGCCGTTCTTGGCGATTTTCAGTGCGAACACCGAGGCCGCGCCTTCGCGTGCCAGGTTGAACGCATCTTCCACGCACTCGATCGACTCGTCCGCCATGATCGGCGCCGGGCTCATGGCGTTCAGGCGCACCATGCCGGCACGGTTGTTGCGCGAAATCGGCTGTTCGATCAGGTCGATGCCGTTGCCGCCGAGAATCCTGCAAGCCCGCAGTGCGACCGCTTCATCCCACGCCTGATTAACGTCGACGCGCACGCTGGCGCGGTCACCCAAGGCTTTTTTGATCGCAATGACGTGAGCCAGGTCGCGGTCGACTTCGCCGGCACCGATCTTCAACTTGAAGATCCGGTGGCGACGCAGATCGAGCATCTGCTCGGCTTCGGCGATGTCCTTGGCGGTATCGCCGCTGGCCAGCGTCCAGGCTACTGGCAGCGAGTCGCGTACACGGCCACCGAGCAACTCACTGACCGGCAGCCCAAGGCGTTTGCCGTGGGCGTCGAGCAAAGCGGTTTCGATGCCGGATTTGGCAAAGGTATTGCCGCGAATACTGCGCTCCAGGCGCAACATCGCCGCGTTGATGTTGCACGCATCCTGCCCCAGCAGCAGCGGCGCAAAGTGCTTGTCGATGTTGGTCTTGATGCTGTCCGGGCTTTCATTACCGTAGGCCAGGCCACCGATGGTGGTCGATTCGCCGATGCCTTCGATACCGTCGGCGCAACGTACGCGGATGATCACCAGCGTCTGATTCTGCATGGTGTGCATCGCCAGCTTGTGCGGGCGGATAGTCGGCAGATCGACGATGATCGTCTCGATCGATTCAATGGCAGAAGAAAGCATGTCGATACCCGTCAGGTTCTTGAAGTTCTGTGACGGATTCTCGTACGGCTTTTTTCAAGGTTCCAATATAGAATTGGTCTGGATCGATACCTTAAAGGTATTCACCATCGCCGACTGTGGAGGGCTCATGGAGCTGCGTCATCTGCGTTACTTCCAGGTGCTGGGTCAAACCCTGAATTTCACCCGCGCCGCCGAACGCCTGCACATCGCCCAGCCACCGTTGAGCCGGCAAATCCAGCAACTGGAAGATGAACTTGGGGTGGTGTTGCTGGAACGCGGCAGGCCATTGCGTCTGACCGAAGCCGGGCGGTTTTTCCTTGAGCACTCCAGCGCCCTGCTTGAGCAATTGAGCAAGGTCTGCGACAACACCCGACGTATCGGCCTGGGCGAAAAGACCTGGCTGGGTATCGGTTTTGCCCCTTCGACCCTGTATGGCGTGTTGCCCGAACTGATTCGCCGACTGCGCAGCAACGAGTCGCTGGAACTGGAGCTCGGCCTGTCGGAAATGACCACGCTGCAACAGGTGCAAGCGCTCAAGGCCGGACGTATCGACGTTGGCTTCGGGCGGATTCGTATCGATGACCCGGCAATCATTCAAACCGTATTGAATGAAGACCGTCTGGTGGCTGCCCTGCCCGCCGGCCATCCACTTCTGGCCGGCCCCATCAGCCTCACCGAGTTGGCCAATGAACCATTTGTGCTGTATCCCGGCAATCCCCGCCCCAGCTATGCCGACCATGTGATCGCGCTGTTCGAGTCCTACGGGGTGAGCATCAAGGTCGCGCAATGGACCAACGAGCTGCAAACCGCCATTGGCCTGGTGGGCGCCGGTATCGGCGTCACGCTGGTGCCGGCCTCGGTACAGTTGCTGCATCGCGACGACATTGGTTTCACGCCGGTACTGGAAACCAATGCCACCTCGCCGATCATCCTGAGCCAGCGCGTCGGCGATGTCTCGCCGGGATTGAGTCACTGCCTGAAAATGATCGAAGCCTTGCGACTGCGCAAGCCGGTGTAACGGCCTTGCGCAGTTTTTAACAATCATTCGCAAAGCTCATAAAGATGGCTGAGCGGCCCCCCTGTTAGCGTGCGCCCCGAGTATTTCCCACAGGAATCGCGCACGTCATGACGACAACCTCCACCCTTATAACCCTGCTGATTGTCGGCAGTCTGTTCAGCACAGCGGTGCGAGCCACCAGTTTTGTGATGAGCACCGATATCACCCTGAGCATGAGCATGAGTCCCACCAAAGGTACCAGCAGCTCATTCAAGGATGACAAGATCGTGCTGGCTGCAAAATCCGATGCGGCGGCGTTTGTCGCCAGTCGTGGCGACATTCGCGGCGTTCAGCTGGAGGCCGCATTTGAACGGATCCGTAGCATGCTCGCCGGTCAGGTCTACTCGGATGAGCAACTGGCCGCGGCGATTCTGGTGCTGTGATTTGAGGCGTCAGTCCTGCTTGTAACCCCGGACGTCGTCGACACCACGGTTGGCCAACTGGTCGGCGCGTTCGTTACCGGGATGCCCGACGTGGCCGCGCACCCACTTCCAGGTAACGTTGTGGCGGTTGACCTGCTCGTCGAGCTGCTTCCACAGATCAGCGTTCTTCACTGGCTCTTTCGCCGCAGTTTTCCAGCCGCGTTTCTTCCAGTTGACCATCCATTCGTTGATGCCTTTCATCACGTATTGCGAGTCGGTGACCAGCAATACGTCGCAAGAACGCTTGAGCTCTTCAAGGCCACGAATGGCGCCCATCAGTTCCATACGGTTGTTGGTGGTATTGGCTTCGCCGCCCCAGAGTTCCTTTTCAACGCCCTTGCACACCAGCAGTGCGCCCCAGCCGCCGGGGCCAGGATTGCCCTTGCAGGCGCCGTCGGTGAAGAGTTCTACGCTATCGCTCATGCCAACCTATCCAGAAAATGTCTGTGGCTGCCGATCAATGATCGACAACGCCCAAGGCCGGGCAAGCCCGGCCGGGAAAATAAAATGTTTATTACGGCTCGCTGTGGCGTCGATTGACCTTGGCCATCGGCAGCGGGATCAACTTGCCCATAGGCTCGCGGCGCACCTGGCGGACCGGTCGCAAGCCGACGACGATCTTGCGCGCCACCAATAAATAGAAACCGCCACCGGACAGCTGCCAGTCACCGGCCTTGCGTTCCCAACCGGCCAAGCGGGTTTGCCATGCCGGGGACGCAAGCGGCGGACGATAGCACCCGAAGCGGCGTTTCTCCAGCGCGAACCCCAGCAGGTTGAGCCAGTCGGCGACCCGCGACGGCGAAATGCAGCGCGCCTTGCGCATGGCGTCGCTCGCAAACATGTGGCGCAACCCCCAACTGCTCCAGGGGTTGATCCCGACAATCAGCAGGTGCCCGCCGGGACGCACCGCGCTGGCGGCCTCGCGCAGCAGGCCATGCGGCGACAGGCAGAAATCCAGCCCGTGCTGCATCACCACCACGTCGGCGGCGTGCTCACTGATCGGCCAGGCCTGTTCTTCGCAGACTATTTCCACCCCCGGCAGCGGCGCTCCCAGACGGACATTGCGCTGCACCTGCTTCGCCGCCGGTGGCGTTTCGGCCGAAGGGCCGTAATGCACCAGGTAGCCGCCAAAGAAACGCCCCAGTTCGTCTTCGAGCATCCGGCGTTCTTCATTCAACAAAAATTGGCCGATGGGACCTGACAGCCACTCGCGAGCGGCACTGATCAATGCCAGCCAGTCAGGATCAGCCTGAGCGAACGCTTTATCGGTCATTGCATTCTCCAACTCGCCAAGAAGCTCTAAGATGCACCATTGTTTTCCGCTTGGCGAATCCTGCGATGATACAGATCAGTGCCCTTCCCGCCTTCACCGACAACTACATCTGGTTGTTACAGGATCACCGCAGCCAGCGCTGCGCCGTGGTCGATCCGGGTGATGCCGCCCCCGTGCAGGCCTGGTTGGCCATGCATCCGGGATGGCAGCTCAGCGACATCCTGGTCACCCATCACCACCATGATCACGTCGGCGGCGTCGAGCAACTCAAAAAAGCGACGGGCGCCACGGTCTACGGCCCGGCCAACGAAAATATCCCCGGACGCGACATCGCCGTGGACGATAATGATCGCGTCAACGTACTCGGCCGGGAGTTCGACGTGTATGCGGTGCCGGGCCACACACTGGGTCATATCGCTTACTACCATCAGGGGCTGCTGTTCTGTGGCGACACCCTGTTCGCCGCCGGTTGCGGACGCCTGTTCGAAGGTACGCCGGCACAAATGCACCACTCCCTCAGCCGCCTGGCCGCGTTGCCCGAAGACACGCTGGTGTACTGCACCCACGAGTACACCCTGAGCAATCTGCGCTTTGCCGCGGCTGTCGAGCCGAACAACCCGGACATTGCCGAGCGTCTCGAGAAAGTCTCCCAATTACGCGAGTCGGGTGGCATGTCGCTACCGTCGACCCTGGCGCTGGAGAAACTTACCAACCCTTTTCTACGTACTGGCGAAACATCTGTTAAAGAAAAAGTAGACGAACGGAATGGCCAGGATAACCGGGCTCCGAGTGAGGTTTTTGCGGCTCTTCGGGCATGGAAAGATACGTTCTAGAGAGGGCCACTATTGGTACAAAAATTCTGAATGGTTGACCGCACCCCGTACGCTTTCTAGAATCGCCCGACATTTTTGCCCGGAACTAACTTCCAGCCAATGTCGTCATCTATTCGTAAATCCATCAATTCAGACGCATTGACCCGCTTGGCTCAAGCCATCGCGGTGGCTGTGTCCGCCACCCTGGCGGGCTGCCAAAGCACCAGTCAGGTGCCACAAACCGACGTGGCACATACGCTTTCTACCCGGACCAAACAAAAACCTATCTGGATCAACGAGAAGCCAAGCCCCCAAGCCGCGCAGGACGTCTGGGAGCGCATGCGCCAGGGCTTCCAGTTGCAGGACGGGCTGGGCGTCAACCCGCGCATCGAGCAACAGCGCCTGTGGTTCGCCAGCAATCCATCGTTTCTGCAAGGTGCCAGCGAGCGTGGCAGCCTGTACATTCACTACATCGTCGAACGCCTTGAAGAACGCAACATGCCGCTGGAACTGGCGCTGTTGCCGGTGATTGAAAGCGCCTACAACCCAATGGCCTACTCGCGCGCCGATGCGGTTGGTCTGTGGCAGTTCATTCCGTCCACCGGGCGTTACTTCAACCTGCGTCAAACCCGCTTCTATGACGGTCGCCGCGACATTACCGCGTCGACCATCGCGGCGATGGACTACCTAACCCGCCTGCACGACATGTTCAACGGTGACTGGCTGCTGGCCCTGGCGGCCTACAACGCCGGTGAAGGCACGGTCAGCCGGGCCATCGAGCGCAACGAAAAGCTCGGCCTGCCAACCGACTACTGGAACCTGCCACTGCCGGCGGAAACC
The DNA here is from genome assembly GCF_058800905.1 of Pseudomonas sp. GW822-FHT04C11. NCBI lineage: Bacteria > Pseudomonadati > Pseudomonadota > Gammaproteobacteria > Pseudomonadales > Pseudomonadaceae > Pseudomonas > Pseudomonas sp. GW822-FHT04C11. Next base: position 9,295 of record NZ_JBXAMS010000032.1, on the reverse strand, counting down.
CAGGCCTATGTACCCAAGCTACTGGCCTTGTCACAAGTCGTGCTGTCGCCAGAAGCCTATGGCGTGAACCTCAACCCGATCGCCAACCAACCCTATTTTGAAGTCGTCGAAATCAACCAGCGCATGGACCTGTCCAAGGTTGCCGCGGTGGCCAATATCGACGAAGACGAACTGTTCCAGCTCAACCCGGCCTTCAAGCAACGCACCACCATCGACGGTCCCCAGCACCTGCTGGTGCCGACGTCCAAGGCGCAGTTGCTGACCGCCAGCCTGTCGACCATGAAACCCGAAGAGCTGATCAGCCAGCGTCCGCTCAAACCGGTTTTCGAAGGTGCAGACGACCGCGAACTGGCAACGCTCAAGCGCAGCTACCGGGTCAAACGCGGCGACAACCTGACGCAGATCGCCAAGGCCAACAAGGTCGAGGTCAAGGACCTGCAACACTGGAACAAGCTGAACGGCAAGGACCTCAAGGTTGGCCAGACCCTGGTGATGCGAGACACCAGCAAGAGCAAGCGCAGCGGTGGACGTATCAGCACGGTGGTTGCAGCCAACAGCAAGAAGCAGACCCAATACAAGGTCAAGCAAGGCGACTCGCTGTACATCGTTGCCAAGCGCTTCAACGTTGAGATGCAACACCTCAAGCGCTGGAATCCACGTGTTGGCCAGGCCCTCAAGCCTGGACAGGTGCTGACGGTTTCTTCCCCGCGTTAAGACCCGCCCTGGGCATTGGGGCTTTTTGTGGCGAGGGAGCTTGCTCCCGCTGGGCTGCGAAGCGGCCCCAAAACGTGTCATCCGGTTCTTTCAGGCACATCACATACACGGGGTTCACGCCTGCTGCGCAGGCGAGCGGGAGCAAGCTCCCTCGCCACAAAAAGCCCTACCTTAGCCCCTACCTTTTTCCTGTCGATACAAGCTGTTACTGTACGGTCCACAAAGCCCAAGCCGCCTGGACCGGATCTCTGCCTTGATGCGTCCCCTCCTGTTCCTAATCAGTCTGGCCTTGAGCTTCCCCGCAAGCGCAACGATCAGCGAAAGCCATGGTTATGCGCAGTTCGGCACACTCAAGTACCCGGCCAAATTCACCCACTTCGACTGGGTCAATCCGCAAGCGCCCAAGGGCGGTACATTGCGGGTCATGGCATTTGGCACCTTCGATACGCTCAACCCCTACACCTTCAAGGGCACCAGCCCGGTCGCGACCCCGAACTTTCTGCAGTACGGCATCAACGAGCTGAACGAACCGTTGATGGTCGGTACGGGGCAGTACGCGCCGTCCGGCGATGAACCTGCCTCCAGTTACGGGTTGATCGCCCAGTCTGTCGAATACAGCGAAGACCGCAGCTGGGTCGTGTTCAACCTGCGCCCGCAAGCACGCTTTCACGACGGCACACCGATCACCGCCTACGACGTCGCGTTTTCCTATCGCTTGTTGCTCAAGGAAGGTCATCCGCAATACCGCACCAATCTTCAGGAAGTGCAGCGGGTCGACATCCTCAACCCACAGCGCATCCGTTTCGTGTTCAAGCGTACCGGTAATCCGTTGCTGATCCAGCGCCTAGGCGAGTTGCCGGTGTTGCCGCAGCATTACTGGGAAGGTCGCGACTTCAAGGCGACCACCTTCGAACCGCCGCTGGGCAGTGGCCCTTACCGCATCACCGAGGTTCAGCCGGGGCGGCAACTGGTGTTCGAGCGGGTCAAGGATTACTGGGGCAAGGACCTGCCGGTCAACCGCGGCAAGTACAACTATGATCGCGTCGAGGTCGAGTTTTATCGAGACAGCGACGTCGCGTTCGAGGCATTCAAGGCCGGCGAGTTCGATATCTACATCGAGCACCAGGCCAAGAACTGGGCCAATGGCTACAGCTTCCCGGCCGTGCGGCGTGGCGAGGTGATCAAGGCGCAGATCGACCACCAGATTCCAACCCAGACCCAGGGCCTGTTCATGAACACCCGGCGCAGTACGTTCGCCGACGACAAGGTGCGTGAAGCCCTGGGCTTGATGTTCGACTTCGAATGGACCAATCGCGCTCTGTTCAGCGGTGCCTACAAACGGGCCATGAGTTATTACCCCAACAGCGAGTTCACAGCCACAGGCGTTCCGGTCGGCCATGAATGGCTGATGCTCTCGCCCTACCGCGATCAGCTCCCCGCCAAGCTGTTCACCGAGCCCTTCAGCCTGCCGCAGACCGACGGCCGCGGCATCCCCCGGGAAACCCTGCGCCGGGCGCTGGGTTTGCTCGCCGAGGCTGGCTGGAAGCTCAATGGCCAGCGCCTGCAGAATGCGGCCGGGCAGCCACTGCGTTTCGAGATCCTGCTGGTCAATCCGAATCTGGAACGCATTCTCCAGCCCTACGCCGAGAACCTCGCCAGTATCGGCATTGACGCGCACCTGCGCACCGTCGACCGTGCCCAATACAAACAGCGTCTGGACCAGTTCGATTTCGACATGATCCTGATGACCCTCGATCAGACCCTCAGCCCCGGACTTGAGCAGTGGCAGTACTTCCACTCGAGCCAGGCCTCGGTCAAGGGCAGCAAGAATTACGCGGGCGTTGCCAACCCGGTGGTCGATCATTTGCTCGAACAGCTGCTCGCGGCAAAATCCCGTGACGAGCAATTGGCGGCCGGCAAAGCGCTGGATCGGGTGCTGCTGTGGCAGCACTACTGCATCCCCAACTGGTATATCAATTATCATCGCCTGGCGTACCGCAACCGGTTCGCCTTCGTCACCACGCCGCCCTACACCCTGGGGCTGAATGCGTGGTGGCTGAAGACTTCGGAGAAAGCCCAATGATGCGTTTGCATCCCCTGCTGGGTCTGGTCTTTGCAGGGCTTGCCTGCACGGCCCAAGCTGCCCCGCAGCACGCCCTGACCCTGTACAACGAGCCGCCGAAATACCCGGCTGATTTCAAGCATTTCGACTATGTAAACCCGGACGCACCCAAGGGCGGGATCTTCCGTCAGGCCGGCTTTGGTGGCTTTGACAGCCTCAACCCGTTCATCAGCAAGGGCGTGGCCGCCGATGACATTGGCCTGATCTACGACACCCTGGCCAAACACGGGCTGGATGAGCCATTTACCGAATACGGCTTGATTGCCGGCAAAATCGAAAAGGCCCCGGACAACAGTTGGGTGCGCTTCTACTTGCGCCCCGAGGCGCGTTTTAATGACGGCCATCCGGTGCGTGCCGAAGACGTGGTGTTCAGCTTCCAGACCCTGATGAAAAGCGGCTCGCCGCTGTATCGCGATTACTACAGCGACGTCGACAACGTGATCGCCGAGGCCCCGTTGCGGGTGCTGTTCACCTTCAAGCACACCAGCAACCGCGAGCTGCCGCTGATCCTTGGACAGCTCTCGGTATTGCCCAAGCACTGGTGGGAACACCGCGACTTCAGCAAGGGCAATCTGGAGATTCCGCTGGGCAGCGGCCCGTACAAGGTCAGCGAGGTCAAGGCCGGGCGTTCGATCCGCTATGAGCGGGTCAAGGATTACTGGGGCAAGGACCTGCCGGTCAATCGGGGCTTTTACAACTTCGACAACATGACCATCGATTACTACCGCGACAACACCGTCGCGCTGGAAGCGCTGAAGGCCGGACAGTTCGATTACTGGCTGGAGATGACTGCGAAAAACTGGGCCAACGCCTACAACATTCCGGCCGTCACCGAGGGGCGCCTGATCAAGGAACAGATCCCAAACGGTAACCCCACCGGCATGCAGGGTTTTGTCTTCAACCTGCGCCGCCCGATATTCCAGGACGTGCGTGTGCGCCAGGCCCTGAGCCTGTTGCTGGATTTTGAATGGACCAACAAACAGCTGTTCAACGGCGCCTACGCGCGCACCCGCAGCTACTTCGAAAACTCGGAAATGGCCGCCACCGGTCTGCCGGATCAGGATCAACTGGCGATCCTCGATCCGTTCCGGGGCAAAATCCCCGAGCAGGTCTTCAGCGAAGCGTTCCAGAACCCGGTGACCGATGCCAGCGGAATGATCCGCACCCAGCAGCGCAAAGCCTATCAACTGTTGCAGGAAGCCGGCTGGCGGATCGTCGACGACAAGATGGTCGATACCACCGGCAAACCGGTCAGCATCGAATTCCTGCTGGCGCAGACCGAGTTCGAGCGGGTGCTGTTGCCGTTCAAACGCAACATGAGTGACCTGGGCATTGACCTGGTGATTCGGCGGGTCGACGTGTCGCAGTACATCAACCGCGTGCGCTCGCGCGACTTCGACATGATGGTCGGCAGCTTCCCGCAGTCCAGCTCACCGGGCAACGAACAACGCGAACTCTGGAAGTCCGAAAGCGCCGAAAAACCCGGCAGCCGCAATTACATGGGCCTGAAAGATCCGGTAGTCGATGAACTGGTCGAAGAGCTGATCAACGCCGACTCGCGCAAAAGCCTGGTGGCCCATGCCCGGGCGCTCGACAGGGTGTTGCAATGGGGCTATTACGTGATCCCCAACTGGCACATCAAGACCTGGCGCGTGGCGTACTGGAATCACATTGGCCACCCGAAAGTCTCACCGACCAATGACGTGGGCATTTCCACCTGGTGGATCAAGCCCGACGCTAAACCTGCGATCGAAGTGCTGACCAAAGAACAAGCCGATCCTGCGGGCATGGAGCAATAAGATGCTGGCGTATATTTTTCGGCGACTGTTGCTGATCATCCCAACCCTGTTCGGCATTCTGCTGATCAACTTCGTGATCATCCAGGCCGCGCCCGGCGGCCCGGTGGAACAGATGATCGCCAAGCTCGAAGGCTTCGAAGGCGCTACCAGCCGCATCGCCGGCGGCGGTGCCGAAGTCTCGGTGGCCGGCTCCAGCTATCGCGGCGCGCAGGGCCTGGACCCGGCGCTGGTCAAGGAAATCGAGCACATGTACGGCTTCGACAAGTCGGCGCCGGAACGCCTGTGGATCATGATCAAGAACTACGCCACCCTGGATTTCGGCGACAGCTTCTTCCGTGATGCCAAGGTCATCGACCTGATCAAGGAAAAGATGCCGGTGTCGATTTCCCTCGGGCTCTGGAGCACGCTGATCATGTACCTGGTGTCGATCCCGCTGGGGATCGCCAAGGCCACCCGGCACGGCAGCCACTTCGACGTGTGGACCAGTTCGGCGATCATCGTCGGTTACGCGATCCCGGCATTCCTGTTTGCGATCCTGCTGATCGTGGTATTTGCCGGCGGCAGCTACCTGGACTGGTTCCCCCTGCGCGGCCTGACCTCGAATAACTTCAGTGAATTGAGCTGGATGGGCAAGGTCCGCGATTACTTCTGGCACATCGCGCTGCCGGTGACGGCACTGGTGATCGGTAACTTCGCAACCATGACCCTGTTGACCAAAAACAGCTTCCTCGACGAGATCAACAAACAGTACGTCGTCACCGCCAAGGCCAAGGGCCTGACCCGCCATCGCGTGCTCTATGGCCATGTGTTCCGCAACGCCATGCTGCTGGTGATCGCTGGCTTCCCTTCGGCCTTCATCGGGATTTTCTTCACTGGTTCGTTGCTGGTGGAAGTGATCTTCTCGCTCGACGGCATGGGCCTGATGAGTTTTGAAGCAGCGATCAACCGCGACTACCCGGTGGTGTTCGGCACCCTGTTCATCTTCACCCTGCTGGGGCTGGTGGTGAAGCTGATCGGCGACCTCACCTACACCCTGGTCGATCCACGGATCGACTTCGAACACCGGGAGCATTGAGATGAACCTGTCCCCTCTCAATCGCCGACGTTTCGAACGGTTCAAGGCCAACAAGCGCGGCTGGTGGTCGCTGTGGCTGTTTTTGATCCTGTTTGGCGCGAGCCTCGGTGCCGAGCTGATCGCCAATGACAAGCCGCTGGCGGTGCATTACGACGGCCAATGGTATTTCCCGGCACTCAAGCGTTACCCGGAAACCACCTTCGGCGGCGAATTTCCGCTGGAAGCCAACTACAAGAGCCCGTACATCCGCGAACTGCTCAAGGCCAAGGACGCCTGGACGTTATGGGCACCGATCCCGTTTAGCTACCAAAGCATCAACTACGACCTGAAAGTCCCGGCACCGGCACCGCCCTCGGCAGACAATCTGCTGGGCACCGACGATCAGGGCCGCGACGTGCTGGCGCGGGTGATTTATGGCTTCCGGGTGTCTGTACTGTTTGCGCTGACGCTGACCATTCTCAGTTCGATCATCGGCGTGATTGCCGGCGCCTTGCAGGGTTTCTATGGCGGCTGGGTCGATTTGGCCGGGCAGCGCTTCCTGGAGATCTGGTCAGGCTTGCCCGTGCTGTATCTGCTGATCATCCTCGCCAGTTTCGTGCAGCCAAACTTCTGGTGGCTGCTGGGGATCATGCTGCTGTTTTCCTGGATGAGCCTGGTCGACGTGGTCCGCGCCGAGTTCCTGCGTGGGCGTAACCTGGAATACGTACGCGCCGCCCGCGCGCTGGGGATGCAGAACGGCGCAATCATGTTCCAGCACATCCTGCCCAACGCCATGGTCTCGACCATGACCTTCATGCCATTCATCCTCACGGGCGCCATCGGCACCCTGACCGCGCTGGACTTCCTCGGCTTCGGCCTGCCGGCAGGCAGTGCATCGCTGGGTGAACTGGTGGCTCAGGGCAAATCCAACCTGCAAGCACCGTGGCTGGGTATGAGCGCCTTTGCGGTGCTGGCGTTGATGTTGAGTTTGCTGGTGTTTATCGGCGAGTCCGCTCGCGATGCCTTCGACCCGAGGAAGTGAAATGAATCAGGACAATCTGATCGAAGTGCGCAACCTCTCTGTCGAGTTTGTGGTCGGCGAAAACGTGCAACGGGTGGTGGAAGGCGTCAGCTTCGACATCAAGCGCGGTGAAACCCTGGCGCTGGTCGGCGAAAGCGGCTCCGGCAAATCGGTGACAGCGCACTCGATCTTGCGCCTGCTGCCCTACCCCTTGGCGCGCCACCCCACCGGCACCATCACCTACTCCGGACACGACCTGCTGTCGCTGAAAGAGAAAACCATCCGGCACATTCGTGGCAACCGGATTGCGATGATCTTTCAGGAGCCGATGACCTCGCTGAACCCGCTGCACTCGATCGAGAAACAGATCAACGAGGTGCTGGGCATTCACAAAGGCCTGACCGGCAAGGTCGCGACCCAGCGAACCCTGGAGCTGCTGGAACTGGTGGGAATTCCCGAGCCGCACAAACGGCTCAGGGCCCTGCCCCATGAATTGTCCGGTGGCCAGCGTCAGCGCGTGATGATCGCCATGGCCCTGGCCAACGAACCGGAACTGCTGATCGCCGACGAACCGACCACCGCACTGGACGTGACGGTTCAGCTGAAAATCCTTGAGCTGCTCAAGGAGCTGCAAGCCCGTCTGGGCATGGCGCTGCTGCTGATCAGCCACGATTTGAACCTGGTCCAAAGAGTCGCGCATCGCGTATGTGTCATGCAGAAGGGTTGCATCGTCGAACAGGCGTCGTGCGAAGAGCTGTTCCGCGCGCCGCAGCATCCTTACACCCGGGAGCTGCTGGCAGCGGAGCCTCGTGGCAACCCGGCAACCAATGTCATCGGCCCGCCATTGCTGCAAGTCGAGGACCTGAAAGTCTGGTTCCCGATCAAAAAAGGCTTTTTGCGCAACACCGTCGATTACGTCAAAGCCGTGGACGGAATCAACTTCAGCCTACCCCAGGGGCAGACCCTGGGCATTGTCGGCGAGAGCGGTTCGGGCAAGTCCACGCTGGGTCTGGCGATTTTGCGGTTGATTGCCAGCAAAGGCGCGATCCGTTTTGAAGGCAAGTCGTTGGATTGCCTTTCGCAACAACAGGTAAGGCCGCTACGGCGGGAAATGCAGGTGGTGTTTCAGGACCCCTTCGGGAGCCTGAGCCCACGGATGAGCGTGAGCCAGATCGTCGGCGAAGGCCTGCGGATACACCGGATCGGTACAGAGACCGAGCAGGAGCTGGCGATTATCGCGGTACTCAAGGAAGTCGGTCTGGACCCGGCAACCCGGCACCGCTATCCCCACGAGTTTTCCGGCGGGCAACGGCAGAGAATCGCCATTGCCCGAGCCCTGGTACTGAAACCGGCGTTGATCTTGCTGGACGAGCCGACCTCGGCCCTCGACCGCACCGTGCAACGCCAAGTGGTTGAACTGCTGCGCTCACTGCAAAGCAAGTACAACCTGACGTATCTGTTCATCAGCCATGACCTGGCGGTGGTTAAAGCGCTGAGTCACCAGTTGATGGTGATCAAGCACGGCCAAGTGGTCGAACAAGGTGACGCGCAAGGTATCTTTGCCGCACCGCAACATCCTTATACACAGCAGTTGCTGGAGGCCGCTTTCCTGGCACCAGCCACTGCGCAATAACCTGAAAGAGGAGCAACACATGGGTTTTCTCGCCGGTAAGCGCGTACTGATCGTCGGTGTCGCCAGCAAGCTGTCCATCGCATCCGGTATCGCTGCCGCCATGCATCGCGAGGGCGCTGAGCTTGCCTTCACTTATCAGAACGACAAACTCAAGGGTCGTGTCGAAGAGTTCGCACAAGGCTGGGGTTCGAGCCCTGAGCTGTGCTTCCCGTGCGACGTGGCCAGCGATGAAGAAATCGCCAGGGTTTTCGAAGAACTGAGCAAAAAATGGGACGGCCTGGACTGCATCGTGCACTCCGTTGGTTTCGCTCCGGGCGACCAACTGGACGGCGACTTCACCGAAGCCACCACCCGTGAAGGTTTCCGCATCGCTCACGACATCAGCGCCTACAGCTTCGTGGCCCTGGCCAAAGCGGGCCGCGAGATGATGAAAGGCCGCAATGGCAGCCTGCTGACCCTGTCGTACCTGGGCGCCGAGCGCACCATGCCGAACTACAACGTGATGGGCATGGCCAAGGCTTCGCTGGAGGCTGGCGTACGTTACCTGGCCGGCTCCCTGGGCCCGGAAGGCACCCGCGTCAACGCCGTATCGGCTGGCCCGATCCGCACCCTCGCCGCTTCCGGCATCAAGAACTTCCGTAAAATGCTGGCCGCCAACGAAGCGCAAACACCGCTGCGTCGCAACGTCACCATCGACGAAGTCGGCAATGCCGGCGCCTTCCTGTGCTCGGACCTGGCGTCCGGCATCAGCGGCGAAATCATGTACGTGGACGGCGGCTTCAACACCACCGCCATGGGCAACATCGAAGAGTGATCTTCACGCGTTAACAAGAAACCCGCCGATTGGCGCAATGCTGTTCACTTAAGGAAGTCTGGAGGCCTGAGAAGTATCTGTGGCGAGGGAGCTTGCTCCCGCTGGGGCGCGAAGCGGCCCTGAATTGGGCCTGCTACG
>NZ_JBXAMS010000031.1:0-18938 GCF_058800905.1 Pseudomonas sp. GW822-FHT04C11 | reverse complement strand
GTTTACCAAGGAGTTTTCCGTTTCGACTGCGCCGGAAGTGGGGCGAATTATAGACTTCCAGAATCTGCCGTCAACACTTAATTTTGCTTTTCTATCAATGAGTTGCAGAAAACCGAAAAAACCGTGTTTTTCCCCTCTATATAGAGAGGAAAAACACTGCACCTATATAGAAGGAACCCTCAGAGCACTCCAGCTTCTTTAAAAGCAGCAACGGCGGCAGCCTCAAGACCCAGCACTCGCTGCAAAACCTCAAGCGTGTGCTCACCTAATAGAGGAGGGGCGCTACGGTACTCCACCGGCGTCTCGGACAAGCGAATGGGACTGGCAACCTGCGGCACCAACCCAGCCAGCGCATGAGGAAGCTCGATCGCCAAACCGCGCGCCTTAACCTGCGGATCGGCAAATACCTGCGACAGATCGTTGATCGGCCCGCACGGCACACCCGCCTGCTCCAGCTGCGCCACCCACTCGGCAGTGGTCTTGAAGACCGTAGCCTGACGAATCAGCGGAATCAGCACCGCACGATTCGCAACACGGAGCTTGTTCGTCGCGAACCGTGGATCATCCGCCCACTGCGGCTGACCAGCCACTTCGGCGAACTTGCGGAACTGCCCATCATTCCCCACCGTCAGGATGAAATCACCATCCGCGGTCGGGAAGTCCTGATAGGGAACGATGTTCGGGTGAGCATTACCCAAGCGCTTGGGAGCTATGCCGGTAGTCAGGTAATTCATCGCCTGGTTAGCAAGGCACGCCACCTGAACGTCCAACAACGCCATGTCGATGTGTTGACCACCACCTTCATGCTCCCGATGCGCCAATGCCGCCAGGATCGCCACTGTCGAGTAGAGCCCTGTCAAAATGTCTGTCAGCGCTACACCGACCTTCACCGGCCCGGCACCCTCATCACCTTCAGGGCGCCCGGTCAGGCTCATCAAGCCGCCGAGCCCCTGGATCATGAAATCGTAGCCCGCGCGCTTGGCATAAGGTCCGGTCTGGCCAAAGCCGGTGATCGAGCAATAGATCAGATCAGGATTGATCGCCTTGAGAGTTTCGTAGTCCAGCCCATAAGCGGCCAGACCACCGACCTTGAAATTCTCGATCAGGATGTCGGACTTCGCTGCCAGCTCACGAACCAGACGCTGACCTTCGGCCTGAGTAAAGTCGATAGTCACTGACTGCTTGTTGCGATTAGCCGACAAGTAATAAGCGGCCTCGCTGGTGTTCTCGCCGTAAGCATCCTTAAGGAACGGCGGCCCCCAAGCGCGAGTGTCATCGCCATTGCCCGGGCGCTCGACCTTTATAACCTCGGCGCCGAGATCCGCGAGGATCTGGCCGGCCCAAGGTCCGGCCAGTACTCGTGATAAATCCAGTACCCGCAAATGCGATAACGCACCCATGGCCGCTCTCCTATTAATAGAACGCCTGGAGACCGGTCTGCGCACGACCCAGGATCAGCGCGTGAACGTCGTGAGTCCCTTCATAGGTGTTCACTACCTCAAGGTTGACCAAATGACGCGCAACACCAAATTCGTCGGAGATACCGTTTCCGCCCAACATATCGCGAGCCATTCGGGCGATGTCCAACGACTTGCCGCAAGAGTTGCGCTTCATCATCGAAGTGATTTCGACGGCAGCCGTGCCTTCATCCTTCATACGCCCCAGACGCAGGCAACCTTGCAGAGCCATGGTAATTTCAGTCTGCATGTCCGCCAGCTTCTTCTGGATCAACTGGGTAGCAGCCAGAGGCCGGCCAAACTGCTGACGATCCAGGGTGTACTGGCGAGCGGTGTGCCAGCAGAATTCGGCTGCGCCCAAAGCGCCCCAGGCGATGCCATAACGGGCAGAGTTCAGGCAAGTAAAAGGGCCTTTCAAACCGCGGACATCCGGGAAGATGTTCTCTTCTGGAACGAATACGTTGTCCATCACGATCTCACCGGTAATGGAGGCACGCAGACCGACCTTGCCGTGGATCGCCGGAGCGCTCAGGCCTTTCCAGCCTTTCTCCAGGACGAAGCCACGGATATCGCCGGCGTCATCCTTGCCCCACACCACAAATACGTCAGCGATCGGGCTGTTGGTGATCCACATCTTGCTGCCGGTCAGGCTATAGCCGCCTTCCACTTTGCGTGCACGAGTGATCATCGAGCCCGGATCGGAACCATGGTTCGGCTCTGTCAGACCAAAGCAACCAATCCACTCACCGGTAGCCAGTTTCGGCAGGTATTTCTGTTTCTGCGCTTCAGTACCAAACTCGTTGATCGGCACCATGACCAACGAAGATTGCACGCTCATCATCGAGCGATAGCCAGAGTCGATGCGCTCGACTTCACGAGCGATCAGCCCATAGCTGACATAGTTCAGGCCGCTGCCGCCGTACTGCTCAGGAATGGTCGCCCCCAGCAGACCGATCTCGCCCATTTCGCGGAAGATCGCCGGATCGGTTTTCTCATGACGGAATGCTTCAAGAATGCGTGGAGCCAGCTTGTCCTGAGCAAACTGAGCAGCGCTGTCGCGCACCATGCGCTCTTCTTCGGTGAGCTGTTGATCCAGCAGCAGGGGATCGATCCAGTTGAAGCTAGCTTTACCAGCCATGAGAGAGTCCTCGCGAAGTAGGTCAAATATCGTGGACTGATCCTAGGCGCCGCTGGCGCATTGGGCAAACGAGGATTTTGCATACTGTTGTGCTAATTTCTCACTCCGTAATAGCCTTAGACGCCACCCATGCCAACTATTAGTGAGGTTGCCGTACATGCGCAGGAAGATACCCAGCACAGCCGCACTGATCAGCTTCGAAGCGGCAGCCCGTCATGAGAGCTTTACCAAGGCCGCTCAAGAGTTATCGCTGACTCAAGGAGCGATATGCCGACAGATCGCCAGCCTGGAGGAGTTCCTCAGCGTCGAACTGTTCCGACGCTCACGACGCGGCGTTAAGCTGACCGAAGCAGGGCTTTCCTACAGCCGGCGCGTAGCAACGCAATTGGATGCTGTTGAACGGGACACGCTGTCAGTGATGGGCCAGCAAGGCGCCAACGTCATCGAACTGGCGGTCGTGCCGACCTTTGGTACTCAATGGCTGTTGCCGCGACTCAAGGACTTTCAGCAGCAACATCCGGAAGTCACGGTCAATCTGACCAACCGCACACGACCCTTTCTGTTTGCCGACACCGATTTTGACGCCGCGATCTACTTTGGCGACGCCGATTGGTCCGGTACCGAATCCCACAGGCTGATGGGCGAGAATCCGATGCCGGTGTGCAGCCCGAGATTACTTGGCGATCACACACACCTGAGCGCCGAAATGATTGCCGACCTGCCGCTACTGCAGCAGACCACGCGCCCTTACGCCTGGCGCCAGTGGTTCGACTCACAACATCTGAATGTCCCCCGCGACATGACAGGTCCGCGTTACGAGCTATTCTCCATGCTGGCTCAGGCGGCAATGCATGACATGGGTATCGCACTGATCCCACCGTTCCTGATTCAGCGGGAGCTGGCGGAGAAACGACTGGTGATTGCCAACCCTCAGGCCCTGTCGAGCATCAAGGCCTATTACCTGATGATTCCTGACCGCAAGGTCGAATCAGCCTCTTTACGCGCATTTCGCGATTGGCTGGTTAACCAGGCACATAGCTACAACCTAGAAGGGCAGGGCTTATTCGCAGCAAGCTGACCACGTAGTCAGTAAAATTGAAGCACTACAGATATACGTATTTGTCGCATTTCAACAGACTGTACCTTCAGGAGGCACAATCGTCCCACAAGCGCCTAACGGCGTGGCTTTGCGGCCCTGATTCAACGCAATGCCGCGTCATTCACAGCGCCGATGTGTAATTTCCTGGATTTCGACAGAAATCCTTACAAGGCACGGCCTGCAAGGGATTTAGGCGGTCACTTGCGACATTCGGTCACAGGGTGACTTGTAGTTAATTTTCCGTCACCCGTCATAATCCCTTGAAGGGCACAAAGTTCGCCTGCAAAATGCCGCGCCCCGCCCGAAATACGGCGGGGGCGTGCTGATCGGCCGCCCCAGCCGCACCCTCCGCAGTGCGCTGGCCTTCCAAGAATGATCGAAAGCAATAAGATCAAGCAGGAGATTTGACGTGCACATTGGTGTTCCTCTCGAAACCCAGACCGGTGAAACGCGGGTTGCTGCAACCCCGGAAACCATCAAGAAGCTGATCGGCCAGGGTCATAAGGTCACTGTGCAAAGCGGCGCCGGCATTAATGCCAGCGTTGTCGACAGTGCTTATGAAGCGGCAGGCGCAATGATTGGCAGTGCCAACGAGGCATTTGGCGCAGAGCTGATTCTCAAGGTCGTCGCCCCCAGCGACAGCGAACTGGCCCTGATCAAACGCGGCACCGTGCTGGTGGGCATGCTCAACCCGTTCAGCAATGAAACCATTGCCAAGCTGGCCGAGTGCGGGATTACCGCGTTCTCCCTGGAAGCCGCGCCGCGCACTTCCCGCGCGCAAAGTCTTGATGTGCTGTCCTCGCAAGCCAACATTGCCGGCTATAAAGCCGTATTGCTGGCCGCCCATTACTATCCGCGCTTCATGCCGATGTTGATGACCGCCGCCGGCACCGTGAAGGCCGCGCGCGTGCTGATCCTTGGCGCCGGCGTGGCAGGACTGCAGGCGATCGCCACCGCCAAGCGTCTGGGTGCGGTGATCGAAGCGTCCGATGTGCGCCCGGCGGTGAAGGAACAGATCGAATCCCTCGGCGCCAAGTTCGTCGACGTCCCGTACGAGACCGATGAAGAGCGTGAGTGTGCCGTCGGTGTCGGCGGTTACGCACGCCCTATGCCGGCCAGCTGGATGCAGCGTCAGGCCCTGGCCGTGCACGAACGCGCCAAGCAGGCCGACATCGTCATCACCACCGCACTGATTCCCGGCCGCAAGGCACCTGTGCTGCTGAGCGCTGAAACCGTGGCGCAGATGAAACCCGGTTCGGTGGTCATCGACCTGGCCGCTGCACAAGGCGGCAACTGCCCGCTGACCGTGGCCGACCAGGTGGTGGTCGCGCACGGCGTGACCATTGCCGGCCCGACCAACCTGGCCGCGCAGGTCGGTGCAGACGCCTCGGCGCTGTACGCGCGCAATCTGCTGGACTTCCTGAAGCTGGTCTTCACACCCGAAGGCCAATTTCAGATCAACCTAGAAGACGACATCGTCGCCGCGTGCCTGATGTGCCGCGACGGCCAAGTCATCCGCAAAAACGCCTAAGCAGGGATTCAGACGATGGAAGAGCTTATCTCCCCCGGTATCTACAACCTGATCATCTTCGTGCTGGCGATTTATGTCGGTTATCACGTGGTCTGGAACGTTACACCCGCACTGCACACGCCGTTGATGGCAGTGACCAACGCCATTTCGGCAATCGTGATCGTCGGCGCCATGCTGGCGGCGGCGCTGACCGTGACGCCGCTGGGCAAAACCATGGGCACCCTCGCTGTGGCGCTGGCTGCGGTCAATGTGTTCGGTGGTTTCCTGGTGACCCGCAGAATGCTTGAGATGTTTAAGAAAAAAGCCCCGAAAGCCGTAAAAGAAGAGGCGCCCAAGTAATGAGCATGAACCTTGTCACGACGCTCTACTTGATCGCGTCGATCTGCTTCATCCAGGCCCTGAAGGGCTTGTCGCACCCGACCTCGTCGCGACGCGGCAATGTGTACGGGATGCTCGGCATGGCCTTGGCCATCGTCACCACCGTAGGGCTGGTGTTCAAACTCGGCTCCGAGCTGGCCACCGCCGGTATCGGTTACGTGATCGTCGGCCTGCTGATCGGCGGTACTGCCGGTTCGATCATGGCCAAACGCGTTGAAATGACCAAGATGCCAGAGCTGGTCGCGTTCATGCACAGCATGATCGGTATGGCAGCGGTGTTTATCGCCATCGCCGCCGTGGTCGAGCCGCAGTCGCTGGGCATCGTCAAACAACTGGGCGATTCGATCCCCGCCGGCAACCGTCTGGAGTTGTTCCTCGGCGCCGCCATCGGTGCAATCACCTTCTCCGGTTCGGTGATCGCGTTCGGCAAGCTGTCGGGCAAGTACAAGTTCCGCCTGTTCCAGGGCGCACCGGTACAGTTCAGCGGGCAGCATAAAATCAACCTGCTGTTGGGCCTGGCAACACTGGGCCTGGGCGTCACCTTCATGATGACCGGCAACCTCGGCGCCTTCGCCCTGATGCTGGCCCTGGCCTTCGTGCTCGGCGTAATGATCATTATCCCGATCGGCGGTGCCGACATGCCCGTCGTGGTGTCGATGCTCAACAGCTATTCCGGCTGGGCGGCGGCAGGTATCGGCTTCTCGCTGAACAACTCGATGCTGATCATTGCCGGCTCGCTGGTGGGTTCGTCCGGTGCGATCCTCTCGTACATCATGTGCAAGGCGATGAACCGTTCGTTCTTCAACGTACTGCTCGGTGGCTTCGGCAACAGCGCAGACGCGGCCGGCCCGGCCGGTTCGAAAGAAGCCCGCCCGGTGAAATCCGGTTCGGCAGACGACGCCACCTTCCTGCTGACCAACGCCGACACCGTGATCATCGTTCCAGGCTACGGCCTGGCGGTAGCACGGGCGCAGCACGCGCTTAAAGAGCTGACCGAGAAGCTGACCCACCGTGGCGTGACCGTGAAGTATGCGATCCACCCGGTAGCCGGTCGGATGCCCGGCCACATGAACGTGCTGCTGGCCGAGGCCGAAGTGCCTTACGACCAGGTGTTCGAAATGGAAGACATCAACTCCGAGTTCGGCCAGGCCGATGTGGTACTGGTGCTCGGCGCCAACGACGTGGTCAACCCGGCAGCGAAGAACGACCCGAAATCGCCGATTGCCGGCATGCCGATTCTTGAAGCCTTCAAAGCCAAGACCATCATCGTCAACAAGCGCTCGATGGCCAGCGGCTATGCCGGTCTGGATAACGAGTTGTTTTACCTGGACAAAACCATGATGGTCTTCGGTGATGCCAAGAAGGTCATCGAAGACATGGTTAAAGCCGTCGAGTAAAAACTGCTCCAACGCAATACCGAAAACCCCGGCCTTTAGTAGGCTGGGGTTTTTTATTGCCTGCAGAAAACCGACCAAAGGCTCTAAATCAGGGGCCAGCATTCGACCATGGTCGCGGGGCGAATTTTTTCGAAATCACTAGACTGCGCATCTTGCTTCCGTTGCCCGAGATAACCATCCATGTACCGTGATCGTATCCGCTTGCCTTCGTTGTTGGATAAGGTAATGAGCGCCGCTGACGCTGCCGCTCTGATTCAGGACGGCATGACCGTCGGCATGAGCGGGTTTACCCGCGCCGGCGAAGCCAAAGCCGTGCCCCATGCACTGGCCGAACGCGCCAAGGTCACGCCGCTGAAAATCAGCCTGATGACCGGCGCCAGCCTGGGCAACGACCTCGACAAACAGCTGACCGAAGCCGGTGTGCTGGCCCGTCGTATGCCGTTTCAGGTCGACAGCACCCTGCGAAAGGCGATCAACGCCGGCGAGGTGATGTTCATTGACCAGCATCTATCCGAAACCGTGGAACAACTGCGCAACCAGCAACTCAAGCTGCCGGACATCGCAGTGATTGAAGCCGTGGCGATCACTGAACAGGGCCACATCGTGCCAACCACCTCGGTCGGTAACTCGGCCAGCTTCGCGATTTTCGCCAAGCACGTGATCGTCGAGATCAATCTGGCGCACAACCCGAATCTGGAAGGTCTGCACGACATCTATATCCCGACCTACCGTCCGACCCGCACGCCTATTCCGCTGGTCAAGGTCGACGACCGTATCGGCAGCACTGCGATCCCGATACCGCCGGAAAAGATCGTCGCGATCGTCATCACCAACCAGTCCGACTCGCCGTCCACGGTGCTGCCGCCGGACAACGACACCCAGGCCATTGCCGACCACCTGATCGACTTCTTCAAGCAGGAAGTGGCTGCCGGGCGCATGACCAACAAGCTCGGCCCGCTGCAGGCCGGTATCGGCAGCATCGCCAACTCGGTGATGTGCGGCCTGATCGACTCGCCGTTCGAAGACCTGACCATGTACTCCGAAGTCCTGCAGGACTCGACCTTCGACCTGATCGACGCCGGAAAACTGAGCTTCGCCTCGGGCAGCTCGATCACCCTGTCGAGCCGGCGCAATGCGGATGTGTTTGGCAATCTTGCGCGCTACAAGGACAAACTGGTGCTGCGTCCACAGGAGATCTCCAACCACCCTGAAGTGGTTCGTCGCTTGGGCATCATCGGCATCAATACGGCGCTGGAGTTTGATCTGTACGGCAACGTCAACTCCACCCACGTCTGCGGCACACGGATGATGAACGGCATTGGTGGTTCCGGCGACTTTGCCCGTAACGCGCACCTGGCGATCTTTGTCACCAAATCGATTGCCAAGGGTGGGGCGATTTCCAGTGTGGTGCCAATGGTCAGTCACGTTGACCACACCGAGCATGACGTCGACATCCTCGTGACCGAGATCGGCCTTGCCGATTTACGTGGCCTGGCACCACGGGAGCGGGCGCGGGTGGTGATCGACAACTGTGTGCACCCGGACTACCGCGAAGCACTGAATGCTTACTTCGAGGCGGCCTGCGCCGTCGGCGGACACACCCCGCACATCCTGCGCGATGCCCTCAGCTGGCACATTAACCTGGAAGAAACCGGCAGAATGCTCGCCGTGTGATTGATACAGATGGCAGCTGACGCAAACACAATTTCGTCAGCTCGCCATCGCCAACCCAACATCCTTCAAAAACTGTACTGCTGTACCGGTCATTTCCTACCGTAATTACCCACACTTCCGAGCAAAACACCTAATAATGCACCACTAAAGTGCAGACAGGTACAGTTGCCTCGTTTTCGAGCAGTACAGCACCTATTAACAGTTAACTGGTCCCTCACAATACAGGTGAACTGTATCTAGAGAGACTGGCCAAACGAGAGGATCATTGGCATCAGTTAAACCACTACCTAATCCCGCCATAAGCGGAAGGATGTCAACCATGGAACGTACACTCAGTTCCGAAATGTTCTTCGAAGACAACGCTGTAAAAACCCAGGCTTCCATGCCTCTTCGCGTTATCGCCAACCTGATGCTGTGGCAGCGCCGCATCTCCAGCCGCCACCAACTGGCTCGCCTGGATTCGCGTCTGCTGGCTGACGCAGGGATTAGCGAAGCACAACGCTACGAAGAGCTGAGCAAGCCGTTCTGGCGCTAAGTTAGCGTCGCTGGCCCTGACCTACCGGGTCCACCGCCAGCACCCCGAATTGCACACACAAAACCCGTCGTGGGAAACCACGACGGGTTTTGTCGTTTCAGGGCTGAAAAACGGCGGGTACAGAAGGGCGATCGCACGACAAGTACAGTTTCAACAACCAACAAACTGAACCAGTACAATTTAACATTGGTGTATCTGCTCCAGCGACGGCGAAACGCCCAACATGGTCTTCCAAGGCTGCTCAATCAGCCTGTTCGCGAGGAACACACCATGAATCGGTTACTTGAAGTTCCGCTCCCGCCTACTCGCAAGCTTTCCTTGCTCAAGCGTATGGCCCGGCTGATCGTCGCTATCGGTCAAAGCATGGAAAAAGCGCGCACCCGCCGCCTGCTCGCGCAACTTAATGAACAGCAGCTGTCTGACATAGGTATCAGCCATTCAGATCGCCTGGTCGAACTGGACAAACCTTTTTGGCGCTAACCGTGTCTAGATGGGGTGACAGGGCTATTCGAACGGTTGAACAACGGCCTAATATCCAAAGACAACGTGGCGAGCCCTGCGCAGGGTATGTCTGATCTCTCAGACGTTACGCATCACGCCGTGGCTGCCCGACGTTATTCTTGGCGTCACCATTTATGGTTTATTCACAGGAGTTACCCCATGTCCCGTCTTCGTCTGCTCAGCGTTGCAGCACTGCTGGCTGTGGCTGCCAATTCGCACGCCTCCAGCTTCATTATCACCACAGACACTGTCGTCGGCGCACTCAAGGACAGCTCCGACGCCACAACAAATCTCTCCTCTTCGCTGCGGGACAAGAAGATCGTTCGCGCTGCCCGTGATGACGCTGCCAGCTTCGTAGCCAGCGAAGGCGCCATCCGTGGCGTGCGCCTGGAAAGTGCTCTCGACTACATCCACACACAGGCTCCACAGTTGAAAGCCACTGACGCACAGCTGGCTCAAGCCATTCTGGCGATCTGATCGACGTCGGAAAACGGGGCTCTCAGATTGGGCCCCGTTTCCTCGGCGCTGGCTCTGGTCCGGGCATTGCGCTAGCCTTGGGACTCGTTTCCAACCGTCGAGCCTCATGCATTTTCTTTCAAAACCATTTATCACATCCCTGTTTATCACTGCCTGCTGGAGCAGTCCGGCCCATGCCCTGGACCTGACTACGCAGAATCTCGTCGTCACCACTTATGTGACAAGCAAGGTGACCTCCGCGCCCTTCGACCATAAACTGCTACTCGCTGCCCACGATGATGCGGCGGCGTACATTGCCAGTGACGGTCAACTGCGAGGAGCGCAACTGGAGTCCGCCCTGGTTTACCTGCGTCAGACCCAGCCAAAACTTCATGCCAGCGACCTTGAACTGGCACAGGCAATTCTCGTCCAATAGTTATCCTGTTTTTCCGGAGTCGTTCCATGCGTAGCCCGCTGATTGCTGCCACCCTTGGCCTGTTACTGTTGGCCGACGTGGCCCAGGCACACACCCTCGAAGCCACCAGTAACATGATCATCCGTGCCTCCCAGCGCACGCTCGATTTCACCTCCGACACCACCACCTCGATTCGTGACCTGAAAGTCGTCCGTGAAGCCCACGACGACGCGGCCAGTTTCGTCGCCAGCAATGGCGATATCCGTGGTGCACACCTGGAAGCTGCCTTCGACACCTTGCGCACCCGAGTGCCGGAAGCCCGCGACGCCAGTGATCAAGTCCTCGCCGAAGCCATCCTCGCACTGTGAAGACACTAGCCGCCTGGCTGATGGCCGGGGCCGTATTGCTGCTTTGCAGCGCGGCTCAGGCCAGCCTGCAACTACACCTCAAGACCGACGGTCTGAGCCCGGCAGAACAGCAGGCCAGCCAGGCACTGCTGGATGAAGCGATGCAGGCATTGCCGCCGCGCTTCATCGAGCAACTGGACCGCCGGATTGATGTTGGCTGGACCGACGCAATGCCCGGTAACGCCTACGGAGAGGCGTCCCTGGTGTCAGAGGTGGACCTCAATCGCAACCTGCTGGCCAGCCTCACCGACGGCAGCGCCGCGACGAAAAAAACCAATCGCCCCCACGGCACCGTTCGCCGCGAAATGCTCGCCACGGTGCTGCATGAACTCACGCACATTTATGACCGTGCGCGCTTGTGGACCAGTGCCGAGCGTTTGCAGATCCAACGCTGTACGCGACAGAGCAACAGTTCAGGCCTGGTTGGCCTTCCTGATCAATGCCGTGGCCAGACTGACCGTCGTTTCACCTTGAGCGACGATCCGCGCCTGCTGGACCTCGCCGGCTGGCCGCAATACGTTGGCCGACGCGGTGAACGCGAACAGCACAATCGACAAATTGTCCGCAGCCCGGACCTCTACGAGACGAGCAGCCCCAAGGAATTTGTCGCGGTCAACATGGAGTACTTCCTCCTCGACCCGAGCTACGCCTGTCGCCGCCCGGCGCTGTACCGTTATTACCAGGAACACTTCGGCTGGGCGCCACCGGCCAAGGACAACTGCGCCCAATCCTTCGCCTTCCTGAACGCGGGCAACGACTTCGCCAAACAACCGCTGGGCCAGGTCGATCCGGAAAGGGTCTACTCCGTCGACTACCTGCTGGCCGAAGCCAATCAGAATCTGGTCAGCCGCTGGGGCCACAGCATGTTGCGGCTGGTGATTTGTGCGCCCGGTCGCCCGCGCGGACCGGATTGCCGACTGGACCTGGAATACTCCCTGGTGCTGTCCTACCGTGCCTTTGTCGGCGACGTACAACTGTCGAGCTGGGATGGTCTGGTCGGCAAGTATCCGTCGCGACTCTTCGTGTTGCCGCTGTCGCAAGTCATCGACGAATACACCAAGACCGAACTGCGCAGCCTGGCCTCGGTGCCACTCAATCTGTCGCGCAGTGAAATTGGAGAGTTGGTCGAACACGCCGCCGAAATGCATTGGAGCTACGACGGCAACTATTACTTCCTGTCCAACAACTGCGCGGTCGAGAGCCTGAAGCTGTTGCGCAGTGGCAGCAACAATCCACAACTGGTCGGCATGGACAGCATCATGCCCAACGGCTTGCTGGAAATACTCAAGGCCCGCGGACTGGCGGATACCAGCGTGCTCGACAATCCGCGCGAGGCCTTGCGCCTGGGCTATCGCTTCGACTCGTTCCGCGATCGCTATCAAGCGATGTTCGAGGTGCTGAAAAAGCACCTGCCGATCAAACAGGACAAGGTTGAAGACTGGATGGCGCTGACGGCCGCAGAACGTCGCCCGTGGTTTCAGCAGGCCGATCTGCGCACCAGCGCTGCGCTGCTGTTGCTGGAGCAGGCGAGTTTCCGCCAGCAATTGTTGCTTGCCCAGAATGAGGTGAAACAACGCTACCTGGATGCCCGCGAGTTGAAAAACGGCGGTATGGACCAGGCCAATCAGACCTTGAAGCAGATTCTCGTCAACAGTGGTTTCCTCAGCCGTCCGGCAGAACTGCTCGACAGGGGCGGTTACGGCCTGCCACAGCCCAATGAATGGAAACGCCTGGAGTCGGAGAGCAGTACGCGACAGAAGAAATTACAGGTGTTGACCGGCGATCTGGACAAAGAGGTCAGGGCGCTGCTTGAGCCAGCCCGAGCCGCCGAGATCGCCGCGAATGAGGCCAACATCAAACAGCTGGGCGAGCACCTGCGAGCGTTGCATAAGGCGGCCGGTGGGCTGGAGTTGCCTTAAGTCGACCCGTTAAATTGATACCGCAGTTATCCACAATGGCATCCGTCTGAGTGCAGCCCGCTCATTGCGATGCCTCCTTCTTCATATTTAACGCCGTCAAACCGCGGTATTGGCCACTACTTCAGGCCGCGCCAGCCCACTTCGAACATCTCGTCAGGTGTTTGCCCAGCGAAAGCTGGCTGAAAGGTTTGCCCATTAGGATCGCCCGCACTGCCGGCAACAGACCGGTTGGCCAAACGAGTGTCGCAACGTTCGCACGGCCCAATTAACAACAACAATGGTGATTCTGATGTCCGCTCGTACCCGCCTGTTTGCCCCGACTCCCCCCGTACGCCTCGTGCTTTCCGTTCTGCGCTGACCCCACCCGGTTCGCCATTCCCTAGCCGCGCTACGCCTGGAGTATTCCCATGCTGACTTTCCTTGGCTTCGCCATGGTCATCACGTTCATGTACCTGATCATGACCAAGCGCCTGTCGGCGCTGATCGCCCTGATCATCGTTCCGATCCTGTTCGCCCTGTTCGGTGGTTTTGCCCCGAAGATCGGCCCGATGATGCTCGAAGGCATCACCAAGCTGGCCCCGACCGGGGTGATGCTGATGTTCGCCATCCTCTATTTCGCCCTGATGATCGACTCCGGCCTGTTTGATCCGGCCGTGCGCAAGATCCTCAAACTGGTCAAGGGCGACCCGCTGAAGGTTTCCGTAGGCACCGCTGTGCTGGCCCTGGTGGTGTCCATGGACGGTGACGGCGCCACGACTTACATGATCTGCGTGGCCGCCATGCTGCCGCTGTACAGCCGCATCGGCATGAGCCCGCGGATCATGGCCGGCCTGATCATCCTCGCCGGTGGCGTAATGAACATGACCCCGTGGGGCGGCCCGACCGCACGTGCCGCCAGTGCATTGCATGTCGACCCCTCGGACATCTTCGTGCCGATGATCCCCGCCATGCTCGCTGGCGTGGTGGCGATCCTGGCGATTGCCTACCTGTACGGTAAACGTGAACGTGCGCGCCTGGGTGAATTGCACCTGATCGGCGACGAAATCGACCACAGCGAAATCAGCGTTTCGCAGTTCCCGGATGCTCGTCGTCCGAAGCTGATCTGGTTCAACGGCGCCCTGACCCTGGCCCTGATGTGTGCCCTGATCGCAGGCCTGCTGCCACTGCCGGTGTTGTTCATGGTCGCGTTCAGTATTGCGATGATCGTCAACTACCCTTGCCTGCAACAGCAAAAAGATCGCGTTGCGGCCCACGCCGGCAGCGTGCTGGCAGTGGTCGGGCTGATTTTCGCCGCCGGTATCTTCACCGGCATCCTGTCCGGCACCGGCATGGTCGATGCCATGTCGAAAAGCCTGCTGGCCGTGATCCCGGATTTCCTCGGTCCGTACCTGGCCGTGATCACCGCACTGGCGAGCATGCCGTTCACCTTCTTCATGTCCAACGATGCGTTTTACTACGGTGTATTGCCGGTTCTGGCCGAAGCCGCCAGCCACTACGGCATCACCGCGGTGGAGATGGCACGTGCCTCGATCGTCGGTCAACCCGTCCACTTGCTGAGTCCGCTGGTACCCTCCACCTACTTGCTGGTGGCATTGGCCGGGATCGAATTCGGTGACCACCAACGCTTTACCCTGAAGTGGGCAGTACTGGTTTGCCTGTGCATACTCGTCGCTGCATTGCTGATGGGGATTTTCCCGCTGTTCAGCACCTTGTAACGGCATCAACTCACCGTGCCGCCAGCTAAATGCTGGCGTCGTGGTTTAACACTCGCTCAAAGGAATACACATGGAATGGCTGACCAACCCTGAAATCTGGGTTGCCTTCTTCACGCTGACGGCCCTGGAAATCGTACTGGGCATCGACAACATCATCATGATCTCGATCCTCGTCAGCCGCATGCCCAAGCACATGCAGGCGCGCACCCGGATCTTCGGCCTGGCGCTGGCCATGGTCACGCGAATCCTGTTGTTGCTGTCGATCACCTGGGTCATGCGCCTGACCGCCGACTTGTTCGTGGTCTTCGGTCAGGGTATTTCCGGGCGAGACCTGATCCTGTTCTTCGGTGGCCTGTTCCTGCTGTGGAAAAGCTCCCAGGAGATGTTTCACGCACTGGAAGGTGAAGACGAAACCTCCGACGAGCCAGGTGGCAAGGGCGGCAACTTCCTCTACACCATCATCCAGATCGCGATCATCGACATCGTGTTCTCTCTGGACTCGGTGATCACCGCGGTCGGCATGGTGTCCCATGTTCCGGTCATGGTTGCCGCGATCATCGTTGCGGTACTGGTGATGATGATGGCCTCGGGCATGATCAGCGCGTTCATCGACAAGCATCCGTCGCTGAAAATGCTCGCGCTGTCGTTCCTGCTGGTGGTGGGTACCGTGCTGATCGCCGAAGCCTTCGGTGTGCATGTACCCAAAGGCTACGTCTACTTCGCCATGGCGTTCTCGCTGGCCGTGGAGGCGATCAACATCAAGATGCGCACCGCGATCGCGAAAAAGAAGAAACAGCAGGAGCCGGTGAAACTGCGCAAGGACATCCCGGGTCAATAACCTGAATGCACAGTAGAAGAAGGGGCTTTCGAGCCCCTTTTTCACGCCCGCGTGAAGCTGTTTTCATGACAGTTTTGTTTCAATCGACTCTTTAGCTATGCGATGCTGGCGCCCGGACCGTTAGCCAACTACAGCTTAAATACAGAACGTAGAACGTCGCGCGGCATCGTCAACTTGCTCCATTGGGGCGCTGTCCATTCAGGGGGCCCAGTATGCTGACCCTGCTCAATCTACTGTCCGCCGTCGCCCTGCTTATTTGGGGCACGCACATCGTCCGAACCGGCATCCTGCGGGTCTACGGCTCGAACCTGCGCCATGTCATTGGCCAGAACATGTCCAAGCGCTGGCTGGCCTTTATCGCCGGGATTCTCGTCACCGCGATGGTCCAGAGCAGCAACGCCACAGCGATGCTGGTGACCTCGTTTGTCGGCCAGGGCCTGATGGCGCTGACGCCCGCCCTGGCGACCATGCTCGGTGCCGACGTCGGTACCGCACTGATGGCGCGGGTCCTGACGCTGGATTTGTCATGGCTGTCGCCGCTGCTGATTTTCCTCGGGGTGATTTTCTTTCTCTCACGCAAGCAGACGCGTGCAGGCCAGCTCGGCCGGGTCGGCATCGGTCTGGGGCTGATTATTCTCGCGCTGCAATTGATCGTCGAAGCGGCCGATCCAATCACCCACGCTCATGGCGTCAAAGTACTGTTTGCCTCGCTGACGGGCGACATCCTGCTCGATGCCCTCGTCGGGGCGCTGTTCGCGATGATTTCCTACTCCAGCCTGGCCGCCGTCCTGCTCACCGCAACCCTTGCCGGTGCCGGAGTGATCAGCCTGCCAGTGGCCATCGGCCTGGTGATCGGCGCCAACATCGGCAGCGGTGTCCTGGCATTTCTCAGCACCAGCATGCAGAACACTGCCGGACGTCAGGTGGCGTTGGGCAGCCTGCTCTACAAGATGATCGGCCTGCTGCTGATCATTCCGGTGCTCGGCCCGCTGGTGCACTGGATGGACAGCCTCAATTTCCGCCCGCAAGGCCTGGTGATCGGCTTTCATCTGCTCTACAACACGGTACGTTGCCTGGTGCTGTTGCCCAGCGTCGGTCCGATGGCCAGGCTCTGTGCCTGGCTGTTGCCAGAGCGCCCGGAAATCAACGGACAGGCCAAGCCTCGCCACCTGGACCCGACAGCTCTCACCACGCCAAGCCTGGCCTTGGCCAACGCCGCCCGGGAAACCCTGCGCATCGGCGACCTGATCGACAACATGCTTGAAGCCATGCTCGATGTACTGCGTGGCAAGCAAACCGCCGTCACTCAGGAAGTGCGCCGCCTGAGCGATGACGTCGAAGTCCTCTGCAGCGCGATCAAACTCTATCTGGCGCAGATGCCCCGCGAAGACCTCAGCGACCAGGACAGTCGGCGCTGGGCAGAAATCATCGAGCTGGCGATCAATCTGAAACTCGCCTCTGACCTGATCGAACGCATGTTGCGCAAGGTCCAGCAGCAGAAGACCTCGCAACGCCGCTCCTTTTCCGACGTCGGCCTGGAAGAGCTGGCGGGGTTGCACCATCAGTTGATCGCCAACCTGCGTCTGGGGCTGTCGGTGTTTCTGAGTGCCGACAAGGAAAGCGCCCGGCAACTGCTGCGTGAGAAACGTCGCTTCCGCGCGCAGGAAAGACGCTTGGCTCACGCCCATGTCAGCCGCTTGCACCGTAAGGTCGTGCAAAGCCTCGAAACCAGCTCGCTGCACCTGGAGCTGATCGCCGACATGAGACGCTTGAACTCGCTGTTCTGTGGCAGCGCCTATGTTGTCCTCGAAACCACCGAAACCGGTACATTGGCTGCCGACGATACGGCTGATATCACCCATTCACCCTGAACGTCTAGCGTTGACAGCAGTCACTTAGAAGATCGCTTTTACCCGCCAGGAAGGTTGCTATGCGCTGTCTGTTGTTTGCGTGCCTGCTATTGAGTTCCACCTGCTCATTTGCCCTGGATCGCTTTCAGGTCGAAGGTTATTCGCTGCCCAACGGCTTGCAGTTAGTGCTCAAGCCCGGCAGCGAACGCGGGCATGTAGCAATTCGCCTGGTGGTCGGCGTTGGCCTCGACGACTTCGCCTGCGCCGACAAAGAGCTGCCGCACCTGCTTGAACATTTGCTGTTCAGTGGCATCGACGCGAGCGGCGAAGGCGGGCTTGAGGAGCGCATGCAGGCACTGGGTGGCGAATGGAACGCCTACACCAGTAACGCCGACACCACGTTCGTCATCGAAGCACCGGCAAAAAATCAACGCAAAGTCCTCGACCTGTTGCTGGCACTACTGACCCAGACCCGACTCGACGACAACGCAATCAGCGCGGCCAAACAGGTGGTCGAGCGCGAAGATGGCGGCCATTACTCCCACTTGCAGCGCTGGCTCGACCGCCAGGACCTGGGCCACACGGCGAGCAATCAGCTGGCGGTGGAGCTGGGCCTGAAGTGCTCGGAACGTGCCCAGGTAGAGCACCTGACCCGCGAACAATTGGAGAAGGTCCGCAAAGAGTGGTACGCACCGAACAACATGACACTGATTATTGTCGGTGAGCTCGATCGCCTGCTGCCGGCCTACCTGGAGCGCACCTATGGCGAGCTCAAAGCCATTGATCCCACCGAGCACTTGCCGCTGCCGGAGATCCAGCACCCGGCGCTCGACGAACGCAATCTGATCCAGGGCTGGGTGGGGGGTGGCGCCAAACTGCACTGGTTGTTCCCGGAACCGGCGCTTGAGGACCAATATGACGAAACGTACGACCTGCTCAAGGACTACCTCGACTGGGCGCTTTATCGTCAATTGCGTCT
Source organism: Pseudomonas sp. GW822-FHT04C11 (assembly GCF_058800905.1). Taxonomy (NCBI): domain Bacteria; kingdom Pseudomonadati; phylum Pseudomonadota; class Gammaproteobacteria; order Pseudomonadales; family Pseudomonadaceae; genus Pseudomonas; species Pseudomonas sp. GW822-FHT04C11. The sequence continues at coordinate 649 of NZ_JBXAMS010000031.1, read as the reverse complement.
GGCTCACGGATTGTCCTACGGCCCCTGGGCCGAACGCGAAGTGTTCGGCAGTGTCGGCTTCCTTAGCCTGAACGCCGATCTGGAGCGCGATGATCTGCCACAAGCGCAGCAGGTACTCGAGGATCTGAAAGCCGATCTGCTCAAGAACGGCCTCGACCCCGCAGGCTTTGAACGCCTGAAACAGGTCGCCATCGCCCGACAGGCCTGGGCCGTGCAAGGCAACAGCGGACTGGCCGACTACTACTGGAGTGCCATTGGCGACTATGAGGACGGACATTTCGACGACCCGGCCAAACGCCTGCAAACAGTCACTCTGGACCAGGCCAACCAAGCCCTGCGCAAATTGCTCGAACAGCAGGGTTACATTCGCATCGAGAAGCCGCTGCTCAGTTATGACGAGGTGCTGTGGTTGCTCGGCGGGGTATTGGGGTTGATGGCGCTGGGCGTTCCAAGTTGGCGCTTGTATCGCAAAAAATGATGACTGTGGCGAGGGAGCTTGCTCCCGCTCGGGTGCGCAGCAGCCGCAAACGGTCGCTGGAGTTCAACTTTCGCAATCGCGCTGGCAGTTTTTAGGGGGGTGTCAGAAATTTTGTGTTCGGGCATAACATGAGTAAGAGGTGCATGTATGCCAACCAAAAAGAAACCTGCG
>NZ_JBXAMS010000030.1:0-19109 GCF_058800905.1 Pseudomonas sp. GW822-FHT04C11 | reverse complement strand
AACTACGAAAACCTGGTCGCCGACAAAACCCCGGTCAGCACCACCGTGACCGACACCGTCGACACCACCAACCTGACCTTGAGCGCGACCGGCTCAGTCGCCGAAGGTGGCCAGATCACCTACACCGCGACCCTGACCAACCCGGCCGGCACAGCGATGACCGTGACCCTGAGCAACGGTGCAGTCATCAACATCGACGCCGGCAAAACCACCGGTTCCGTCGTGGTCGACGCACCAAAAGACGACGTCTACCTCGACGCCGGCAAGGTCCAGGCAACGATCACCACCGCTACCGGCGGCAACTTCGAGAACCTGGTCACCAGCAGCACACCTGCGGTCACCAACGTTACCGACACCATCGACACCTCGACGGTGAAACTGACTGCGACCGATTCGGCAGCCGAAGGCGGCACTGTCACCTACACCGCCACCGTCAGCGCGCCGGTCACCGGTTCGGCAGTGATCGTGACGTTGGCCAACGGCCAGACCATCACCATCCCGGTCGGCCAGTCCAGCGGCACCGCGACCACCACCGCGCCAAACGACGCGCTGGTTGGCCACACCCCGCTGACCAACGCGATTACCAACGTCAGCGGCGGCAACTACGAAAACCTGGTCGCCGACAAAACCCCGGTCAGCACCACCGTGACCGACACCGTCGACACCACCAACCTGACGCTGAGCGCAACCGGTTCCGTGGCCGAAGGTGGCCAGATCACCTACACCGCGACCCTGACCAACCCGGCCGGCACCGCGATGACCGTGACCCTGAGCAACGGCGCAGTGATCAACATCGACGCCGGCAAAACCACCGGCACCGTAGTGGTCGACGCACCCAAAGACGACGTCTACCTCGACGCCGGCAAGATCCAGGCAACGATCTCCACCGCCACCGGCGGCAACTTCGAGAACCTGGTCACCAGCAGCACACCTGCGGTCACCAACGTCACCGACACCATCGACACCTCGACGGTGAAACTGACCGCGACTGACTCGGCAGCCGAAGGCGGCACCGTCACCTACACCGCAACCGTCTCGGCGCCAGTCACCGGTTCGGCAGTGATCGTGACCCTGGCCAACGGCCAGACCATCACCATTCCGGTCGGCCAGTCCAGCGGCACCGCGACCACCACCGCGCCAAACGACGCGCTGGTCGGCCACACCCCGCTGACCAACGCGATTACCAACGTCAGCGGCGGCAACTACGAAAACCTGGTCGCCGACAAAACCCCGGTCAGCACCACCGTGACCGACACCGTCGACACCACCAACCTGACGCTGAGCGCGACCGGCTCAGTCGCCGAAGGTGGCCAGATCACCTACACCGCGACCCTGACCAACCCGGCCGGCACAGCGATGACCGTGACCCTGAGCAACGGTGCAGTCATCAACATCGACGCTGGCAAAACCAGCGGTTCGGTGAACTTCGCCGCGCCGAAAGATGATGTCTACCTCGACGCCGGCTCGGTCAACGCCAAGATCACCGCCAGCACCGGTGGCAATTTCGAAAAACTGGTCACCAGCGATACCCCAGCGGTAACCAGCGTCACCGACACCATCGATAAAACCGAAGTCAGCATCAGCGGCAGCAGTCAGGTCACCGAAGGCCAGACCGCCAGCTACACCGTGACCCTGACGCACCCTGCGCAAACCGACGTGACGCTGAAGGTCGTCTACAGCGGCACGGCCACCGACGGCTCGGACTTTACCGGTGTGTACACGGTGAAAATCCCGGCGGGTGCCAGCAGCGCCAGTTTCAATATCGCGACCATCGATGACAAGATCACCGAGCCTACCGAAAACATCGTGGTCAAGATCGACTCGGCCAGCGGTGGCAACTTCGAAAACCTGGTGGTCAGCAGCACCAATGGCAGCGTCAACACGTCGATCATCGACAACGATGCTCCGCCCGTCATCGACCTGGACGCCAACAACTCCAGCGGCGCGACCGGTGCCAATTACAACGTCACCTTCACCGAAGGCACCACCGGCCCGGGCGTATCGATTGGCGACACCGACCTCACGATCACCGACCCGGACAGCACCATGCTGACCGGCGCCACCATCGTGTTGACCAACCGTCAGCCGGGCGACTCGCTGAACCTGGGCAACAGCGTCAACGGCATCAGCATCAACGCCAACAGCAAGGATGGTTCGATCACCCTGACGCTGTCCGGCAATGCAACGCTGGCCGACTACATGCAGCAGATCAAGAACATCACCTTCACCAACAACAGTGAAGACCCGAGCACCACGCCGCGGACCATCACCGTGACCGTGACCGACGGCAGCAATTACTCCAACGTCGCCACCACCACCGTCAATGTGGTCGCGGTCAACGATGCTCCGGTCGCTACCGGCGGTGCGGTCACCGGCACTGAAGACACGCCGCTGATCCTCGGCTGGTCGAATTTCGGTGTGAGCGATGTCGACAGTCCTGCCGCCAGCCTGGGCGTGAAAATCACCCAGCTGCCGGGCGACGGCAAGTTGCAGTACCTGGACGGTTCGACTTGGAAAGACGTGGCCAACAACCAGACTTTCAGCAAGGCCGACATCGACGCAGGCAAGCTGCGCTTCATGCCTGATGCCAACGAATCCGGCACCAATGGCTACGGCGGCACCGGAGTGGGCAATCAACAGGCGGATTACGCACAAATCCAGTTCCAGCCAACCGACGGCCAACTGCTGGGCAGCACCGGCACGCTGAAAGTCGATATCACTCCCGTTGCCGATGCACCGACACTCAGCATCGCCGACAACAGCGTGAACTCGACGGGCCTGATCAAGGAGGTCTGGACCGGTCTGGCCGGTCTCGGCACCAGCGGTAGTGGCGCGCCAGCTGAAACCCTGAAATCCGTGATCGATGCTGCCGGTACTCCGAACAGCAGCGGTACCGTGAGCAACGTGCAGTCCGACAGCAACGTTGCAGCCGGTACCGCGTCGAAAACTTCCGGGCTGATCTACCTCGAAGCCGGCAAGACCTACAGCTTCAGCGGTATTGCTGATGACAGTCTGCTGGTGACCATCGGCGGTAATAACGTGGCCGGTGCCACGTGGGGCGCGGGTGGCCAAATCTCCGGATCGTTCACGCCGACCACCAGCGGTTACTACACCCTGGACATCTACCACCACAACCAAAATGGCCCGGGCAGCTACGACGTCAACCTGTCGGTCAACGGCGCCCCGGCCGTCGACCTGAGCAGCGCTGGCGTGCCGATCTACACGGGTGTCACCGACCTGATCAATGCTGGTGTGACGGTCTCCGATCTGCACGGCACCAATGGCGAAGGCTACTACGACGGCTACAAGCTCAACACCGGCGCCGAGGGCGGCAGCGTTCATCTGTCAAAAATCACCACCGCACTGACCGACACCGACGGCTCCGAAAGCCTGAGCGTGAAAATCGGCGGTATGCCGGCAGGTTCCGTGCTGAGCGATGGCGCGGGACATACCTTCACCGTGGCGACCACCGGTGAAGCAAATGTCACTGGCTGGAATCTCGGCAGCCTGACGCTCACTCCGCCACCGTACTTCAATGGCTCGATCAATCTGACGGTCACCTCGACTTCCACCGAGTCCCTCGGCGGCTCGGCGCCAAGTACTGCGCAGATCCCGGTCACGGTTTACCCGGCGGTGTATAACCCGTTGGTCGGCACTTCAGGGGATGACAATTTCGTCGGTACTAACGGCAACGACATCATGATCGCCGACATCGGCGGGCTGACCGTGGTGCCAGGCACCAACTACAACATTGCGTTCATGGTCGACAGCTCGGGCAGCATGAGCGCCACCTCGATCAGCGCCGCCAAAGACTCACTGACATCGGTGTTCAACACCCTCAAGAACAGCCTGGGCGCCAGCACTTCGGGCACGGTGAACGTCTTCCTCGCGGACTTCGATACTCAGGTCAACAAGCAGATTGCGGTCAACCTGAACGACCCGAATGCCCTGCCCCTGCTCAAGTCGGTGCTGGACTCTATGGCTTCCGGCGGCGGCACCAACTACGAAGACGTGTTCAAGACCACGGCCAACTTCTTCCAGAGCAGCATGGCCACCAGTAACAGCAACGCGACCAACCTGACGTATTTCATTACCGACGGAAAGCCAACGTACTATCAGTCCGGCGAGCAGACCAACCCGACGCTGTACAGCGGTGGTGCGAAGCTGGATGACGTCGTCACAACCAGCAACTACACCTTGGGGAATACGTTCTCCAAGTATCTGGACAACACCCATTACCTCTCCATCAACACCGATGGTTCAACGACGCTGCAGACCTATAACGGCAACCGCTGGGTCAGCAAAGACCTGGGGATGCTCCACGCTCAAGGCGATGGCACCTATGAGTTGTCGAAACTGGACGGCACGGGCTACAGCTCCGATAGCAGTACCACCAGCAACTCCAACGACAGCTTCGCGTTGCTCGGCAAGTTGTCGCAGGTCGAGGCCATCGGCCTGAACAGCGATGTCAGCCTCAGCGACCTGAAACCGTTCGACACCGACGGCAAACCGCAAAGCAACATCGATCCGGCCAACCTGGCCAACTCGATCATCGGTCACACCGAAGCGACCATGCCGGGCGCCGATACGGTTAATGGCGGCGACGGCAACGACATCCTGTTCGGCGACCTGGTGAGCTTCAACGGCATTGCCGGTGAGGGCTACCAGGCCATGCAGGCCTTCGTGGCCCAGCAGACCGGCGTGGATCTCAGCAAAGTCACCACCAGCAACGTGCACCAGTACATCACCGAGCACTACACCGCGTTCGATGTGTCCGGCGCTCATGACGGTAATGACACGCTATTGGGCGGTACCGGTAACGACATCCTCTTCGGCCAGGGTGGCAACGACATCCTCGACGGCGGCAAGGGCAATGACATCCTGCTGGGCGGTACGGGTAACGACACGCTAATCGGCGGTCAGGGTAACGACATCCTGATTGGCGGATCGGGTGCCGATACATTCGTCTGGAAGGCCGGCGACACCGGTAACGATGTGATCAAGGACTTCAAGGCCAGCGAAGGCGACCGGATCGACCTGCGGGATCTGTTGCAGGGCGAAAGCGGCAGCACCATCGACAACTTCCTGAAAATCAGCACGGTTGAAGGTGTGTCGACGTTGCAGGTCAGCTCCGAAGGCAAGCTTAACGCGGCCGGCGGCGTGGCCAACGCTGATGTGACGATCAAACTGGAAGGCAATAACTGGTCCGGTCAGAGCATCAACTCGCTGATCGCCGGTAGCGACCCGACCATCAAGATCGACCACAACAACACCTGATCAAGCCCCTGACGGCCGCTCGTAATGAGCGGCTGTCACGGTGCTGTCAGTCGCCAGCGGGTGACGATTTCGTCGTGGCACCGCATACTCGTACGCGTTGGCCTATCCTGCTGACAGCACGACGCGGGTTCATTCATGAGGGATTTTCGATGTTCTACGTGCAACGCGATGCGCAAGGCCAGTTGGTGCGCGTGGAAGCGACGGCTTACGCGGAGGCTACAGAAACGCTGCCCTCCGATCACCATGAAATCCAGGCCTGGTACGCCAACGAAGTGATGGAGACCAGCCTCAAGCAGCTCAAGCAAAGCGACCTGGAGATGATCCGGGTACTCGACGACCTGATTCAGGTGCTGACCAGCAAAGGGGTGATTCGCGTCACCGACCTGCCAGCGGCCGCGCAAGCCAAACTGATGGACCGGACCCAGGCCCGCGAAGCGCTGGGTGGTTTGAGTCACTTGATTGATGAAGATGAAGGCGGGTTGATCTAACCCCCACAACGCCGCTCGGTCCCACGCTCCCGCGTGGGCACGCCTCAATGGACGCTCTGCGTCCGCTTCTGCATGTGACGCAAAGCGTCACGGGCTGTATTCCCACGCAGAGTGGGAACGATCAAGCCTTACTGCCAAGGCTTCGGCTCACCAAACAACTGCCCTTGCACGCCGTACACACCCATCTCGCGAATCACCCGTAACTCCCCTTCAGTCTCCACTCGCTCGGCAATCAACGGCAGATCGATGCTGTGGGCGGCGCGCTGGATGGCTTCGATGAACAGACGCTTATCGCTTTCCTGATCAATGGCACGGATGTAACTGCCATCGATTTTCAGATAGGCCAGTCCCAGCCGCGCCAGGTTGCCGATCATGCTGAAGCGACCGCCAAAGCGCTGCAGGCTCAGGGAGAAGCCCAGCTCACGCAGACGACGGGTCAGCTGTTCAAGCACGGCCTGATCAGGTAATTGCTCTTCACCGATCTCCAGGGTCAAGCGTGGTCCCAGACTGGAATGCTCGCGCAGGATTTCGAAGACTTTATTCAGGGCTTGCGGATCCGCCAGGGTGGCGGCGGACAGGTTCAGCGCCAGCGAGTCTTCATGGCCCGCCATCTGCGCCAACACCCGTTCCAGCATCAGACGGTCCAGCCGCGCGGTCCAGCCAAAACGCTCCAGCCACGGCAGGAAGCGCCCGGCAGGGATAGTCTTGCCCTGCTCATCGAGCAAGCGCGAGAGCACTTTGTAATGCAGCACCAACTGCGTGTCCTGACTGGCCACGACCGGTTGGAAGTACAATTCGAATCGCTGCTGATTCAGTGCCTGATCGAGCAAGGTATGCCACGCATGGTGATCGTCGCCGACAATGGCCGCTGCGCCGTGATCCAGGCACGCCCAGTTCACCTCGCCCTCTGCTTCCGCCTGTGACAACGCCTGATCCGCCAGGCTCAACACCGCCTGCGGCGTGTCGCCATGGGCAAACGGCGCCAAACCGATCGACGCCACCGACGCCACATCAGTCGCCCCGGTTGCGTACAGACTGGCCAGCGCGCTGTCCAGGCTCTGCGCCAGTTGCAGCGCCTCTTCGCGCACCAGACCAGGCGCCAGCACGGCAAATTCACCACCGCGAATACGCGTCACCAGGTTCTGGGTTTCCGGGAATCTGGCGCACTCACGCGACAATTGCTCACCGACCGACCGCAGCAACTGGTCGGTGCGTTGACCGCCAAGACGCTGGTTCAAACCGGCCAGGTCCTTGACCCGCAACAGCAACAGATAACCCGAACTGGCCTGCTCCGGGTTGCTTACCCGGGCGTTCAATTGCATCTCGAAATAACGCCGGTTAGCCAATCCCGTCAGGGTGTCCTGATAGGACTCGACCCGCAGTTTTTCACTGCGCTCAGCCTGCTCCTGAAACAACGCCTTGAGTTTCTCGACCATCTGGTTCATCGCCTGCACCACGCGCCGCAGTTCCGGGGTACGCGGCAGCTCGGGCAGGCTGAGAAACTCGCGACGGGCGATGGCGTGGGATTGCTTGACCATGTAATCCAGCGGTTTCAATTGTCGACGCAGTAACAGTGCGCCGAGTACCGCGCTTAACGCGCCGCAGATCAGCAACCATCCCAGACTGCCCAGAGCGCTCTGCCAGAGCTTGGCCACGGCGAACATCGGGTGGCTGATGACCTCGACCCTGGCCGCCTGTTCCCAGCCACGGCTGACCAGCGCATCACCGCCAGCAGGTTCCAGAGCGATCAATTTGACGAACCAGCCGGGCACGCTGCTGACTTCCGGAATGCCACTGCGCTCGACGATGGCTTTGTCGGTTTTGAGGTCGACCACGCGAATACTCGCGTAATAACCGCTGTCGAAGATCGAGCTGACCATCAGCTCGACCATCGCCGGGTCATCGATGCTCGGCGTCAGCGAAAGCGCCAGCGCGGTCGCTGCGTCCTGCGCATGGGAGCGCAACTGATTGACGTACTGGGTCCGCGAACTCTCCAGGCCGACCATGAAGCTGCCACTGAAGGCGACGACCAGGAACAGACAGATAGCGATCAACAGTTGTTTGAACAAAGACATCTAAGCGCATGCTCCTAGTGAGTCGTCTCGACCGGAAATCCTTCGGCCTGCATTTTCTTCAACACATCCTGCCAACGGGACAGACGCTTGGTGTCACCGACTTTTTTATTGCCCTTGGCACCCGGCAACCAAAGCCCTTCGGCATTGAAGGAGTAGACCGGCAGCAAATCGGTGCGCTGGCTGGCCGGCTGGATCGCATCCATCAGGCTGTCGAGTACCAACGGCATGGCGTCCGGGCTTGAATAGTAGGTCAAGACCATGTGCGCGCGATTCTGGCGCAGGGCCTTGACGTAAGTGATGCGCAATTTGTCACTGGAAACCCCAAGATGGCGCAGGCTGAAATACTTGGCGATCGCATAGTCCTCACAATCGCCAGCACCCTTCCACAAGGCTTCGATCGGTGTCGCCCAGTAGTCCTCGACGTGCCACAGGTCGATGTCTTCCACGTAATGCATCTGCTTGTTGAAGAACAGATTGACCACATTGAGCTGTTCCAGCTCCGGAGTTTGCTTCTGTGCCGCCAGCAGGTGTTGCCAGGCATCGATTCGTTGCTTGCCTTCACCCAACGGCCCGTACAATGTTTCGGCCCGGCGGCTGATCAGCGAAAAATCCCAATCGGCATGCAGACCGCCCAGCAAGACGCCAGCAATCAGCAGTGCTGAACACAACCAGCGCAGGGGCCGAGGGAGAGCGAAACGTGCCTGCAATGCAGTGAGTCCAAAGGGCGGTTGGAAATCGATGGATGGTGAAGCCTTGATGGATAAAAGACAATGGCACGGTGCAATCACCGCGAGCACGCTAAACTTGAGAAAGCGCAAGCAGTTGAAAAAAACGTAGCCAGTGATGCTCTGTTTGGTGGCAATGCCAGTGGCATAAAACTAACGGAAACTGATTTGTTTTGCCGGTTTGACAACCAGCAAGGCAGTCACTAGTGTGCATTGGATCCAATATTTTTCATTTTAATCAGGGTGCGTTGTCGTGACACAGAAGCCCAACCCTTTAAGTACTATCCCGGTCAGCGGCCCAATCCCCGCTCACCTTGCGCGATCGGTGATCGAAGAAACCCTGCGCTCGGCGATTCTCGACGGCCGTTTGCCTTGCGGTACCGCGCTGCGCCAGCAAGACCTGGCCGACCTGTTCGGTGTCAGTCGCATGCCGGTGCGCGAAGCCTTGCGCCAGCTCGAGGCGCAATCACTGCTGCATGTTGTCGCACACAAAGGCGCGGTTGTCGCACCATTGGTCGAAGGTGACGCCGCCGAAACCTATGCCCTGCGTATCCTGCTGGAGTCCGAGGCCCTGCGCCTGTCGATTCCGCTGCTCGACGACGAAGATTTTGCCGAGGCCGAGCGTTATATCGACGACCTCGAAACACAGACCGATTATGCCGAGATCGGCAGGCTTAACCGTTTGTTCCACATGACGCTATACCGCAAGGCGCCCAACCGCAGGCTCCTCAGCCTGGTGGAAGGCGGTCTGTGGGAAGAGGAACGCTTTCTGCGCTTCAACCTTGAAGCCATGGGGCTCGGCAAGCTGTCCCAGGAAGATCACCGTGACCTGCTGCTCGCTGCACAAGCCCGAGACATCGCGCTAACCGTAACAAAGCTTCAGAACCACCTGAACCGGGGTGTCGAGGTCATCACGCGTTACCTGAACAGCCTTGAACCTCAGGGCAAGAAATCATCGACGTGAATCGTACAAGAAAAGCCGTGCACACCCGGAACACTCCATGGCTGACCGTGATCAGCGCCAGCCAGACGACGGACGTCAGGCTGATCTGCTTCGGCGAAGCTGGTGCCGACCCCGAGCAGTTCCGCAGTTGGACTCAAGCGCTGAGCGAGCACATTGAACTACTCGCGTTCAGGCTTCCCGGCCATGACAATCCGCAGAACCGGACTCGCTACGAACAATGGCCACCGCTGCTGGTCGACGCCTTTGCGGCGCTACAACCTTACTTGTCCGAACCCCATGCGCTGTTTGGCCATGGCCTGGGCGCAATTCTGGCCTACGAGCTGGCCAAGTTGAGTGAAACCCACTGCCCGGGGCAAACCCGTCACTTGTTCATTTCCGGTTGCCGCAGCCCGGATACCCGACCCGCCTCTGCGCCGCAGCATAGTCTGCCGAACATCCGGCACAGTTATGCACCCTCAAGCCCAGGTGCGCTTCTCGATGCAACAGCCAGCGATCAACTCGCCGCCTTCGAAGCACTGATACACAGTGACTTGAAACTGCTCGAGTCCTGGGCCGACCCTTCCAGTCGCAGCCTGCACATCCCGATGACTGCTTTCTACGGCAGCGACGATCCGCTGGCCCCCCTTGAAAGCATGGTCAATTGGCGCGAATTCACTCGCCGTGAATTCGAACTGATAGAAATGACCGGTAATCATTTTTTCACCACCACTCAGCGCCATCGTCTGCTGCAGATTATCAACACCCATCTGGGCCTGCTCAGCGAGTAAGCGCCTGACGCCTGTGCCATGAGGCACAGGTTCTCGAGAAGCGCTGGCGACACCAATCCCTACTTTCCTCTCTGAAAACCCCTGCCCCTCCCTGCGCCAGTGATAGCAGTACTGGCTTTTTGGGCTCACTCTTGGTTTGCCGACTAAAAAAGGACGAGCGGCGTGTAAATCTGCCTGCACAGCCCTCGCGTGATGGACGAACAAAAGGAGGCTTGCCAAAGGACGGGAAGAGATGGGCCGTGCCCTCCTCCTGCCCACCACATCAAAAAAAACATCAACTCCCCAGATACAAAGTTGCTCCGAGTGAGGCATTCACTCATTTAAATTCTGACTTATATAAGCCGGAAGGAACAACTTCATCCCAATAAAACTTAATCCAGAAGTTTTATCGAAACTTGTCGCGCCCAAAAAAATACACTTGACAAATAATATAAAAAACACTTGCCCGCTACTTGTTTCATGTATTAATTTTTCTCCGCCGACAACTTCAAGCTCCCGCTTACTTGTCGGCACGGTCAATGCCAAGGTCTGTAATACTCATCTCGGCATCTGACCGCCAAGCACCATCGACGCACGCAACGCCTTGCCTGGCAAGGTCCGCCAACACCATGAACTGCATCAACGTTTGTTTGAGGTACTTGTTCGCCTATTAAAAAGATCAGGCCGCACCGTGTTTGAACTCGCCTAATAAACCTCTGCCAATCGAACAACTTAACTCACAACTTATAGGTCTCTCATGAAACCCAATAAAGCACTTCTCGACCAAAAAAAAGCAGCCCTGAGCGCTCACCCTATCTTTGCCGAGATCCATTCACTGTCAATACTTCAACGCTTTATGGAAACCCATGTATTTGCTGTATGGGACTTCATGTCACTGACCAAACGCCTGCAACAGGAACTCACGTGCGTGCAGCTGCCCTGGCTACCGCCCCAAGACCCTCAAGCGGCGCGCCTGATCAACGAAATCGTCCTTGGCGAAGAGTCCGATGACCGACTCGATCACGGTCACTACAGCCATTTCGAGTTGTACCTGGATGCGATGCGCGAAATCGGCGCCAGCACGGCGGCCGTGGAGCGCTTCGTCGCCCTGCAAAAGGAAGGCGTGAGCTACGACGTCGCCCTGCAAAGCGTGGACGTCGACCCGGCCGCATCGAACTTTGTCCGGCACACCTTGCACACCGCGCTGTATGCGCCGGGGCACAGCGTTGCCGCTGCGTTTTTGCATGGACGTGAAAGCGTCATTCCGCAGATGTTCCAGCGCATTCTCGACGATTGGGGCATAGGCATCGAACAGGCGCCGACCTTTCGTTACTACCTGGAGCGGCACATCGAAGTCGACTCCGAAGACCACGGCCCCGCCGCCGAAACACTCCTGGCACGCTTGGTCGATGGCGATCCGCAACGACAAGAAGACGTCTATGCCGCAGCCATCGCCGCAGTGGAAAGCCGTATCGCACTGTGGGACGGCTTGCGCCTGAGCATGCGTGAATCGGTCGCCGAGGTGAGCGCATGAACGCCGCCGACTACCAATCCTTCGCCGACGCCTGGGAAAACCGCGCGACTATCCGTACACGTCCGCGGCGCATGGTCGAAAACGACGACAAACTGATCTATCCCTTGAGCCGCCAACCGCTGGTGCTGAGCGAAACCTTTGTCCGCGAATGCCCGGAACAACGCGACTTTGCATTGGTGCAGACGCTCTATAAGTTCATCAACGACGTGGTGATTTTCGAAACCGAAATCGTCGACAAGACCGCCCGCAGCATCGCCAAGAATCGCTTCGCCGTGCCCTTCCCGTTCGCCTGTCGCTATGACGCCATGACCGTGGTGGTGGATGAGGATTACCACGCGCTGGTGGCGATGGATTTCATGCAGCAGACCGTGGCCATGACCGGCATCACGCCGATCGAACTGCCGCATGAAATCGAGCTGAGCAGGGCAATTCCTGCAGCGTTGGCGCTGGCCCCGGAACATCTGCGCAGCGCCGTTGAGCTGATCTGCGTGGCCATCGCGGAAAGCACCGTGACCAACGACGTCGCGGCATTCGCCAAGGACGACACGGTCAAGCAATCGATCAAGGGCCTGATGGCTGACCACTTGCTCGACGAGGGCCGCCACTCGGGGTTCTGGTCACGGCTGGTTCGGATCTATTGGCACTCGGCTAACGAAGACGACCGCCAACTGATCGCGAAGATTCTGCCGGTATTCATCACTCACTACCTGACTAACGACATTCAGAAATCGTTCGATTTCCGGTTGATCGAACACCTGCACATCAGCGATGCCGCCAAGGCCGCACTCAAAAGCGAAGTGGCAGGCCTGGCCTTCCCGATCAATCGCCATCACCCGCTGGTTGCCAACATCGTGCGGTTTTTCCGCAGCAGTTCGCTGCTCGATTCACCGTGCGTGCAAGACGCCCTGAGCGACTACCTGATCTAGCCGAGGAGAACATCATGAGACGTCTCGACATTCTGCTCATCGGTCAAAGCCAGGCCTTGAATGAGCTGGCGCTGGAGCTGGAACAACACGGCCATACGCTGACGCGATTGAGCGACAGCCACACCCTGAGCGAACAATCGGTCGGTAACGCCGAGCTGCTGATCGATGACGGCAGCCTGGCCATTCCGGCGCAACGTCTGCGCGACCAGGGCGAGTGCGCACAGCTGAGCGTGCGCCTGGGCCTGGGACCTGAAGACGCCAGCGGTCTGCCGCCTATCGACGTGCTGTGCCGCTACATATCGAGCGGCGACCAGCGACTGATCGCTCGCGTCCCCGTCGCCGACGAAGCCTCTGGTAATGGCCAGGCGCTGCGCCTGAGAGTCATCGCTGAATTGGTTGACCGCGTGGCGCTTGAGGTCAGCCGTTTTTCCCGCGATGCCGAGTACTTCACGCAAGCTGCAACGGCCGCGCCCGGTCGTCATCAGCGTGAAGAAAGCTTGTTGACGCTGGAGAGTCTGGCCTATGCCCACCGGCTAAACCTCAACGCGCAACCGCAGCTGCTGCAACTCGGGCAAATCCCGATGATCGAGCGGCTCGAACAGAGTTTCAAAACCTTCCGTGAACGCCCGGCGCTGCACATTGCCGGTGAGGTGCTCAGCTATGGCGACTTGTACGCCCGGAGCCTGGCAATCCAACAACGGCTGCTGCCATTGATCGAGCAGCACCGGGCGGTTGAGGGACCGGTGGTCGTGGGTATTTGCCTGCCGAAATCCAGTGCATTGTTCGCCGGCATTCTGGCGATCCTCGGCAGTGGCGCGGTGTACCTGCCACTCGAACCCAGCCACCCGCTGCAACGTCAGCAGTACATCCTGGAGAACGCTGGCGCCGTGCTGTTGTTGCACGATGGCCAGCACCCGCTGAGCGATGAGATGCCGGGGCTCGACATCAGTGGCATCGACGCCCGCGAGGCAAATCCCTGCTTGCCGTTGATGCGCCTGCGTCCCGGCAGCCAGGCGCCGTGCATGGCGCTCTACACGTCGGGCACCACCGGTCATCCCAAGGGCGTGTTGCTCAGCCAAAACAATCTGGGGCACTTCACCGCGTGGTATGCCGATTACGTCGGGCTGACGGAACGGAGTCGGGTGTTGCAGTTTTCATCGCTGAGTTTCGACTCCTCGTTGATCGATATTTTTCCGGCGCTGATCCAGGGCGCCGAGCTGATCGTACCCAACGACGACCAGCGTCGTGACCCGCTGCAACTGATCGAGTTGATCCGTCATCATCAGCTCAGCCACGCGTTTTTGCCGCCAGCGCTGCTGAGCATTCTGCCGCTGGATCAGTTGCGCGACCTTGCACATGTGATGACCGGGGGCGACGTCTGCGAACCCCATGTGATCAAACAGCTGACCCAACAAGGCAAGCTCTACAACCTGTATGGCCCGACCGAAGCCACAGTGCTGATCACCGCCCGACAACTGCAGGTCGGTGACAGCAATCGCAGCCTCGGGGCACCGATTGCCAACAGTCAGGTGCTGATCCTCGACGAGAACTTTCAGCCCGTGGTCGAGCAGACCGTCGGTGAGCTGTACATCGTCGGTCCGGGGGTGTGCCTGGGCTATTTGAACAACCCGCAGCAGACCGCCGAACGCTACCTGCAATTGCCCTTGCCGGGCGGCCAAAGTTTGCGTGCCTATCGCACCGGCGATATGGCGAAGTGGACCGCCGACGGCATCGAGCTCTGTGGACGACGAGACAATCAGGTGAAGATCCGCGGCTATCGGGTCGAGCCGGAGGAGATCGAGCGCTGCCTGCGCGACAGCCAGTTGTTCCGCCAGGTGGCCGTAGTGATCGACAGTCATCGAAGGATTCTGGCGTTCCTCGCACAACCCCAGGAAGACCAGCCAGGCGTAGCGCGCGAAGCGCTGAAAGCTCACGCCCAGCAGTTCTTGCCGGACTACATGCAGCCCATCGCCTGGACTGAGTTGGCGAACATGCCTTTTGCCAGCAACGGTAAAGTCGATCGCCGGGCGCTGCTGGCGATGCCGGTCAGTGTCCTCGAAAACCTTCAGCGTCGGTTACCCGAGTCCACCGACGAGGCGCAACTGCTGGAGCTCTGGGCCGATCTGCTGGAGTTGCCGGCAGGCGACATTTCCACCGACGAAAACTTCTTCAATCTGGGCGGGCACTCGATCCTGTTGTCGCGCATGTTGCTGCAGATACGCGAGCAGTTCGGACGCAGTATCTCGATCAACCGCTTCATCGAAGTCCCGACCATCGCCAGGCTGGCCACGCTGGTCAGAGGTTCTGCCGGCGAAGAAGTGCTCAGCGAAAAAGCCCTGGCCGATGCCTTCCGCGAGCTCGATGTACAGCCCTTGCCGGTCAGCCGAATGGGCGATGTGCACAAGGTCATCGTTACCGGCGCCAACAGCTTCGTCGGCGTGCATATCGTCGAAGCGCTGCTGGCCTGGGGCGCCAGCGAAGTCGCGTGCCTGGTGCGTGACGGTGCCGGGCAAAGTGCTGCGCAGCGCTTCGCCGAATCGCTGCGTGAGAACCGTCTGGAGCACCTGGACCTGACTCGGGTGCGGGTCTACGCAGCGGACATCACGCAACCGGCACTGGGCCTGACGCCGGAGGTATATGAGCGGCTGGATCGGGAGTTCGGTGCGTTGGTACACAACGCCGCCAACGTCAACCACGTACTCGATTACGAGTCGTTGGCCCGGGATAACGTCGAGCCGATTTTCGAGTGCTTGCGGCTCTGCGAAGGGCGCAGCAAGAAGATCTTCAATTTCGTCTCCACGCTGTCGGCCTCCAGCACCATCGACGCCGAGGGGCGAGTGCTCGAACAACCCGCCGCGCAGACTCCGCCGATCTACATCAAGAACGGCTACAACCTGTCCAAATGGGTCGGCGAACGGATCCTTGAGCGTGCTCGCGAGCGCGGGGTGCGGGTCAACCTCTACCGACCAGGCAACATCAGTTTCAACAGCCTCACCGGCGTCTGCCAGCCGCACAAGAACCGTCTGATGCTGATGCTCAAAGGCTCGATCCAGCTCGGCCAGGTGCCGGAGTTCGCACTGAACTTCGACTTGATGCCGGTGGACTTCCTCGCGCGCTTCATCGCCTTTCACGCCAGCCGTTATCAGCCCGAACAGGCGGTGTTCAACCTGCACAACCCTGAACCGCTGAGCTGGGACGCCTACGTCGCTTCGTTCCGCGAGGCCGGCCGCGAGTTTCAAATGGTCAGCGTCGCCGACTGGCAACAGCAACTGGGTCGGGTCGACAGCGATAACGCGTTGTTTGGCGTGCTGGGTTTCTACCTCAACGGCTTCGAGGAGGACATCGGCGACATCTCGATGATCGGCCACGCCAATGCCCAGGCCGGTGTGCAGCAAATGGGCACGCACTACCCGCAAAAGTCTCCGGCGCTGCTGCGTCGCGGCTGCGACTACCTGAAAGAAATCAACTTCATCTGATTCACCACCCGTAGAAATGGAGCAAGACCATGAGCACTCTGCAACCCGATACCCTGATCAAAAACCCGCACGGCTGCCACGTTGTGTCGTCGGTGGAAATACCCGCCGAGGCGTCGCGGGTTTGGGAAGTGGTCGGCAACTTCGCCGGCTTCGACAAGTTCATCCCGGCGCTGTCGCACATCGAGATGACCGGCGAAGGTGTGTCGTCGCTGCGCAAGAAGTTCTTCAAGGACGGCAACCTGGTCGTCGAACAACTCAACTCCCGCGACAACCAGGCGCTGAGCATGACCTGGACTACCATCTACAACACCTTGGGCGTTGGTCAGTTGTGGGCTGCCATGAGTGTCGAGCCCCTGAGCGCCGGCAAGTCGCGCGCAACCTGGACCATCATCGCAGAACCCGCCCAGGGCGGCGCAGAAGCAATGCCGGGGTTCAAGGACTTCGTGCAGGGGTTTGCCGATGACTCGATGAGCAACGCGCGCAATTTGTTTGCGTAGGGAATTTTCGTCATAAAAAAACGCGATGAGTCAGACCGACTTCATCGCGTTTTTTTGCATCCATGCAACGGTTTAAATCTTGAAGCTATCCACCAGTTGCTTCAGGCGGTTGGCCTGCAGCGACAAGGCATCGCAATCCTTCAATGTTTCGTTGAGGTTGGCCACGCCCTGCTGGTTCAGCAGGTTGATCTGATTGATGTCACCGTTCAGGGTTTCCACCACTGCCGTCTGCTCTTCCGTTGCGGCCGCAACCGACTGGTTCATGCCGTCGATTTCGGTGATCCGCTGGGTCACGCTGATCAACCGCGCACCGGCCTGATTCGCCACTTCGACGCTTTCCTCACTGGATACCTGGCTGGCATTCATGGTCGATACCGCTTCACGCGAGCCGACCTGCAATGAGGTGATCATCTTGTGAATCTCCTCTGCCGACTCCTGAGTGCGATGGGCCAGGTTGCGCACTTCATCCGCCACCACCGCGAAACCACGTCCGGCTTCACCCGCCCGCGCCGCTTCGATGGCCGCGTTGAGAGCCAGCAAGTTGGTCTGCTGCGAGATGCCTTTAATCACATCGAGGATGTGCCCGATGTTGTCGGTGCTGGCGTTCAGGGTTTCAATCTGGGTGCACGACAGGCTGATTTTTTGCGACAACTCGGTCATCGCCAAAATCGTTTGTTCCACCACCTGACGACCGTCGTCAGCTTGCTCACTGGCACCGCTGGCGTGTTGCGACGCGTCCGCTGCATTACGGGCAATCTCCTGAGTGGCCGCACCCAGTTGGTTGATCGCTGCCGCCACGCTATTGGTCCGTGCGCTTTGCTCATCGGAGCCGATGATCGAAGCATTCGACGACGCCATGACCCGTTGCGACAGGTCATGTACCTGGCGCGTGGCCGACGACACTTCGGAAATCGACGCGTGAATCCGCTCCACGAACTGGTTGAAGGCACCGCCCAATTCACCAAACTCGTCTTTGCTTTCCACCGCCAGACGGCGAGTCAAATCGCCTTCGCCTTGAGCGATGTCCTGCATCGCACGGCCCATGGTGGTCAGTGGACGCATCAGCACTTGAATCAACAGACTCAGCAGCACGGCAATTGCGGTCACCGCGATGAACATCGCAATCAGTGCCGACGTGCGGAATTTGCTCAGTGGCGCATAAGCCTTATCCCTATCGATCGTCAGGCCGATGTACCACTCAGCATTCGGCAAGCCGGTAACCGGGGTAAAGGACAGGATGCGCGCCTGCTTGTTCAGGAGCACTTCCTGATTCCCCCGCTCGATGCGTACGTTCGAGCCTGGGTAGATGTCCTTGAGGTTCTTCATCACCTGGTCTTTGTCCGGGCTGACGATCACCTGGCCGTCAGCACTGACCAGGAACGCATGACCGATACCACCGAAGTCCACCGAGTTGATGATCTTCACCAGGGTTTCCAGACTCAGGTCACCACCGACGACGCCAAGCAGTTCACCGTTCTTCTTCACCGGCATGGCGATCGTCACCACCAGCCCGCCAACAGCGGCCATGTAGGGCGGCGTGAGCATGGTTTTGTCGGCAGCTACGGCCTGCTTGTACCAAGGGCGCTGACGTGGATCGTAACCATCGGGCATTTTGGCGTCAGGACGTTGGGTAAACACGCCATTGGACTGACCGACGTAGGTGAACTGGAAATTCGAGGTGAAGGCCGGCTGATCGACCAGCCCGGCAAAGTCTGCGTTGGCGCCTTGGTGCGCGACGTTCTGGGAGAGGTTTTCCAGTACCAGGATTCGCCCACTCAGCCAGTTCTGGACGCTGCTGGCCGTCAGATCGCCGGCTTGCTGGACGGAGGAGTCGAGGTTTTGCTGGATGGTATTCCGCTGCAGGTAGTCGTTGTACAAAGTGAACAACGCAAAAGCCAGAACCACTACGCCTGAAGCGGCCAAAAGGATTTTATGGCTGAACTTGAGATTCATTTCATGGGACTTCTTATGCAAGGAGTGGGGATGCGTTCCGGGTGCAACATTCCATGTGACGCCGTAGACCGTTCTAAGGCGGCTCTACTTTGGTGCACGCATGTCTCACCAGTCTTTCGGCACAGATCCGAGAAAACTTAGGCTTTTATGCAAAACGCACGTCTTTCCCTGCATGAGCCCGCTAAATGGCGTGCTAGAGCTTTCAACCTACGTTTTTTTGATGACGCTTGATCATGCAGCACAGGCGCTCTGCACCAATCATCGCGCAGGAGGGCGAGGCGGCAGGGTCTTCACGGGGAGCTTGAAGCCTTTAGCGGCCTCTGAAATGACAAAACCCCTGTCTGCGTAAGCAGACAGGGGTTTCGGAATTCAATCTTGACGATGACCTACTCTCACATGGGGAAACCCCACACTACCATCGGCGATGCATCGTTTCACTGCTGAGTTC
>NZ_JBXAMS010000029.1:0-20810 GCF_058800905.1 Pseudomonas sp. GW822-FHT04C11 | reverse complement strand
CATTAGCGCAAGCTCGATTTACCGTTCATCAGTGCTGGGTGGCAGAAGGTGGGCTGACCATACATTTGCTTACTTTTTGGCGTCTGAAAAAGTGAGTCGCTGTAAGAGCGAAACCGCCAGCCGCCGTTACCGCAGCAACGGATATGTACACCTGCAAGAGATGGGTCGGCTGTCAGGCCGCCATCGCGAGCAAGCTCGCTCCCGCAGGGTTCGAGTGAACACCTGCGGGAGCGGAGGTCAGGTCACGCCAAACTCTTGCTGACCACTTCGAACACATCGCTGGACAGCTGACCCGAGCCGCGAATGCGCTCCAGCTCTGCCTTCATCAACGCCTGACGGGCGCTGTCGTATTTACGCCAGCGCGTCAACGGCGCCAATTGACGCGAAGCGATCTGCGGATTGAAGCCATTCAGCTCGATCACCAGATCCGCAAGGAAGCGATACCCCGAACCATCGGCCGCATGGAAGTTGATCAGGTTCTGCCCGGCAAACGCACCGACCAGCGCCCGCACCTTGTTCGGGTTCTTGATGTTGAACGCCGGGTGCTTCATCAACTGCTGAACCCGCTGCAAGCCACCCGGCAACGTGCTGCCGGCCTGAACGCTGAACCATTGGTCCATGACCAGCGGATTGTCCTTGAAGTGCTCGGCAAAACTGGCCAGTGCCTTGGCCTTATCGGCCTCGAACGGTGAATTCACCAGCACCGCCAACGACGTCAGACGCTCGGTCATGTTGTCGCAGGCATCGAACTGCTCAAGGGCCGCTGCCAGCACTTCCGGCTTGCCACTGAGCATCAGGTAGGACAACGCAATGTTTTGCAGGCTACGACGGGCGAAGTGCTCGGCTTCGGCAACGTAAGCAGTTTGCTTCGACAGCTCGCGATTGGCCTGATAACGCAACCACAGCGCGTCGAACAGGCTGTCCGCCAGTTGCTTGCGGGCGAATTCACGGGCTGCGTGAATCGCATCGACATCCGCCACTTCGCTGATTTCGGTCAGGTAGGCCTCGCTTGGCAGCGAGAGCATTTCGGCGACCATGGCCTGATCCAGGGATTCATCCGCCAGCACCGTGCGCAATGCACTGATCAGTCGCTGATCCAGCACCAACGCCTGACCCGCTTGATGCTGAGCGATCAGTTCCTGCAACACCTGCACCGACAATTGCTGGCCGGCTTCCCAACGGTTAAAACCGTCGCTGTCGTGCTGCATCAGGAACATCAGCTGATCGCGGTTGTACGGGAAGCTCAGTTTCACCGGTGCCGAGAAGCCGCGCAACAGCGAGGGCAACGGTTGTTCAGCGATGTCGACGAAGGTAAAAGTCTGCTCGGCCTCGGTTACCGACAGCACGCGGGAAGTCCCGTCAGCGGCCGCTTCACCGGCCAACCGAAGAGCGATCGCCGCACCTTTGCTGTCCAGCAGGCCCAGTTCGACCGGAATCACGAACGGCAGTTTTTCAACCTTGTCCGGGGTCGCCGGGCAGCTCTGGCGGAAGGTCAGGCTGTAGGTTTTCGCCGCCGCATCGTAAGACTCGCTCACCGCCAGACGCGGTGTACCGGCCTGGCTGTACCAGCGTTTGAACTGGGTCAGGTCGACGCCGTTGGCATCTTCCATGGCCTTGATGAAATCGTCGCAGGTGACCGCCTGGCCATCGTGACGTTCGAAATACAGGTCGCTGCCTTTACGGAAACCTTCGGAACCGAGCAAGGTGCGGATCATGCGCACCACTTCCGAACCTTTCTCGTAGACGGTCAAGGTGTAGAAGTTGGAAATCTCGATGAACGCATCCGGGCGTACCGCATGGGCCATCGGGCCGGCATCTTCGGCGAACTGGTGAGTGCGCAGGTACGCCACGTCCTCGATGCGCTTGACGGTGCGCGAGTGCATGTCGGCGGAGAACTCGGCATCACGGAACACCGTGAAACCTTCCTTCAGCGACAGCTGGAACCAGTCGCGGCAGGTCACGCGGTTGCCCGACCAGTTGTGGAAGTATTCGTGGGCCACCACCGCTTCAACCCGCTGGTGCGCGGCATCGGTCGCGGTTTCGGCACGGGCCAGCACGCAGCTGGAGTTAAAGATATTGAGGCCCTTGTTCTCCATGGCACCCATGTTGAAGTCGTTGACTGCAACGATCATGAAGATGTCCAGGTCGTACTCGCGACCATAGACTTCTTCGTCCCAGCGCATGGACTTCTTCAGGCTGTTCATGGCGTGCTGGCACTTGTCGATGTTTTCCGGCTCGACGTAAATGCGCAACGCCACACTGCGCTGGGTCATGGTGGTGAAGGTGTCTTCGACGCACCACAGGTCACCAGCCACCAGCGCGAACAGGTAGGCCGGCTTCATGAACGGATCTTCCCAGGTCGCCCAGTGCCGACCGTCTTCACCGGGACCGGAGGCAATCGGGTTGCCGTTGGACAGCAGCACCGGATAGCTGTGCTGCTCGGCGACCACCGTGGTGGTGAACTTGCTCATCACATCCGGGCGGTCGAGGTAATAGGTGATCTTGCGAAAGCCCTCGGCCTCGCACTGGGTGCAGAACATCCCGCTGGACTTGTACAGGCCTTCCAGCGCGGTATTGGTTTCCGGGTGAATCCGCACGCTGGTATCGACCGTGAAGCTGGCGCTGGTCGGGTGCAGGGTCAGGTGGTTTTCCGTCAGTTGATAGTCGCCGGCGCTCAGTTCAGCGTCGCCCAAGGCTACCGACAGCAGCTCGAGTTGCTGGCCATCCAGTACAAGCGGCGGCAGGCCCGGGCCACGGGCCGGATTGCGGCGCATCACCAGTTGCGCATGGACCAGGCTGTGGTCCTCGTACAACTCGAAGGTCAGGTGCGTCTCGTCGATCAGGTACTCGGGCGCCTGATAGTCCTTCAGGTAGATCATCTTCGGTTGTTCGGTGCGCATGCTGGAGTCCTTTTACTGATGCACGGCGAGCTGGTAGGCCGTGTATTTACGAATATTGATAACGCCGGTATCGAAGATCAGGTATTGACCCTTGATCCCCAACAGCGTGCCTTCGGCAATCGGGTTCTTGTCCAGATTGAAGCTGACAATCTTGGCCGGGTACTGCTCGACCGGGTAACGGATTTCAATCGGTTCGACATCAAATACCGGTTGAATCGCTTGCAGACCGAAGCGCTCCTGCAGTCCTTGCACGCCCTCGGCACAGCTTGCGAACAGTTGATCACGAATCTGTTTCAGGTCAACCGGTGCCGCATCACCCTTGAGCAAGGCGCGCCAGTTGGTCTTGTCGGCCACCTGACTGCGGAACAGGTCTTCGACGAAACCGGATTGCTGACGGGTCGACACGCGCATGATCGGCAATGCCTGGCTGGCACCCTGATCGAGCCAGCGGGTTGGCAGCTGTGTAGCGCGGGTGATCCCGACCTTGACGCCCGACGAGTTGGCCAGATACACCACGTGGTCGGTCATGCAGAACTGCTCGCCCCAGGCCGGCTCACGGCAAGTGCCGGCGTCATAGTGGCAACGCTCCGGACTCATGATGCAGACATCGCACTGCGCCAGTTTGGTCATGCACGGGTAGCAGTAACCCTGGCTGAAGCTGGTTTTGGTTTTGCGTCCGCAATGGATGCAGTGGATCGCACCCAGGTATTCCAGGCGAACCGTGCTGCCGATCATGGGATTGACCGGCACCTCGGTATCGCCCAGGCGAAAAGCGTATTGCACGGTCGACGCGTCGAGGCGCGCCGACATCTTGCTGATTGCACCGCGGCCGATCTCGATCAATGGATGGCATCCGACTTGAACAGGATATTCGGCACCGTAATCGACTTCGAACTGCATTCCTGCGGGCCCATGTAGCCGGTGCGTTGTTCCTCGGGCAGGTTCTGCACTTCCCAGGCGATCATCGCCTGCAACGACAGTTCGCGCTGCTCGGCAGTCAGTTTGCCGCCGTCGGACCACTTACCGATCTCTACCGCCAGTTTCAGGCTCTGGTAGATCTCTGGCGTGATGTTTTTGATCATTTCGTTAAAAGAGGACATCAGGTCTCCGCGCTCGTTATTCACAGCACAATTTAGACGGCAGTTTATTGGACAGAGAGTCTACGGCGACTGTACAAGCCGCCCAACAAACCGGTGAGGCATCCGACGAGTAACCCGCCGACGTGCGCCGCATTGGCAATTTCGCCGAAACCGATCATCGAGATCAGCCCCGACATACACAGCAGCAACCACACCAGCATCATCACCAATACCCCGCGAGGCAGGCGATATGCCGGGTTCGGCGACAGCAACTGGTAGATCCAGCAATGCCCGAGCAGGCCGTAAAGCACCCCGGACAGGCCGCCGAACAAGGTCGCGCCGCCGTAATAATATTGGGCGTAGTTCGACACCAGGCTGAACAGCAACGTCAGCCCCAACAGGTTGATACTGCCCTGACGCGACTCGATACGCCGCCCCAGCTCCCAGTACCACATGCCGTTCATGGCCAGGTGGAGAACGCCGAAGTGGATCAGCATCGGCGTCACCAGACGCCACCACTGCCCCGCTGCCAGACTGTCGGCCAACGGCGTGAAGTGGATGTATTCGCCCACCACCCGAAAATCGAGGAACGTCAGCCAGCGCATCGTGTCGAGGTTCTCGCCGAGCAATGTCACCGCGCCGACGATCATGCTCAGCAGCAGAATCAGCGCCGTCACCGGGCTGTGGCGCAGTTGCTCGACGAACCCTGGACGCTGGATATTCGCTTGTGCAGCCGGGATATCCAGTTGATGCTCGGGATCGCCCGCAGGAAACCGTTCGTACAGCGAGCGCACGTCTTCGCTGATCGCGTCCGGCACCCACAGCACCTGTTCACCGGCTTCTTCGCTGACCCGATGCGGCACGTGCATGCGTTGCAGCAATTTGACGAAACCACTCAGGTCCACCGCCAGCGGCAGACGTAAAACAGCCACAACACTCATCGCAATACCTCTGGCCGGTCAACATCGACCCAGACAAACTTGTGTGGATCGAGACGGGTTTCCTGATCCAGCCGATAGGCAACCAGCTTGCCGTACAACACCGCGCTGTAATCCAGGCAGGCCAGGTTCGGGCGGATCGGCGCCGGTTTGCCGCTACGCCAGTAGTGCCCGACAAACAACAGCGGTTCGTCGATGCCGTAGCGCAACAGGTTATTTTTTTCTACCGGCGACAGCGGCGTGCGAGCCACGGACTCGGGCAAGGCATCTGGCTGGAACACAATATCGCCATAGGTTTGCGGGTTGTCTTCCCAGAACTTGGTGCGGAAGAACGAACGCGTCAGACCGTCGCCGCTGGTCATGGTCAAGCCGTGCGGCAGGCGCATGTCGGTGCCGCGCAGCAAGCGGTCGAAAGCCATGCAGGCGAAACTGCCGGAAACCGCCGCCGCCTGGACGAAGTGTTCATCGATGCAGCCATCGGCATACTGCGCACGCAGCACGTCGATCAGGCCACCGTCCCAGCAGGCGTGGACGACCCGGAAGCGTCCGGCGTCGACGAACAGTGGCATCTCGTAGAACCAGGCAAGAAAGTCGTGCCAGTCCGCCGGGTGATCGGCAAATTGAGTCAGGGTTTCGTCGAGCAGGCGCGCATGCCGAGGCGTGTGTTCACGCACATACTGCTTACCGCTGCCGGGCGGCGCCGGCGTGCTCCAGCCGAGTGCGTTGAATTCATGGTTGCCCATGATGCACAGCGCCTGACCGGCCTCGACCATGTCGTGAACGATGTGCAGCGCTTCGCGAATCCGCGGGCCGCGGTCGATGATGTCACCGAGAAACACGGCCATGCGTGACGGATGGCGCCAGACGCCAGCTTGCTTGTGATACCCGAGTCGGTCCAGCAAATGCTCAAGGGTATGAGCGCAACCGTGCACGTCACCGATCAGGTCGTAGCTACGCGCGGGATCGAGCATCAGTCGCCTCCACCACCCAACCGGCTGCCCCAGCCCAGCTTGGTCCGGCAGACTTCGTAGTAGTTATGGTCCAGCGGATGAATCAACCGCAGTTTCTGCGCCTTCTTGCTCACAGTGATGGTGTCACCGGGGGCGCAGGTGAAGTGGTTCTGCCCGTCACAGGAGACTTGCGGGTAAATCTGCATATCCTTCGACACGACGATTTTCAGCTCGCTATTGCCATCGACCACAATCGGCCTTCCTGACAAGGTATGGGGGTACATTGGCACAATCACAATGGCATCGAGCTTGGGATGCATGATCGGGCCGCCCGCCGAGAGCGCATAGGCCGTGGAACCGGTGGGTGTGGCGACGATCAGGCCGTCGGCTTTTTGGCTGCAAACAAACTGGCCGTCGATGTACAACTCGAACTCGATCATCCGCGTCGATTTGCCGGGGTGCAGCACCACGTCGTTCAGCGCATCGCCCTGGCCGATGGCTTCGGCGTGACGGCGAACTTCGGCCTGCAACAGGAAGCGGTTTTCGACCAGATAGTGCCCGTCGAGCACTTCGGCGACCTTGACTTCCAGCTCATCCGGGCGGATGTCGGTCAGAAAGCCCAGGTTGCCACGGTTGATCCCCAGCACCGGAATATTGTGCCGTGCCAATGCCCGAGCGGCGCCCAGCAGGCTGCCGTCACCGCCCACCACAATCACCATGTCACAGACTTCGCCGAGCATCTTGCGCGATGAGGTTTGCAGGCCATGGCCTGGCAGGACTTCGGCGATGGTGTCCTCGAGAATCACGTGCAAGTGCCGGTCAAGCAGGAATCTTTTCAGTCGGCGAACGGTATCCAGCACCTGCGAACTGCCCAGGCGACCGATGATGCCGATATTACGAAATTGCTCCATGGGACTCCGAGGGTCTACGACGGCGAAAAACACGATTATGGGCGAAAGCGCGCCGCAGACAAAATCCTTTCAGCCGCGAACCAAAGCGCTATGCTCGCAAGATGACCTTATTTCCTGACTTGCTGGCTTTACCTCGTCAGTTGCGCCATCCCGAAGTGCGCGACCTGGCCTGGGTCATCCTCGCGCCACCGATGCTCTGCGAAACACCCTGGCCACAACGCCATCCACTGGCCGGCAGCGACTGGGTACAAGCCCCCGAACGACTGCAACACTGGTTGCTTCAGCTCGATCAGGACAGCCGCGAGCTGCAGCGCTGGCTGGCGCTCGGCCCGACTCGTCGCCTGGGCCTGTATTACGAACGCCTCTGGCAGTTTGCCGTGCAGCACGCGCCGGGCGTCGAGTTGATTGCCGCCAACCTGCCGATCCGCCGCGACGGCCACACGCTGGGCGAGCTGGACATGCTGCTGCGTGACCGCGACGGCGTGCATCACCTGGAATTGGCGATCAAATTGTATCTGGGCCCCCAGAACGGCGAAGGCCACGACACTGCCCAGTGGCTCGGACCGGGATGCCATGACCGACTGGACCGCAAGCTGGCGCACCTGACCCACCATCAACTGCCGATCTCCGCGCGCTCCGAAAGCCGCGATGCGTTGGCCGCGCTGGATATCCTGGGGTTCAGCGCACACTTATGGCTGGGTGGTTATCTGCTGTACCCATGGCCCGGCAAAACCCAGTCACCCGACTGTGCCCATCCGCAACACCTCAAAGGACGCTGGCTGCATCAGCGAGACTGGGCACACTTTATCGCCCAGAGCCCGCCCGGTCGCTGGCAACCCTTGCCACGGCACGCCTGGCTCGCGCCCGCCCATTATCTTGCCGAGCACACCTGGGAGCGCACGCAACTGGAGACCTGGCTGAGCGGGCTCGCCCCTCAGGCACCTGCGCAGTTGCTGGTACGCCTGACTGAAAACGTCGACGGTGACTGGGAAGAAGCCGAGCGGCTGTTTCTGGTGGCGGATCTGTGGCCGAACGTGCCGGGCCAGGGTTGAGCCTTGTGGCGCCTGGTCCGGCCCCATCGCGAGCAGGCTCCCACACACTGGACCCTAACCCTGTAGGAGCAAAGCTTGCTCGCGATGGCGATCTCAAGGACACCATCGCCGGCAAGCCGTGCTCCTGCAGGAAGCTATTTAGATGGACAGGCGCAACGCCAACGCCGCCAGGGTCACCAGCAACACCGGCACCGTCAGCACGATCCCGACCTTGAAGTAATACCCCCAACCAATCTGAATATTCTTGCGCGCCAGCACGTGCAACCAAAGCAAGGTCGCCAGGCTACCGATCGGGGTGATTTTCGGCCCCAGGTCGCTGCCGATCACGTTGGCGTAGATCATTGCCTCTTTCACCACCCCGGTAGCCTGGCTGGCATCGATCGACAACGCACCGATCAGCACCGTCGGCAGGTTATTCATCATCGACGACAACAGCGCGGTCAGCAGCCCGGTGCCCATGGCGGCCCCCCACACGCCGTAGTCCGCGAACACGTCCAGCCAACCGGCCAGGTACGTGGTCAACCCGGCATTACGCAAGCCGTAAACCACCAGGTACATGCCCAAGGAGAAAATCACGATATGCCACGGTGCTTCTTTCATCACCTTGCGCGTGGAAATTTTGTGCCCACGGGCGGCAATCGCCAACAGCAATGCCGCGCATACCGCCGAGATCGCGCTGATGGGAATCCCCAACGGCTCCAGGGCAAAACAGCCCAGCAGCAAAATCACCAGCACACACCAACCGGCAATGAACGTTGGCTTGTCGCGAATCGCGGTCTTCGGGTCTTCCAGTTGTTCCAGGTCGTAATCGGCAGGAACGTCCCGTCGGAAGAACCACAGCAACACCGCCAGCGTCGCCGCGACGGCCACCAGGTTGACCGGCACCATGACCGCCGCATAACGGTTGAACCCAATGTGGAAGAAGTCCGCGGAGACTATGTTCACCAGGTTCGACACCACCAGCGGCAGGCTCGCGGTATCGGCGATAAACCCGGCGCCCATCACGAACGCCAGTGTCGCCGCCGGAGAAAATCGCAAGGCCAGCAGCATCGAAATGACGATGGGCGTGAGGATCAACGCTGCGCCATCATTGGCGAACAAGGCCGATACCAACGCCCCGAGCAATACCATGTAAGCGAATAGCTTGCGCCCGTTACCGTGCCCCCAGCGAGCCACATGCAACGCCGCCCAGGCAAAGAAACCCGCTTCATCCAGCAGCAGACTGATGATGATCAGCGCCACAAACGTCCCGGTGGCGTTCCAGATGATGTCCCATACCAACGGAATGTCGCTGACCTGGACCACCCCGCAGAGTAACGCCAAGACGGCGCCCAGCACCGCACTCCAGCCGACGCCGAGGCCTTTGGGTTGCCAGATCACCAGGGTAATGGTCTGGAGGAAAATCAACGACGCTACGAGCATGCGAAACAGCCTTGAAGAAGATGGAGGGGGAGAATCAGCAGCAACGGACCGGACGGTCGCCCATCGCCTGTAGTCGCGCGACATCAGCGCCAAGCCATGCACCGTTGGCTGCCAGCGCACCGTGCAACAACGTCATGACCCACGGGGATAATTGCGGGTGCAGGCGATAAAACACCCATTGCCCCTGACGACGGTCCGCCAGCAGTCCATGGCTGCGCAATTGCGCCAGGTGACGGGAGATTTTCGGCTGGCTCAGGTCCAGCGCCGCCGTCAGCTCGCACACGCACAGCTCACCCTCTTTGGCGATGAGCAAAGCGATACGACTGCGGGTGTCATCGGCCAACGCCTTGAACACATCGACGGGATTGCAGGGATCGGACATGGAAGTGAATGCGCCTGAACAAACGAAGCGCGAATATATGGAATTTCGAATATAGGGTAAAGCGAATAAACCGCATTGCACGCAACCCGTAGAGCCTTACAAACGGATCACATGCCCCTCGATCGGCGCGATCTGCCCATGAAACAGCCGCGAAATCACCGTTTGTGCCGCTTCAAGCCCATCACTCTCCACCACCCTGAGCAATGGATTGGCCGGTGCCATCACTCGCCGATAAAACTTCTGCCCGCCCTCACCGATGTACTCGATAAGCCGCTGCGATCCCCATTCGGCGTTGCGTTTGCGAATCTGGATCGGTGCAAAGAAAAACGCCGGCTGCGGCCCTGTCATAGCGCTCAGTTGCGCCTCATCCGTGTTCTGGGCCGAACCTACAGCGCAGCTGTAAACCAATTGCCCGGCGAAATGCTGATGCACCTGATTGCGTAAATCCAGACGGCCAGAGAAATCCACGTACAAGGTCGGACGGTCAGCGGGCAACGACGCCAACTCGGCGTACCCGAGCGTGCGCTCGTAACACCCGAGTTGTTCAACAAACGCCTGGTTCCCGGTCGATGTCAGCGCCACTCGCTCCAGATTCGACTGGTCCTCCAGGCAAATGGCAGTGCCGAAAGCGGTTTTGCTCGAAGCGCTGGAGAACACCACACGGGTGGCACCGAAGAACTGATTGTCCTGTAGGAAATCCGCCAACATCAATGACGTCAAAAACAGCGGGTTAAGCAGCATTTGCAGGTTTTCATTCGCAGGGATGTAGTACCGATCCCAACTGCAACGGGTGTACTGATTGTAAACCGAACTCAGTGTTTGACGGTGCGGGGCGGCGTCATGAAAACCGCGCTCGGTCACCCGCTCTGGATGCACCCAGAGATGGCTGGCCAGTGGAAAGTACCCGTAAAAGCGCTCCCCGACCGCAATGCCTTCGACTGCGCAGGCAAGCACATCGGCAAAACCCCAGGCCGGGATATGGCCCCATTCCGCTTGCCCGGTCGGGAAAAACTCCCAGTAATGCATCAAGTCGCCATAGGCTGCGTAGGTAATGTTATTGCTGGTCAGCGCGCAGCGATCAATCTTCAGAATCACGTCACCAACCGACGGAATCAGGCTGCGCTGCTCACGCTCGATACGACTCTCGGCGATGGCGTTTTTACGGGTTATCAACCGTGTGACCGTGCCTTGGCTTTGCATCGTTCAGACTCCCTGTCGTGTCGCTGTCCACTATCCAATGGTTCGATCATCAGTCGACGGGCCAGCGCTTCCTTAGCGCAGCACTGGCCCCCGATCGATCAATCCTTTTTAAATTGCTCGACCCACTCGGCATAGGCGTTGATGAAACTCTGCAAAAACGGCCGGACCGACTCGGACACCTTCCCCGACTCGTCGAACGCCGTACCGGCGTTGCTCAGGTAGGCTTCCGGTTGCTGCATGCAAGGCACATTGAGAAACACCATGGATTGACGCAAGTGATGGTTAGCACCGAAACCACCAATAGCGCCGGGGGATGCGCTGATCACCGCCCCCGGCTTACCGCCCCAGACACTCTTGCCATAAGGCCGGGAACCGACATCGATGGCGTTCTTCAGGGGGGCAGGCACCGAGCGGTTATATTCCGGTGTCACGAACAGCACCGCGTCGGATGAGCTCACCTGTTGACGGAAAGTGCTGTAGGCTGCCGGCGGTGTTACGTCGATGTCTTCGTTGTAGAGCGGCAGGTCGCCAATCTCGACGATGTTCAGCCTGAGGTTTGCCGGAGCCAGTTCAGCCAGCGCCAGCGCGACTTTGCGGTTGATCGACTGTTTTCTCAAGCTGCCAACCAGGACAGCAATCGTATAGACCTTGCTCATTGGGAATTCCCGACTATCTGGCTAAAGGAGCCTGTAGTTATAGATGATTCGGCAGCACTTAACGTGCTCCGTGTCGCGGAATAGCGGTTAAATACTATTTTTTTCCTGTAGGAAAACTTACCAAGCTTATCGACGGTCTACAGAACCGCAAATTGAGTGACTTATCTCCAGAGGTTCTAAGCAGATGGCAGCAGTACTCGTCGGACAATTCCATGCAAGAGACGCGGAAGGCCGTGTTTATTCAGTGCATGAGTTCCAGGAATCCACCCCGTCGCAGGACGGTATCGCCGGCCTTGCGCCTGTCACCACCTATAAACTGGCGATTGGCGATCGCATCAACAAACTCGATGACAACGAATTTGTATTGGTTCAATCGGGCGTTACCATCACCCGCGAGCCTGAATCAAGCGTCGCCTCATAAGCCTCCGTTATGAGCTGAAGTCATAGGCACGGACTTGGGTTAGGATTCAGTCACTGACCCCCCTCACCTGCTGAACATGGACTTCACGCATGCGTTTACGTCATATCGAAGTGATCCAGGCGCTCCTGCAAACCGGTCATCTGGGCACCGCTGCCGAGATGCTGCAACTGCCGGTGGCCGGGGTCGAGGGGATTTTGCGCGAGGCCGAGGATCAACTCGGCTTCATGCTGTTTGCCAGCGTACGCGGGCGATTGCAGGCTACCCGTGAGGCGCGGGAGTTGCAGGTCGAGATTGCCCACGTCTACGAAGCGCTCGAACCGCTGCAGCGGCTGGCCAACAGCCTAAAACAATACCTAGCGCCGCCGTTGCGGATCATTTGCACGCCCCCCTTGGCGCAGCACTTGTTGCCACAGGGCATTGCCACCCTGCGTCGACGTTTTCCAGATGCGCCCTGCTCGCTGCTCAGCCAACCCACGCGTGACATCGTCAGAAGCCTGCTGCTGCGTGAAAGCGATCTCGGCTTGAGCCTGCACGATCCTGACCACCCCGACATTCAGTGCCAGATCATTGCCCAAGGCAAACTCCAGCTCCTGGCGCCTCATGGCTGGCTGCAACCCAAGCAAAAATACATTTCCGTGCAGGACCTGGCCGGCCAGTCGATGGTCGGGCTGGAAGGTCACGACCCGCTCAGCGTGATGTTCGAGAGCAAACTGCAGGCCTTGCGCCCGGCACCGGTGGTGCAAACCCGGGTTCAGACCCATCAGATGATGCGCAGCATGGTCGAGGCCGGCGAAGGTCTGGCCGTTGTCGATCCGTTTACTGCGATCGGCGCCAAGGCCAGCGGACTGGACGTTTGCCCCGTCTCGCCGGCCGTCCCGATCAGTCTTTACGCCTTGACCCTGAACAATGCCGAGATAGCGCCTGCGACCCAGGCGTTACTGGAGATTATCAAGGAACAAGCCGAGGCGATGCTGGCGAGCTGATCGGACTTTCCAACGGATTATCGAACAGCCGATACCAGAACAACGCCACCTCTGCGGTTTGCGGATCGATGCCACGATAACGCAGGTGATCGATGCCACCCATGACATAGCCGCAACGCTCGTACAGCCGACAGGCTCCCAGGTTGTTATTCTGGGTTTCCAGCATGATGCCCGGCAGCTTCTTCTTGCGGCTCCAGAACTGCGCGACATCCAGCAACGCCTTGGCCACTCCGTGGCGACGCGCCGGGGCGTGCACTGCCAGCTCGTCGATATGGGCAAAGCCGTTCCAGTTAGTGCTGATCACGATGTGCCCCACCGGGTGATCGTCGAGAAACGCCATGAAAATCGCACTGTCGACCGCGTTCCGGTAACTGGCGAACTCCTCCGGGTCGATGCCATAACACTTGCGGTAGGGTGTGATGGTTTCCAGCGACCACTGATCCACCGGCTTATCGAGCTCTGCGGCCGCGTAGGCCCGGACCTCAAAACTGAAGTCACTGCCCCAGATATACGCAGCGAATCCCTGATCGGCGACACGTACCGCTAAACCCGGATACTTGGGATTGATGACCGGCTGCATACTCGGAAAAGTCCTCAAATTTTTATGCAATCGACGGTGTAACACCGCCCATTGCCCTCGTCTTCATGCTGCAGTCCGTGCACATCGGCGACGAAGCCCGGGAAGCTGCTGTTGAATGTGCGGGCAAACGCCAGGTAATCGATGATCGAGCGCGTCGATTCGGTAAAACGTTCGCCGGGCATGATCAGCGGAATCCCCGGCGGATATGGCACCAGCATTACCGCAGCGATTCGCCCCTGCAAATTGTCGATTGACACCGCCTCGACCTCGCCACGGACCAATTGATCGTAGGCGTCGGCCGGTTTCATCGCGATTTCCGGGAGTACCGTGTACATCCGTTTAAGGTGCTTGGCGGTGGCATTGCTGCGGTAGCAGGCGTGCAATTGATCGCACAGGTCGCGCAGCCCCATGCCCTGGTAACGCGCCACGTCTCGTTGCGCGACACACGGCAGGCACGTCGCCAGGCTGACGTTGGCGTCGTAGCTGCGTTTGAATTCGAGCAACTCGGTGAGCAAGGTGCTCCATTTACCCTTGGTAATGCCCATGGAAAACAGCACCAGGAATGAATACAGACCGGTTTTTTCAACCACCAGCCCGCGCTCCCAGAGGAACTTGCTGACCACTGCCGCCGGAATCCCCCGCTCGCTCAGCGCGCCACCGGCCGTCAGGCCGGGCATCACCAGCGTCACTTTGATCGGGTCCAGCAGCACGTAATCTTCGGCAATGTCGCCAAAGCCGTGCCAGTCGGCTTCGGGCTGCAACAGCCAGTCGGAGGTGGTGACCTTGTCTATACCCTCCACCAGCGGTGGCTGCCAGATCGAGAACCACCAGTCGTCGGTGGCGATGTGCTGGCGCAGGTTGGCCAGCGCCCGGCGAAAACTCAGGGCTTCATCGAACATTTCCTGCAACAGCGAACGGCCGGCCGGGCCTTCCATCATCGCCGACGCCACGTCCAGCGAGGCGATGATGCTGTATTGCGGCGAGGTGGAGATGTGCATCATGAACGCTTCATTGAAACGGTCGCGGTCCAGTTGCCGAGCGCCGCCATCCTGCACGTGGATCATCGACGCCTGGCTGAAGGCCGCCAGCAGTTTGTGGGTGGAATGGGTGGTGAACACCAGCGGGCTGTCGTCAGTGCGCGAAGTGCCCATGCCATAACGCCCGGCAAAGAACTCGTGAAACGCCGCATAGGCGTACCAGGCTTCGTCGAAGTGCAAGACTTCGACGCTGTTGCCCAATGTTTGCTTGATCAGCTCGGCGTTGTAACAGAGGCCGTCGTACGTCGAGTTGGTCACCACCGCCAGCTTGACCTTGGGCGTTCGGCCCTTGGTCAACGGGCTCGCATCGATCTTGGCCTGGATCGATTCACGGCTGAACTCGCTCAGTGGAATCGGCCCGATGATCCCCAGTTCATTGCGCTCCGGACACAGGTACAACGGGATCGCCCCGGTCATGATGATCGAGTGCAACACCGATTTGTGGCAGTTGCGGTCCACCAGCACCAGGTCGTCACGCGCGACCATGGCTTGCCAGACAATCTTGTTGGCCGTCGAGGTGCCATTGATCACGAAAAACGTGTGATCGGCGCCAAAATTACGTGCGGCACGGGCCTCGGCTTCCGCCAGTGGCCCGGTGTGGTCGAGCAACGAGCCGAGTTCCGGCACCGAGACCGACAGGTCCGAACGCAGGGTATTTTCCCCAAAAAACTGGTGGAACGCCTGCCCTACCGGGCTTTTGTGATAAGCCACACCCCCACCATGCCCTGGGGTGTGCCAGGAGTAGTTGGAGTCGGCGGTGTGTTGCACCAAGGCCTTGAAAAACGGTGGCAGCAAGCCATCGAGGTAGCTGCGCGCCGCCCGGGCGACCTGGCGCGCCAGAAACGGCACGGTGTCTTCGAACAAATAAAGGATGCCGCGCAACTGGTTCAGTTCGCTCATGGCATCGGCCGGGGCGTTTTCCAGGGTGACTTGCTCGCCCAGGGCGAAGATCGGCAAATTCGGCGCACGGGCGCGGGCCACACGAATCAATTCGGCCATGTTCTGTAAAAGGTGGATGTTTTCCCCGGCGCCTTCGGCGGCAATCAACATGCACGCGAGGCCGTGGTGAGTCGAAGCGACCAGTCGGCCTTCGGTGTAATCCACCGCCGAAAGGACGCTGAAACCTTCCTGTGAAAGCTCCGTGGCGATGCCGCGCACGCGATCACCGGCGACCGTGTCGGCCTTGATGTCGCGGTGGACAATAAGGACCGGGAACTTCAAGTCTTTATACATGGGGCTCGGCGTCCTGAGGCAGCAGACCGTAGTCTGCCAATACACTCAGGGTAGAGGGTTGCGGCCCGTGTGGCGAGCGGATGCCCCAAAACAGGTCACGCCCCATCCGATACTGTGGCGACGGGGCTTGCCCTGATGCCCGTCAGTTAAGGAAAAACTCGCCGAGCACATACCTTATGGCGAGGGAGCTTGCTCCCGCTCGGCCGCGAAGCGGTCGTAATCCGGCAATCGCATTCCATCTGGATACTCGCGGTGGCTGATTTTAGGGTCGCTTCGCGACCCAGCGGGAGCAAGCTCCCTCGCCACAGGAGGCAGACCCATTCACGCTTGGTGGTTATGCTTGTGCCTCGGCCTCGGCCAGTTGGGTCCAGAGCGCCGGGGCACCGGCAGACTTGGCGATCACTTCAAGGCGCGAGGCGTGCTCGGCCAGCTCCGCTTCACTGGCGCGGATAATCCGTGCCGGCGTGCGATCCGCTGGCAGACGACGGATCTCGCTCGCCTGATTGCCCGAGCCCTCACCCGAACCGTTGCCGTCAGTCGCGTTACCGGCCAGCGACAGGCTGGTCTGGCCGCCGGTCATGGTCAGGTAAACGTCAGCGAGAATCTCGGAGTCGAGCAAGGCGCCGTGCAGCTCACGGCCGGAGTTGTCGACGCCATAGCGTTTGCACAAGGCATCGAGGCTGTTGCGCTGCCCCGGGTGACGCTCACGCGCCATCATCAGGGTATCGAGGATCGAGCAATGCTGGGTGATATCAGCCCGATCCTGCTGGCCCATCAGCGCGAATTCGTTGTTGATGAAGCCAACGTCGAACGCCGCGTTATGGATGATCAGCTGCGCGCCCTTGATGAACTCGAAGAACTCATCGGCCACTTCAGCAAAACGCGGCTTGCCTACCAGAAACTCGTTGGTGATGCCGTGGACGCCAATCGCGCCCTCGTCACTTTCCCGGTCTGGTTGCAAATAAACGTGGAAATGCCGGCCCGTCAGGCGTCGACCGATCAACTCGACGCAACCGATCTCGATAATCCGGTGGCCGTCGGTCACCGGCATACCGGTGGTTTCGGTGTCGAGCACCACCATCCTCTGAGCCATCTTCTTTCAACCCCTCTTCGTGCCGTTTTGCATAAGGCGGCGATGTTAACACAGAGCTTGAAAGTGCCGCCGATACCCGGCAGTTGTCCCGTCGGGTATCGGCTCGAAACCTGCGCGGCTCAGCCCTGATCACCGCCGCCAACCGGCATCACCAGCCCGGTGATGTAAGCCGCGTCGTCAGAGGCCAGAAACAGGATCGCCCCGACTTGCTCGTCAATCGTGCCGTAGCGTTTCATCAGGCTGCTGTCGACGGTTTGATCGACAATCTGCTGATACCAGACCTTCTCCTGCGGGCTCTGCTCGGCACTGTTGCGCGGAATCCGCCGTGGTGGCGCTTCGGTGCCGCCCGGCGCGGTGGCATTGACCCGCACGCCCCGCTCGGCGGTTTCAAACGCCAGGCACGCGGTGAGCGCATTGACCCCGCCCTTGGCTGCGCCGTAAGGCACACGATTGACCCCGCGCGTGGCAACCGATGACACGTTGACGATGGCGCCGCTGCCCTCCTCCAGCATGAACGGCAATGCGGCATGGCAGCACCACAGTGTCGGAAACAGCGAACGACGGACTTCCGCTTCGATCTGATGCTCTTCGTAATGCTCGAAAGGCTTGGCCCAGATGGTCCCGCCGACATTGTTGACCAATATATCCAGACGGCCGAAACGCTCGATGGCCGCCGTCATCACGCGCTGGCACTCGGCGTACTGTTCGAGGTCGGCGGTGAGGATCAGCACTTCACTGGTTTGACCCAGCTGCTCTTGCAGCTCAAACACCAGTTCGGAACGGTCGACCAGAATCAGCCGCGCACCTTCGGCGGCCATACGCTCGGCGACGCGGCGGCCAATCCCTTGGGCCGCGCCGGTAATCAGCGCGACTTTTTCATGAAATCTGTTCATCAAACCCTCCCGCGCTTACGCAGCACTGGCCGCGAATTTTTCGTAGTAGAAATTTTTCGGTGAGACGCCCTGCTCGCGGATGAACTGGCTCACGGCCTCAACCATCGGCGGCGGGCCGCAGAGGTAGACGTCGACATCACCGTCGTTCAAGTGTTTGGGCTCGATGTGCTGGGTCACATACCCCTTGAGCGGGTGCGCGCTTTGCGGGTTGGCCACGCAGGCGCTGAAACTGAAGTTCGGGATCCGTGCGGCCAAGGCTTGCAGCCGGTCCAGTTCCACCAGGTCAAAGTCGTTGGTCACGCCGTAGATCAAGTGCAACGGATACTCACTGCCCTGCTCGGCAATTTTCTCCAGCATGGCGGTGAACGGCGCCAGCCCCGTGCCGCCGGCCAGCAACAGCAACGGACGCTGAATGTCGCGCAGGTAAAAGCTGCCCAACGGCCCGGCCAGGCTCATGCTGTCACCGGCCTTGGCGATACCGGTGAGGAAGCTGCTCATCAACCCGCCGGGCACGTTGCGGATCAGGAAGCTGACTTCACCGTCACGTTGCAACGAGCTGAACGAATAGGCACGAGTCTGCTCACTGCCGGGAATGCCCAGGTTGACGTATTGCCCCGGCAGGAACGCCAGTTTGCTCAGGGCTTCACCCTTGATCGACAGCGCAATCGTGCTGTCGGACAGCTGACGCACCTGGCTGATGGCCGCGCTGTAGTGGGCCTTTTGCGTGCGGCAGACGTCCGATGACACCGGCACGCGCACCACGCAGTCGCTGAGAGCGCGCATCTGGCAGGTCAGCACAAAGCCTTTTTCGGCCTCGTCGCTGCTCAGGGCGTCTTCGATGTACTCCTCGCCGAGATCGTAACGCCCAGCCTCGGCAAAGCATTTGCAGGTGCCGCAGGCGCCGTCGCGGCAGTCCAGCGGGATGTTGATGCCCTGGCGATACGCGGCGTCGGCCACGGTTTCGCCAGGGTTGGCGTCAACGAAACGGGTGACACCGTCTTCAAAATTGAGTGCGATCGAATGAGTCATGACGGCTGCCTCACAGGTGATAGACATCGATGACCTGACGAACGTAGTCGTTCTTCAGGATCACTTTCTTGGCCTTGATCAGCGGGCTGTCGCCACGCACGTCGAGGGTGTAGAAGCTGCTGCCGAAATAGCTGTCGACGGTCTTGTAGCGAAAGCTCAGGGTGTGCCAGTTGAAGCGCACCTTGCACAGCCCGTCGGCCTGTTCGAGCAGCTCGATGTTGCTGATGTTGTGCGAGGTCCGGGTGTCCGGCACGCTGGCACTGGAACGCTCGGTCTTGATCCGGAAGATGCGGTCTTCCAGGCCCGTGCGGTTGCCGTACCAGATCAGCGAGATTTCCCGTTGCGGGTCTTCGGTCAACTCGTCGTTGTCGTCCCAGGACGGCATCCAGAAGGACGCATCGGCGGCATACAGTTCCAGCCAGTTGTCCCATTCCTTGTCATCGAGGTAGCGCGCTTCGCGGTAGAGAAAATCGCGCACGGCGTCGTAAGTGATGCTCATGACAGCGCCTCCACCTTGATCAATTCCGACTGTTCTTCGCTCAAGGCCTTGAGCATGGTTTCCTGCCAGTACTTGTGTTGCAGCACAAACAGGCCTTCGTCTTCGGTACGCACACCGCTGAGCAACGGGTGCAGGTCGATTTCCCTGGCCGCCTCATCGGCACCTTCAACCCAGTGCTCGGCGCCACGGGACATGTCGTTCCAGGTGGTGACGCTGCCCTGGTAGCCGGTCTGGCAGGAGCGAAACTCTTCGAGGTCGTCCGGCGTCGCCATGCCGCTGACGTTGAAAAAGTCTTCGTACTGACGAATCCGGCTTGAACGCGCGCTGTCGCTTTCGCCTTTGGGAGCGATGCAGTAAATGGTGATTTCGGTGCGGTTGACCGAGATCGGCCGGGCGATGCGGATCTGTGAACTGAACTGATCCATCAGGTACACGTTGGGGTACAGGCAGAGGTTGCGCGAGTTCTCGATCATCCAGTCGGCGCGGGCCTGGCCAAAGTCCTTGGCCAGTTCGTCGCGGCGCTCGTACAGCGGCCGGTCTTCCGGGTTCGACCAACGGGTCCAGAGCAGCATGTGGCCCTTGTCAAAGGAGTAGAAACCGCCGCCCTGCTTGGCCCAGGTGCCGGCGCTCATGGTCGGGTTCTCGTCACCGCATTCGCGCTGTTTGCGCTGGTTCTGGGTGGCGGCATAGTTCCAGTGCACGGAGCTGACGTGATAGCCGTCGGCGCCATTTTCAGCGGTGAGTTTCCAGTTGCCTTCGTAGATGTAGCTGGATGAACCACGCAGTACTTCAAGGCCATCGGCGGATTGATCGACGATCATGTCGATGATCTTCGCCGACTCGCCCAGATGCTCGACCAACGGCACCACATCGGCCTTGAGGCTGCCGAACAGAAAGCCACGATAGGACTCGAAGCGCGCGACTTTGGTCAGGTCGTGGGAGCCTTCGCAGTTGAAGCTCGCCGGGTAGCCGGCCGCCGCCGGGTCCTTGACCTTGAGCAGCTTGCCGGAGTTGTTGAAGGTCCAGCCGTGAAACGGGCAGGTGTAGGAAGACTTGTTGCCGGTCTTGTGTCGGCAGAGCATCGCGCCACGGTGGCTGCAGGCGTTGATGAACGCGTTGAGCTCGCCGTCCTTGTTGCGCGCAATGAAGATCGACTGCCGGCCCATGGTGGTGGTGTAGAAATCATTCTTGTTCGGAATCTGGCTCTCGTGGGCGAGGTACAGCCAGTTGCCTTCGAAGATGTGCTGCATCTCGAGATCGAACAAGCGTGGGTCGGTAAACATCTCCCGCTTGCAGCGGTAGATGCCCTGGTCTTTGTCTTCTTCAAGCAGGGAGTGAAGGTATTCGGGTCGCAGGGACATGGCCGCCGCCTCCATTGTTTTTATTCAGGCAGGCTCATGCTAGGCCGGGCGACTACTGGACAATATCCGCTGGGTGCAGACCTTTATCCGTTTTGTGCAAAGGAAACGATCAACAGTTCAGGCCGAGTACGGAGCGCTTTTCGTAGGAGCAAGGCTTGCCCGCGATGGCGATCTCTCGGACGCCATCGCGG
>NZ_JBXAMS010000028.1:0-37673 GCF_058800905.1 Pseudomonas sp. GW822-FHT04C11 | reverse complement strand
ATTGGGCCTGCTACGCAGTCCAGCGGGAGCAAGCTCCCTCGCCACAGATACTTCTCAGGCCTCCAGACCTCCTTAAGAGAAAGCATTGCGGTTCAGCCGGGCTTTTTCGTCTGCGCTCATTGTGCGAAATGGCAGCGGTTTTATTGTTGTGAGAGGGCCAGCGGGAGCGCTGCGCCATCGCCGGGATCACCTTCGGCAAGCATCTGGATCAGACTTTCAGCGTAAATCAGCCATCTCGTACAGCGGTCGGATCTCAATCTCGCTCGGTCCCGGCATGGGGTTGGGGCAACGCTTCACCCAGGCGACTGCTTCGTCCATGTCCTTGACTTCCCAGAGCCAGAAGCCGGCGACCAGCTCGCGGGTCTCGGAGAAAGGTCCGTCTATGACCGTACGGCCGGGACCATCGAACGCAATACGCTTGCCTTGCGAGGAGGGCTTGAGGCCGTCGGCGGCAAGCATGATGCCGGCGTTGACCAGTTCCTCGTTATATCGGCTCATCGCCTCGAACATCGCGGTCGTGGGCAGAATGCCCTTTTCACTGTCGTCGGTAGCCTTCACGAACACAATGACACGCATCGTCTGTCTCCTTGTTTGAGCCGGCCTCATCGGCCTGGCATCGGAATGACGAACGGGGTTCCGGAAGTCGATATCGTACTGCAAAATTTTTCGACGATTGGGGCGCAGGTGCGAATGGTTACTTCAAGGTCATGACGACCTTGCCGTTCCGACGGCGACGCTACCAATTGGCTGCGCAAAGTTGCGGGCGACACGATCCCGGCCTATGGTCCAAGCGAGACATTTCCTGTGATGGGCGCACGTTGACTCACCGTCGGTTGCAGCCCATCCAATGTGATAGTCCGCAAGGAGGTGAAGACATGCCGAACAACTCTCGCCCGGCTGTGCTCGGGCTGATCGGCAATACGCCGCTGGTGCGCGTCAGCCGCTTTGATACTGGCCCGTGCACATTGTTCCTCAAGCTTGAATCGCAGAACCCCGGTGGGTCGATCAAGGACCGCATCGGCCTGGCGATGATCGACGCTGCCGAGCGCGATGGCCGCCTGCAACCTGGCGGCACCATCGTCGAAGCCACCGCCGGCAACACCGGCCTCGGCCTGGCGCTGGTCGGTCGCGCCAAGGGATACCGGGTGGTGCTGGTGGTGCCGGACAAGATGTCCACCGAGAAAGTCTTGCACCTCAAGGCGATGGGCGCCGAGGTGCACATCACTCGATCCGATGTGGGCAAGGGCCATCCCGAGTACTACCAGGACGTTGCCGCGCGGCTGGCGCAGGAGATTCCCGACGCGTTCTTCGCCGATCAGTTCAACAACCCGGCCAACCCGCTGGCCCATGAGTGCAGCACCGCTCCGGAGATCTGGGCGCAGGCCGAGCATGATCTGGATGCCATCGTCGTCGGCGTCGGTTCGGCCGGCACACTGACCGGGCTGACCCGTTTCTTTCGCCGTGTGCAGCCTGACCTGGAAATGGTGCTGGCCGACCCGGTCGGCTCGGTGATGGCCGAATACAGCCGCAGCGGCACCCTTGGCACACCCGGTTCG
Source organism: Pseudomonas sp. GW822-FHT04C11 (assembly GCF_058800905.1). Lineage (NCBI taxonomy): Bacteria > Pseudomonadati > Pseudomonadota > Gammaproteobacteria > Pseudomonadales > Pseudomonadaceae > Pseudomonas > Pseudomonas sp. GW822-FHT04C11. The sequence goes on along the minus strand of NZ_JBXAMS010000028.1, from coordinate 36,117 downwards.
TGGGCGGTGGAAGGCATCGGTGAAGATTTCATTCCGTCGATTGCCGACCTGTCCAGCGTGCGCCAGGCCTATTCGATCAGCGACGAGGAAAGCTTTGATCACGCCCGCCAACTGCTGCGCGCCGAAGGCATTCTTGGCGGTTCTTCGACCGGTACATTACTGGCGGCCGCATTGCGCTACTGCCGCGAGCAAACCGAGCCGAAGCGGGTGGTCAGCTTCGTTTGCGACACCGGCACCCGTTACCTGTCGAAGATCTACAACGATCAGTGGATGACCGATCAGGGCCTGCTTGCGCGCAAGCGCTACGGCGACCTGCGCGACTTGATCGCGCGGCGCTTCGAGGATGGCCGGGTGATCAGCGTCGGCCCGGACGACACGTTGCTGACCGCCTTCCAGCGCATGCGCCTGGCGGATGTGTCGCAACTGCCGGTGCTGGTGGGCGGAAAGCGGCTGGTGGGGGTGATCGACGAGTCGGATATTCTGCTGGGCGTGCACAAAGACGCTTCGCACTTTCGTATGACCGTGGCCAGCGCGATGACCGACAAGGTCGAAACCCTGCCTCCCGGCGCCAGCCTGGCTGAACTGCAGGCGGAACTCGACCGTGGGCTGGTGGCGGTCATTGCCGACGCCTCGGGCTTCCACGGCCTGATCACTCGCGTCGACATGCTCAATCATTTGCGGAGATCCCTTACATGAGTCAACACGATGAAAACGCCACGCCACGGGCCTTCGCCACCCGTGTGATCCATGCCGGTCAGACGCCGGACCCGACCACCGGGGCGTTGATGCCGCCGATTTACGCCAACTCCACCTACTTGCAGCAGAGCCCCGGCGTACACAAGGGCTTCGACTATGGGCGCTCGCACAACCCGACGCGCTTTGCGCTGGAGCGCTGTGTGGCAGACCTCGAGGGTGGCACCCAGGCATTTGCCTTCGCCTCCGGGCTGGCGGCGATCTCCACCGTGCTCGAACTGCTCGATACCGGCTCGCATATCGTCTCCGGTAACGACCTGTATGGCGGCACTTTCAGGCTGTTCGACAAGGTACGTCGGCGCAGTGCCGGGCATCGCTTCAGCTTCGTCGATCTGACTGACCTGACGGCATTCGAAGCGGCGCTGCAGGACGACACGCGAATGGTTTGGGTCGAGACGCCGAGCAATCCCTTGCTGCGCATCACCGACCTTGCCGCGGTCGCGCGTACCTGCCGCGAGCGGGGCATCATCTGTGTGGCTGATAACACCTTTGCCAGCCCACGGATACAGCGGCCGCTGGAGCTGGGCTTCGATATCGTGCTGCACTCGACGACCAAGTACCTGAACGGCCACTCCGACGTGATCGGTGGCATTGCCGTGGTCGGGCAGAATGCAGAACTGCGCGAGCGCCTGGGCTTTCTGCAGAACGCGGTGGGGGCTATCGCCGGGCCGTTTGATGCTTTTCTCACCCTTCGCGGCGTGAAGACCCTGGCGCTGCGCATGGAGCGCCACTGCAGCAACGCGCTGGAACTGGCACGCTGGCTTTCGCATCAGCCACAGGTGGCGCGCGTCTATTATCCGGGCCTGCCGTCGCACCCGCAGCACGAACTGGCGCAACGGCAGATGCACGGTTTCGGCGGGATGATTTCCCTCGACCTGGACAGCGACCTGGCGGGTGCCAAGCGTTTCCTCGAGAGTGTGCAGATCTTTGCCCTGGCCGAGAGCCTGGGCGGGGTCGAAAGCCTGATCGAGCACCCGGCGATCATGACGCACGCCAGCATCCCTGCCGAAACCCGTGCAGAGCTTGGCATCGGCGATGCATTGATACGGTTGTCAGTGGGGATCGAAGATGTCGAAGACCTGCGCGCCGACCTGGCTCAGGCGCTGGCGCAGATCTGAGCAGCGCACACCTTGTAGCAGCTGGCGAAGCCTGCGTTCGGCTGCGTAGCAGTCGTAAATCCTGCCTCCACGGTTAACCTGAAAAAACGTGGTGTCTGATTTTACGACTGCTTCGCCCGAACGCGGACCGAGCCGAACGCCGGCTTCGCCAGCTGCTACAGGGGTAGGGCGCAACATAGCTCGGAAAGGCCCCGCCGTGAAAACAAAAGCTTACGCATGACACGACCTGTCCCTACTGATAAGCATGACCGAACGCCGGCATCCGCTGATTACTTGCCAGGCGTCTAAACGGAGGCAAACGATGACACGGGTTCGCGTTGAGGGTTTTACCATCTCGCTCGATGGATACGGAGCAGGTCCGAATCAAGACATCAACAATCCGCTCGGTGTTGGCGGGACGGAACTGCACCAGTGGCTGGTACCAACACGCACGTTCCAGCGGGCCTTGTTCGACAAGGACGGCGGTACGACCGGGGTTGACGATGATTTCGCCGCCCGTGGCTTTCAGAATGTTGGGGCCTGGATTCTTGGGAGGAACATGTTCGGACCCATTCGTGGGGACTGGCCGGACACAAACTGGAAAGGCTGGTGGGGAGATAATCCACCGTATCACGCTCCAGTCTTCGTCTTGACCCATCACGCTCGTCCCCCCATCGAGATGGAAGGCGATACGACGTTCCACTTCATAACAGGAGGCATTCGCGAGGCGCTAGACCGTGCACGCGAGGCTGCTGCCGGAATGGACGTGCGAATCGGCGGTGGGCCGGACACAATCCGGCAGTATCTTCGTGAGGGCCTCATCGATGAACTGCACATTGCTATCGCACCGGTCCTGCTCGGGCGGGGAGAATCGCTGTTCGAAGGGATTGACTTGCGGGCTCTGGGATACGAATGCGTTGAACATGTAGCGTCGGAGAAGGCCACGCATGTCGTCCTACGGCGCCAAGGACACACGGACGACTAACCACTCGCTGAAGGCCGGTAGTCGTTGCATCTCGTTTGTCACCAGCGTTTGGCTAAACTTAAAAAGTCGGGAGTGAACTGAAACCAGAGTGATAGCGGCGATCATCGGATCTGGCTTGGCATCAAGACGTGACTCCCAAAGGAGACGACTATGTATGCGGTGATAAGAACCTATCTGGGTACTGGAGCAAAGCAGCTTTTCAAACTTTTAGAAGAGCGCAAGGCCGATGTCGAAGCTGCCCTGCGGACAGTGCCTGGCCTCGTCAGCTACACGCTGCTGAATACGGGTGATGGTGTTACGGCGGTGACTGTTTGCACGGACAAGGCCGGCAGCGATGCGAGCTTGAAAGTCGCGCGCGAGTGGATTCAGAAAAATGCCTCGCATATCCATGCGAGCCCGCCGATCGTTACGGAAGGTCCGGTCATTGTGCAGATCAAATAGCGCGCTGTTCCGGTTGATGTCACGACACTATCGCTCCCCGGCACACAAAGCGGGCGCCTTTAAGGCGCCCGTTTTCATTCACTTCGACGCCTGCCATGGGTGGAGCTCCGAATCAGATTTAAAGGGCTGATCCGATCAGCAGGTCGCCAAACCTGGTCGCCATATGGGCGACGGGGGGACTATAAGCTTCATCCAATCAGGGGGAAAGGTGAGGGATTCCGAGGCTGCTGTAGGATCTGTATCGATGTGGCCCTGGACCAGAACGAAAACGCCTTCCTGCGCAAATTTCCAGTCCGGCTGATCAACCCATTACTGGTAAATTTTACGTAGTGACGCAAACTTCAAAACACTGCCTGCGTTTTCACACAGCCTGAGCCCAAAGTAGCCAGACCTGACGGGTAGAAAACGGCCAAAAGCCGCCGCTCACTGAGGACTGCTTGCGACCCTCTGCGGACGTTTAGCTGGTAACCGATTGGCTAGCTACTTTCTTGGAAAACGTCTTACCAAAAGCAATCCACCTTTTTTCATAATAGAAGGTCGAGATATGCGCAGTGAGAAAAACTGCGGCGAACAACAAAGGGCGCTTCAAATATTTTATGACGGTCTCTCCGCTACCCAGCCAAGTCTGTTCCAGCAGCGGATGAACAACATAGAGAGCGTACGAGATGGTAGCTATATAAAATAGAACGCGACTATTCAGGATTTGGGTCACTCGTGCCCGGCTATTGAGTAACGTGCTCCCCACCAAGGCTGCGGCAAGATAGGGGCGGAAGTAGTTCATGAAGCCCGCATCGGGATGACAGGACAAGGCAAACAGGAGGAGTAAAAGTATTTGTGCGACCCCCGGTTGGGTCGGAAGTTTCGCAAGGGTGTTGCCCAGTCTATTGCTGTGTATCAGTGCAAGTATGCATCCAGCAAGTATTTCATCAATGCGGTAATACGTGTTGATTGCGACATGGACATCATTCACGACTCGGTACATTGTGACGGCAATGCAGAGAAAAGGGATTAGCACTACCCACTTGTTTCTCATCAGAACTACCAACAACGCTATGGCGACATAAAATTGGACCTCTACGCACAAACTCCATAGGTGGCCATTTGCATTGCCAAGCCACATTGGCGGCCAGTTGGCAATGAACAGAAAGTTTGCGCTGTAAAAATCCGAAGTGCTGTTCATGACAAATAAAGCAATCGCCATATACAACCAGGCGAGAGGCACAATCCGAAAGATTCTGCGGATTAAAAAATCAACGACGCTGCTGTTGCTGAGCAGGAAACTTGTTATCAGGAAACCCGATAGCGTAAAAAAAATAGCCATTCCCATAACGCCTGCGGCAAAATTCAATTGCCAATGCTTTGGACCAAGTGGTAGCAGGTGGCACGCCAAGACAAGCAAGATGCTGATGCCGCGCCATCCATCAAGCATGCTTAATCGAGAGTCTGCTACGGAATGACCATTCATGTTTGCATTCGCTCGTTGGAATGTGTGTCTCAATCAGCAGTCAGCTGAAGGTTCCGCTCCCTCGCATTTTTTTCCAGAAATCATAATTCTCTATCAATACCAAGCCCGCTCTTGGGTCGATAGAGGATATTCGATAAAGGCAGTGCTGCGTCTGAAGACTGTCTTTAATTCATATAAAAACCCAGTGGTCGCGGCGGTGAAAATTTCATGAAATCAGACCCTTTAAAGTTTTCAGTCTAGGACAGCTTTTGCACTTTACGCTTCACACCATGAAAAAATTCTAGGCGCGAGGGATTCGCTAAATGACTGGGCTTTTGACGTTGCTTGGCAGCATGGCTCCAAGTGAATCGCCCACTTTTTGGTAGATTCCCGTGACCGGCGGCTTTTGGCCGATTTCTGCCTGTCACGAACGACCGCTTTGGGTTGTGGATTCAACCGGTCGACGCAACAGATTGGCCAGAAGCGGACCTCCGGCGTTCGCCTGAAAACAAAAATGGGCCAGGGCGCCCAGACCGCGTCCTGACAGTCTGGTCGGAAGAGTTCGACCTGCCACCCGCCCTCGAATGCGGAGGGTGTCCGATTCAGCGTTTCTTCAGCATCCTGCTAGGGCAACGTGTCGCGCTTGGCGAAGATGCTTGCCATTTCCGCCGCGTTCTCGGTTCCCCAGTTGCACAGCGGCACGATCGCCTCAGCCAGGCTGCGGCCGAGCGGGGTCAGCGTGTAGTCCACGCGCGGGGGCACTTCTTTGTAGTCGGTCCGCGCCAGCACGTGGTCGGCTTCCAGATCCTTCAATTGCTGGATCAACACCTTGTCGCTAACGCCCGGGATCAAACGTTTGAGCTCGCCGTAGCGCTTCGGGCCGTCGCGCAGGAAAAACAAGACCAGCGGTTTCCACTTGCCCGAGATGATACGCAGCGTGGCGTTGAGCCCGCATCCGGTACCGCAGATTTCAGAAGTCGTCGTCATTTTTTGATACTTACCAAAAGGTGCATACTTGTCCTTAGGTTATCAGGGCTGCATCCTCGTCCTCAAGCAAGCAATTCCTGCTTGGGTACAACTCCAACGAAGGATGCACGACATGACCAGACTGAATGGAAAGACCGCCGTGATTACCGGCGGCGCTACCGGCATCGGCCGCGCCGCGGCAAAGCGCTTCATCGAGGAGGGCGCCTTCGTCTTCATCTTTGGCCGCCGGCAGGAAGCGCTCGACGCCGCTGTGGCCGAGCTCGGGCCCAATGCTCGCGCGGTGAAGGGCTCGGTCTCCGATCTGGCTGACCTCGACCGACTCTACGCGGCGGTGAAGGCCGAGCGCGGAACCCTCGACATCGTCTTCGCCAATGCCGGGGCGGGAAGCCAACTTGCGCTCGGCAAGATCACCGCCGAGCATATTGACGAAATCTTCGAGACCAACGTGAAGGGTTTGATCTTCACGGTCCAGAAGGCGCTACCTCTGATGGGGCAGGGCGGTTCGATAATCCTGACCGGGTCGAGCGCCGGCACCACGGGCGCCCCGGCATTCAGTGTCTACAGCGCAAGCAAGGCAGCAGTGCGCAACCTCGCGCGGAGCTGGGCGGAGGATCTGAAGGGTACCGGCATCCGGGTAAACGTGCTGTCGCCCGGGCCGACTGCGACCGAACTTGCGAAGGCAGCGTTAGGTGAGGAAGGCATGAAGGTCTTCGCCTCGATGAATCCGCTCCAGCGCATGGCCGATCCGGCGGAGATCGGAGCGGCGGCCGCGTTTCTCGCATCGCAGGACAGCAGCTTCATGACCGCAAGTGAGGTCGCCGTTGACGGCGGCCTGGCGCAAATCTGACTCGCCACGCCCGGCCGGTCACTCCATTCGATAGTTGGAGCGGCTGGGCGTGGAAAACCTGAGGAGAATATATGAGCTACGCAATTATCGGCTTCGGCAATATCGGTCAGGCCTTGGCCAAGGCGTTTGCCCGCAACGGCATCGAAGTATCCGTTGCAACCACGCGCGACCCGGAAAGCTTTGCATCCGCCGCAGCAGCGATCGGACCTCAGATCATTCCCAAAACACTGTCGGAAGCCGTCAAGGCGGACATCGTCTTTTTGGCGGTCCGTTTCGAGTCGCACCCGAATGTCGCGAAGGCGTTGCAGACCTGGAAGGGCAAGACCATCATCGATGTGACCAATGCCTACGGCGTGTCCCCCGAGGAACTGGGAGGACAGCCTTCTTCCAAGGTCGTCGCGCAGGCCTTCACTGGTGCAAGACTGGTTAAGGGCTTCAATCATTTAGGCGCTGCCGTCCTTGCTCAAGATCCGGCCGTGCAGGGCGGCAGGAGAGTCGTATTCCTGGCAAGCGACGATGACGACGCCGCAACGGAGGTTGGTGCGCTCGCGGAAAATCTCGGTTTCTCACCGATCAAACTGGGCGGGCTTTCGGAAGGTGGACTACTTGTGCAGGCGCGCGGAAATAGCTGGGGTCACCTGATCTTTAAGGACTTGGTCAAGTTTGACTGATGAATCGTGATCGTCATTTTTGATGCAATCTCCCTCGTGGAAAAGGGCGGCCACAGTGTTCGCAATGGCAAGCTGACGAACATCCGGGAGTACGTCGACACGCAAGCACTGGCGCGGGCCTCAAAGATGGTCGCGAGCTCCAGGCCCTAAGTACCGAGACGGCCCACAAAGGGTTGATCCGTTGGTTTTGGGCCTGGTGCCACTCGACGTTGCCTTGGCTGCGTTGGTGCAGAGGCTTGTCCTCCCTCAAGCGTCCTGCAGCCGGTGGTGTGTGCATCCGGTTTGTGCGCCGTGACAGGGCGCGTTTGCCGCCTTGTTCATCCCCCGCTCTGAGGAAAGATGCACCCGCCATTGCGGACCAGCACCCTCACTTCCTCGCTCACCTGCATGGGGTTTTGACTTAATCGAGCAACAAACTCCTCGCGGCGCCGCACGTACGACTTCGAATCATGCTTCGCGCTCCAGAGCACAATGTTGAGCACAATTGGAATGAGGTCCAGGCCCTTCTCGGTCAATGTATAAAAGTCCTTGCGCCTGTCGTCGGGGCTGGGCGCCTTCGAGAGAACACCTTGCTCCTCAAGAAAGGCAAGTCGGGAAGCAAGAACATTGGTCGCGATTCCCTCTTCCGATTTCAGGAAATCGCCATACGTCTTCTTTCCAACAAAAACGATGTCGCGAATGATCAAGAGCGACCACCGGTCGCCGAAAATCTCCACGCCGTAGTTCACCGCGCAATGGGACCGAAAGTCTTCTTTAAGAGTTGTCTTCATGGCTGGATCTTAGCATTGCTTGCATGTCGCAAGTAAAACTCCGTATATCACTTGCTTTTTACAAGTGAAGCGACCAGCATGGATCGTACGTTGAATGAGTTCGACGGATCGCACCAGCAGCCCTGGAATGATCAACCCCATACCTGCAAGGAAACTGCGCATGAGCACTATCAGCATTATCGGCTCAGGTGACATGGCCGCAGCGATCGGCGGCCTTGCCGCCAAAGCCGGACACACCGTCGAGGTGATGAGTCGTGACGCCGCCAAGGCGCTGGCGCTGGCCGAGCAGATCGGAGCCGGCGCCACGACAGGAACTTTCGGCGCCGCCCCGGCTGGGGATATTGTCATCCTGGCGGTTCCTTACTCCGCCGTTCTCGACGTGGTGAAACGTTACGGCGAAGAACTGGCAGGCAAGCTTCTTGTCGACATCACCAACCCCGTCGCCCCCGACTTCACAAGCTTTGTGACCCCTGAGGACAGTTTCGGCGCACAGGAAATCGCCAAAGCCGCCCCTGCCGACGCCGAAGTCATCAAGGCGTTCAACACCCACTTCTCCCACGTCCTGGCTGCAGGTCCTGTCGAGGGCCACTCGCTAGACGTGTTCATCGCTGGAGACGACGCGCAGGCGAAGGCACGCGTCTCGGCGTTCATCGAGAGCCTCCGATTACGACCGATGGACATCGGGCTGCTGCTCATGGCGCGAACGCTGGAGCACGCCTGCCTGCTGTCACTGGGCCTCAGCGCCCACTCCGTCAAGCACACCAACTTCTCAATCGGCGTCAGCCTTCGCGGCTGAGTGCACCTGTAGCGCCATTTTTTCATCTCACTTACAAGGAACACCAACATGCGCGTTTTTGTTACTGGCGGGACCGGCCATTCCGGTCCGTACATCATCTCCGACCTCATCGCCGCCGGCCACGAGGTCACCGCTTTGGCCCGGTCGGACAGTGCGGCGCAGGCGATCACTGCGCTCGGCGCAAAGGTGCGTCGCGGTGATCTCGATGATCTCGAGGGGCTCAAGGAGGCGGCTGCAGCCGCCGACGGCGTGATCCACGTCGCGCACAGACAAGACCTGCTTCCCGTCGGCGGGATTGACGCTGTTGCCGCAGCGGAGGTCCAGATCATGCTCGCATACGGTGATGCGCTGGCTGGAACGGGAAAGCCGCTGGTCGTGTCGGGAAGCATTGGTTCGCCGACTAACGAGGGTTGGCCGGTTCCTGGGCCGCTCCAGAGCCGACCGGCGACCGAGGAGGATCCGGCTCTTTCTCCGGCTGGCGATCAATATAAGGGCTCCCTGCGGGTTCGTAACATCGTGGAACTTACCGTAATCGGTCTCGCAGAGCGGGGCGTGCGGTCTTCGGTTGTGCGCATTTCTGAAATCATGCACAGCTCAACCGACAAGGCCGGATTCCTTCAGGTTCTAATCGGGCAAGCAAAGGAAAAGGGCGTCGTTGGCTTCCCCGGCGACGGCTCCAACCGGTGGGCGGCAGTGCATGCCCGCGACCTCGCTACCCTGTTCCGCCTGGCGCTGGAGAAGGGGCCCGCTGGCAGATCCTGGCATGCGGTTGCTGAAGGGGCTATCCCGTACCGCGAGATCGCGGAGGCCATTGGCAGCCGTCTGAACCTTCCCGCCGTGCCCATTCCTGCGGACGTAATGATGGGGCCGGGCTTCTTCGGCTTCCTTGCGAACCTGGTGACGCTGGATACCCCGGCGTCGAACGATATCACGCGCCAGATGCTCGGCTGGACACCAATGCAGCCCGGCCTGTTTGCCGATATGGACAATGGCCATTACTTCCCTGCCGCCTGAGTGAGCTGAGGCTGTTCGCCGGGTCGCAACGAGCCCGGCACACACGGGATACCAACCGGGGGAAGCCCGTTCAGAGACTGCGGGCAATACCCCAACTCATTTGGAGATTACACATGAGCACTATCAGCATCATCGGTTCAGGAGGCATGGCCGCGGCGATCGCCGGTCGTACCGCCAAAGCTGGATACACTGTTGAGGTGGTCAGCCGCGACCCCGCCAAGGCGCAGGCGCTGGCCGACAAGCTCGCAGCCGGAGCAACCACAGGAACGTACGGGGCCACTCCGGCCGGCGACATCGTCATCCTCGCCGTGCCGTACACCGCTGCGGCGTCGGTGGTGGCCGAGTACGGGGACGCGCTCGACGGCAAGGTGATCATCGACATCACCAACACGGCCTCTCCGGACCTCACGGGCCTTGTCCCTCCCGCCGGAAGTTCTGGTGCGCAGGAGATCGCCAAGATCGCCCCCGCCAGCGCGCATGTAGTGAAGGCATTCAATACTCTCTTCGGTCACGTCCTTGCTAAGGGAGGCCTCCTCGACGCGTTCATCGCCGCCGACAATCCGGAGGCCAAGGCGCGCGTCTCGACGTTCATCGAAAGTCTCGGGCTACGTCCGTTGGATGTCGGTGGTCTGCACATGGCCCAGACGCTTGAGGCGCTCGGCCTGATGATGATAGGCCTTGCAAAAAATGGCGCCGGCACTTGGGATATCGCCTTGAACGTTCATATCGGCTGAATCACCGACACCACGCCCCTCACCAGCAGGTCCACAAGGTATTTGATTAGAGCGGACGCGATCAGATGTGAGAGAAAAACACGTCGACTAGCTTCGCCAGGGAAGCGCAAGCAGCGCGGTCATCTGCGCACTTGGATCTTTGGTGGGGGATGGCAATCGGCGGCTTCATATAGCCGTGTGATTGGTCGATGTCTCCATCCGCCTGCATGAAAGGCAAATTCAGTCGAAACTTGCTTTCAGCGAATGGTAGCTTCTGATCGATTTCTGCCTGTCACGAATGACCGCTTCAGGTTGTGGATTCAACCGGTCGTGACAGGCAGCTAACGCCCCCGCACTGTCGCTCGATGCGCTGTGTGCCGGCGAAGGGTTGAGCATGGGCATGAGGCAACGCATGCAGGCTCCCGTGAATGGCGAGTCATCAACTCGGTCAGCCACCGATTCCGAGTACCTGATCGATCCCGATTATTTGTGTTCATTACTCATTCCACCCTCCGTAGAATCCCGTCACGGCATCCCCACCCGAGACGGAACCTCTCACCCATGCAAACCCCCTCCATCCAGCGCCCCCTCTGGCAAACCTACCTCCTGTTCCTGGCCCCCATGGTCCTGTCCAACTTCCTGCAGTCCATGTCAGGCACGATCAACAGCATCTACATCGGCCAAATGCTCGGCACTCAAGCCCTGGCGGCGGTGTCCGGGATGTTCCCGATCGTGTTTTTCTTTATCGCGCTGGTCATTGGCCTCGGTGCGGGGGCGGGGGTGTTGATTGGTCAGGCGTGGGGCGCGCGGGAGCCGCAGATGGTCAAGGCGATTGCCGGGACGACGTTGCTGTTGGGGGCGATGATCGGCTTGGTGGCGGCGGTGGTGGGGAGTGTGTTTGCGCGGCCGGCGTTGCAGGGGTTGGGGACGCCGGCGGATGTGCTGGACGATGCGGTGGCGTATGCGCATGTGATGATGTGGACCCTGCCGTCGCTGTTGGTTTATGTGCTGTTTACCCAGTTGTTGCGTGGGGTCAGCGATACGTTGTCGCCACTGGTGGCGCTGGTGGTGTCGACGTGTATCGGGCTGGCGCTGACGCCGGCGTTGATTCGCGGCTGGTTCGGTTTGCCGCAGATGGGCATTCAGAGTGCGGCGTTTGCCGGGTTGGCGGGCAACCTGTCGGCGATGGGTTGGCTGGCTTGGCGGTTGATTCGCAAGGGGCATCCGTTGGCGCCGGATCGGGCGTTTTTTGCGGCGATGCGGCTGGACCTGGGGATCCTCGGCAAAGTGCTGCGCATCGGCCTGCCCACCGGGTTGCAGATGGTCGTGCTGTCGCTGTCGGAGCTGGTGATTCTGGCGCTGGTCAACCAGCACGGTTCCCAGGCGACGGCGGCGTACGGGGCGGTGACGCAGATCGTCAATTACGTGCAGTTCCCGGCGCTGTCGATTGCGATCACGGCGTCGATCCTCGGGGCTCAGGCCATCGGGGCAGGGCGTATCGAGCGGATCGGGCTGATCCTGCGCACCGGGTTGTTGATCAATGTGTGGCTGACCGGTGGCCTGGTGGTGCTGGGTTATTTGCTGTCGCACTGGTTGCTGGGGTTGTTCCTCACCGATCCGTCCACCCAGGCCATGGCCGAACACCTGTTGCACATCATGCTCTGGAGCCTGCTGGTGTTCGGTTTCCAGGCGGTTATCGGCGGCATCATGCGCGCCAGCGGCACGGTGATGGTGCCGGTGGCGATTGCGATCGTGTGCGTGGTCGGGGTGCAGTTGCCGATGGCGTATGTGCTGGATGCGCAGTTCGGATTGCAAGGCGTGTGGATGGCGTTTCCGCTGGCTTACCTGGGGATGCTGATGTTGCAGACGGCGTATTACACCATCGTCTGGCAGCATCAGAAGATCGAGCGGCTGGTGTAGGTGGCTGACACGCTCCACGCCCGGGCGAAGAGCCCGGGCATGGAGCTAAAGGAAAACAACCCACCTGATGTTGATCAATGCCCGCCGACCACCAAGTGGCTGAACGGCACCACATACGCCTGCAACGTGACCAGCCCACCGACCAGTATCGCCAGCACGATGGAGTGGAAAAACACATAGCGCAGGATTTCCCCTTCATGCCCGTACCAGCGGGTGGCAGTGGAGGCCACCACGATCGACTGGGCGTCGACCATCTTGCCCATGACCCCGCCGGAACTGTTGGCCGCGGCCATCAATATCGGGCTGATGCCCAGTTGTTCCGAGGTTACTCGTTGCAAGCCGCCGAACAGCACGTTGGACGCCGTGTCCGAGCCGGTCAAGGCGACGCCGAGCCAGCCGAGCAGGGTGCCGAACATCGGGTAGAAGATTCCGGTGGCGGCGAAGGCCAGGCCCATGGTTGCGTCCAGACCGGAATAGCGGGTGATGAAACCGAGGGCGAGCATCGCCGCGATGGTGGTCAGCGAATAGCGCACCACCCACAGCGTTCGCAGGTATTGGCTCACCAGTTGCGGGATGGAATAGCCCATCAGCAGCCCACCGAAGATCGCCGCCAGCAGGATGCCGCTGCCGGTGCTGGTGAGCCAGGTGAATTTGTAGATGGCTTCCTCAGGTTTCGGTTGCGGCACCACGGGCGGGACTTTCTCGACCTGCAAGTGCAGAGTGGTGAAGGTCAGGGCCGGTGCGAAGATCGGGTTCGCCTCGCTCATCGGCTTACCCTGGGGATCGAGCTTGGCCGAGTGGGTTTGCGGGTCCATGGCCGGACGGGTGTCGAACATGTTTTTGAAGCCTTGAGTGCCCCAGGCAAAGACGAAAACCGTGAGGATGATCCAGGGCATCCACGCACGCATGACGGTGGGGCGGGCATCGCTGGCAAAGGTTGCACTGGCCGCCGTTTTTTCGTCTGGCGATTCCTCGACTTTTGAGTCGTCGACTCGCCCCGACAAGGCGGCAGAGGTGTGTACGCGGGCGGGTTTCCAGACCTTGAGAAAACCGGTCAGGCAGGCCATGGAGATCAGCGCGGCAATCACGTCCACCAGCATCGGCCCATGGTAGTTGGACACAAAAAACTGCGGCACCGCGAAGCTGACCCCGGCCACCAGAATCGCCGGCCAGATTTCCAGCATCTTGCGCCAACCGGCGAAGGCCCAGATCAACCAGAACGGCACGAGCACCGAGAAGAACGGCAACTGCCGGCCGACCATCATCGACAGTTGCATTTCGTCCAGCCCGGTGACCTTGGCCAAAGTGATGATGGGGGTGCCCAAGGCCCCGAACGCCACTGGCGCGGTGTTGGCGATCAACGCCAGGCCGGACGCGGCCAGGGGCGAGAAACCCAGCCCGATCAGGATGGCCCCGGTCACCGCCACCGGCGTGCCAAACCCCGCCGCGCCTTCGAAGAACGCGCCGAAGCAAAAGGCGATCAGCAGCAATTGCAGGCGGCGATCGTCGGTAATGCGCGCCAGGGAATCCTGCAGGACTTTGAACGAGCCGTTCTCAGTGGTCAGCCGATGCAGATAGATGATGTTGAGCACGATCCAGCCAATCGGAACCAGACCCGTCGCGGCACCCAAGAGAGCGGCGGAACCGGCCATGTTCGCCGGCATGCCGAAGGCGAAGATGGCGATCAGCAAGGCCGTGCTCAGGGCCAGCAAGGCCGCGATATGCGCCTTGAGATGGAAAAACGCCAGGGACGTGAGCATCACCACCACCGGTAACGCCGCCATGAGAGTCGAGACCAGCGGGTTACCGAAGGGATCGTAGACTTGCTGCCAGACCATGTTCCACCTCTGCGTCTATTGTTGGCAGTGCAGGCCCCGAGGGGGGAGGTGAAATTGAGTATAGGTGGCATTGCGCGGCGGGCCGGCCGGCCTGCGTTTGGCGGCATGCGCTCGAATGAACGTCGTCACAGCCCGTTGATGCTAGACAGAGATACGGTGTGAAGCTGTCTCCAGTGTTTTCCACAGTTCCAGCATGGTCGGATTTTGATTGGCTTTCGAACAGTACGAGCGGATTTCCAGCTGAGCGCTCCACTCGTTGCCACCGGCCCTGACGAGTTGCCCGCGTTCCAGTGCTTCCGTCACGGCACTTTCGGGCAACCACGCCACGCCGTAGCCCTCGATTGCCATCCGCATAAGCAGCATCGCCATATCGGCTTCATAGCAACGGGAAAGCACGCAGGGAACAGGGGCGTTCTTGATGACGATATCGGCAACGCGCCCCAAAAAAGTCGTGGTGGTATAAGCCAGGTGCGGGACGGGTTTTCCGGTTTTCCCAGGCAGCCGGTGCAGCGGTTCACCCCGACGATTCGGAGCGCAGAGAGGGATGAACGAGTCGTGCCCTAAGGTCAGGCTGACGAATTTTTCGACATCCAGCAGGATCGGCGCTTGAGGGTGATGGTAAACGATCATCAGATCGCAGTTTCCCTCGGCCAGTGCGATGACCGCATCATGGATATTGGCCGCCACCACACGCGCATTGAAATGCGCATTGTGCTGTTGAAAGCGGGTCAGCCATTTGGGCAGGAAGGTCATCGACAGGCTGTGCCCGGCAGTGACCTGAATGGAGCGCCCTGGCATTCGTTCCTCTTGCCTGAGCGCTGAACGCAATTCAAGCAATGCAGCCAGGGCTTCGCGTCCTTGTTCGCAAAAGGTTCGGCCTGCCAGCGTCAATTGAATCGGGTAGGTGCCCCGATCGACCAGCTCGACACCCACCCAATCCTCCAAAGAGCGAATCCGTCTCGACAGCGCCGATTGGGTGACGCATCGAATCTCGGCCGCCCGGGAGAAATTCTTGCACTCGGCGATTGCCAATAGATCGTCCAACCACTTGATTTGCATGACGCCGCCTCCAGCTGTGCTGCGCAAAATTCTACGCCCCTGATACCCGGTATTCGCGACATTTCACAAACTATTCCAAAACCGCATCGGGATATGGCGATTACTCATCATCTGCCTATCACGCTCTTCATAGAATCGATCATGCCGCCCGCAGCAACAGAGCACCCGGGCATTTCGATCCTTTCTCCTGCCAAGCAAAAAACCAATAACACGACTTGAGGAAAACACCGTGAAGAACAACAGACTCCCTCGGCATATCGCCTACGGCATCGCATTGGGCGTGCTCGTTGGCTGGCTTTGCCACCATTTCGCAGCAGACGCCAAGTCTGCGAAAGAAATCGCTACCTACTTCTCGATGGTCACCGACATCTTTCTTCGCATGATCAAAATGATCATCGCGCCACTGGTGTTTGCGACGCTGGTTGGCGGTATCGCCAGCATGGGCAGTTCGAGATCCGTGGGGCGCATCGGCACCAGGGCGATGGCCTGGTTCATCAGCGCGTCGGTGGTTTCACTGTTCATTGGCATGCTACTGGTGAACGTGTTCCAGCCGGGTGCCGGGCTCGATCTGCACGTCAGTCAGGCGGGCGCCACGCCGTTGGCGGTGAACACCGGTGATTTCAGTCTCAAGGTGTTTATCAGTCATGTTTTCCCGCGCAGCATTGCCGAGGCGATGGCCAACAACGAGATCTTGCAGATTGTCGTGTTCTCGCTGTTTTTCGGTTTTGCCCTGGCCGCCGTGAAAAAAGCGGGTTTTACGCAGATCACCAAGGGCGTGGATGAGCTGGCCAAGGTGATGTTCAAGATCACCGACTATGTCATGGCCTTTGCGCCCATCGGCGTGTTCGCCGCTATTGCGTCCGCGATCACCACTGAAGGGCTTGGCTTGTTGCTGGACTACAGCAAGCTGATCGCCGAGTTCTACCTGGGCATTGCCATCCTCTGGGTGGTGCTGTTCGGCGCAGGTTATCTGTTTCTCGGTCGTTCGGTTTTTACCTTGGGGAAGCTGATCAAGGAGCCGATCCTTTTGGCGTTTTCCACGGCGAGTAGCGAATCTGCCTACCCGAAAACCATGGAGGCTCTGGAGAAGTTCGGCGCTCCGAAACGGGTGTCCAGCTTTGTGCTGCCGTTGGGGTATTCGTTCAACCTCGACGGTTCGATGATGTACCAGGCGTTTGCAATCATGTTCATCGCCCAGGCCTATAACGTTGAGCTGAGCTTTACCCAGCAACTGCTGATATTGCTGACCTTGATGGTGACGAGCAAAGGCATGGCCGGTGTCGCAAGAGCTTCGGTTGTGGTGGTGGCGGCAACGTTGCCGATGTTCAACCTTCCTGAAGCGGGCATTTTGTTGATTCTCGGTATCGACCAATTCCTTGATATGGCCAGGACCGCGACCAATGTCGTCGGTAACAGCATCGCCACGGCTGTCGTTGCGAAATCGGAACCCGCCGAAGAGGCTGATGAAGCAGCGCCGGTTATCCAGGCGTCAACAGTACCCAGCGCTTCCTCGGTTGCCGTGTGAACATCATGATGAAAACCCAATCCCAACGAACAAACACGCCAGCCCTGACCCGAAAACTGGGTATCGTCGGCGGGCTTGGCTCCCTGGCGGGAGGCGACCTTTTCTTCAAGCTGGTCAAGTCGAGAGCCGTGCTGGCTGATCAAGGTAGATACCACTTCCTCTTCGAGCAACATCCCTTCAAGGACATTCTGTTGCCACTGGACAGGGTCGCGAGCATGACCTCCAGAAAGTTCTATGTCTTTCAAGTCTGCCAATCGTTTGAGGCGAGCGGGGTGGACGCGATCATGTTGCCTTGTTTCGCGAGCCACACCTTCCGGGAGGAGATCCAGGAGGAGTTGGGTATTCCCATCCTGGACATGATGGCGGCCCTGAGCGAGAACATCCGTCATGTTGCAGACCCGGGCAGCACGCTGGGGGTTCTGGCCTCGGACTACGTTCGTCACTCAGGGTTATTTGAGCGCTACCTTGGGGCTGACTTCCAATTGGTCTATCCGACTGAGCAGGATCAATCGGCGATGATGGAGGCGATGTACGGTGTCGACGGTATCAAGGACGGACAGCTTGAGGGTGTCCCGTTGGAGCGTGTGCATCAGGCCTGCCTGTCGCTGCAATACCAGGGGGCGAGCCTGATCGTCCCAGGGATGACAGAGCTCTCGCTGGTGTGTGCCGACCTGCAACGTCGCGGGGTGAAGCTGCTCGATGTGAATGAAATATACGCTGCGGCGGCGACCCTTCCAGAGAACCAAACGGCTCGTCCACCGTTCAAGCTTGGCATCGTGGGAGGCGTAGGCCCGGCGGCGACGGTGGATTTCATGGCCAAGGTGGTCAGGCATACGCCGGCTGGCCGGGATCAGGAACACATCAAGATGGTCGTCGAACAGAATCCGCAGATTCCGGACCGAACCGCGAACCTGTTGTTCAATCAAGCCGATCCAACCATGGCCATGTATGCCGCCTGCAAACGGCTTGAGAGTTATGGTGCAAACGCCATTGCGATCCCGTGCAATACCGCGCACGCGTTCGTCGAGCGTATCCAGGCTTACCTTCGGGTTCCCATTATCAATATGCTCAACGAAACCATAGGCGCTATCGCCGAGCGATACGGTTCAGGCAAGACAATTGGACTGCTGGCCACCTCCGGCACGATCCAGAGCCGGGTCTATCATGACGCTGCACGGCTCGCCGGTTTGCAACTGATCACTCCAGGCTTCGATTATCAGGGGCTGGTGATGGATGCGATTTATGGTGAGCGTGGGATCAAGGCCGGTTTTGTCGACGGGCATTGCAAGGATCAGCTCCTGCTTGCCGCAGAGCATCTGTGTGAATTGGGGGCGGATGTGCTGATTCTGGGATGCACGGAGCTGCCGCTGGTCTTGAGCCATTGCGACGATTTCAAAATACGTGAGCACACTGTCGCGTTGGTGGATCCGACCACTATTCTGGCGATCAAATGTGTTCAATGGGCTTCGCAGTGATGATGTTGGACTGTTTGCGAGTGCAACGACGGTGCCGACTCACGGTCGTGCCGTCGAACCCTTGCAGGAGGGATCGACTCGAGCGTCCACCGTAGCCAGGTACACGCAACGTTCGTTGCACCCAACGGGGCCTGTCACTGACCTGCGTCGTCCATCTCTAGTGATCCGCAGGTACCCCGGATTGAACGAGCAGCGCCTGGGCCAGCTCTTCGTCACTGGCCTTGAGGCCAGGATAATCGTGTCGAGCCTGCATCAACATCGACTCCAGATTGGCGTCGCGAATGGCGCCGCCGCTCGCGACGAAGCTGGAGAGGTCTTCGCGGGCTGGCGTGACGATTTTGTCGTCTCTGAATGTCGAGTACAGCGACACGGAGAGCCCTGCCGACGTTGCAACTTCGCGCGCATCAATATCGGGCATATGGCGCCTGTGGGCCATGGCCGAACCGAAGGGCAGGCAAAGCACCAGCAATGGAATGAGGAATATACGTCGCATGGCGAATCCTCCGAAAACATGAGACCTGAATGACTGGTCTTATGTTTTTTGATCCGCGCTGTCGGACAGGAGTTCCTGGTCGGTGGTGCATGTCAGCACAGAGGCCGAGGACCGGGACGTTAGGCCAACGTCATCATCCCGGTGAACCTCGAAGTTTGTCACTGACGTGCGTATGCCTCTAGTGATCGGCAGGTGCCTCGGCTTGAATGAGGATTGCTTGGGCCAGATCTTCGTCGCTGGCCTTGAGGCCTGGGTGTTCAAGTCGAATCCGTTTCAACTCCGACTCCAGATAGGCACCGCGAATGGCACCTCCACTCGCTACGAAGCTGGAAGCGTCATCGCGGGCGGAAACGACCAGTTTGTGGTCCTTGAACGTTGAGTAAAGGGATGCGGAAACACCTGCCGAGGTGGCGACATCGCGTGCATCTACACGGGCAAAGGCCGAACCAAAGGGCAGACAAAGGATTAGCGAAGAGATGACAAGTGTGCGACGCATGACGGCGTCCTCCGAATGGATGAAGCAACGGATGTGCTACTTAAATTTGGAGGTGTGGCGGCAGTCAGGAGTTCCCCTGCGTCGGCATATCTACACGCAAAGCAGAAGGGGGAGCGGCCGGTCGGGTGATACGCAGCGGCAATAGTTGCCAGCTGTCAGTCTGTTGGAATGATTGGGCCGCTACGGTGTCGACCGCAATAAGCGGAGCCGCCAACATGACTTGGTCAGCAGGTTCGTCATGCGTCTGATCTGGATTGCTACTTGTCTCTCAATAACCCTTCTCGGGGGGCAGGTGAGCGCGGCTGACCAAGCGCAAAACAAGGAGGTGGCGGTGGACAAGGCGCAAGTCCTGGAACAGAAGACTGCAGAGAAGGGCAGTGTGGCACCGGTGCCCAAAGCCGAGGCGATCACCCCCTCTGAAGCGCAGGCGGTCGATCCGGCAGGCAAAGCACCTTTGAAGGATGCAATAACTTGTCTTTCACGCACTATTTTCTGGGAGGCCAAAGGTGGGGAATTGGCCGACATGGAAGCGGTTGCCAATGTGGTGTTGAACCGGCTAGGCCATGAAGGTTTTCCAGGTACGGTGTGCGAGGTGGTCAAGCAAGGTTCGCAAAAGCATGCCTGCCAGTTTTCGTGGTGGTGTGATCGACGTTCGGATCATGCCGACGAAGACGCTCCCTATGCTGCTGCTACGGAAATAGCGCGAAAAGCGCTCAATCACCAACTCACTGATCGAACCCATGGCGCCATGTATTTCCATAGTAAACACGTGAAACCCGAATGGGCCAGGGAATACATCAAGACCGCCGAGACCCGAAAATTTGTCTTCTATAAGCCTCACGACGGTACCGCACGATAGACGCGTTTGCTCAGACTCCGTCAGGATGCAAACGTGGCGAAGCACCCCGCGCAGTGCCAGTATGAATAGGAATTATCGGCATTTCTCCGGGTGCGCAACATGGACACCACCGAGCGCTTGTCATCACTGACTGCCAGCCGCCTTCAAGCCTTGCACCGGGACGGTTTTGTGGTGCTGCCCGGCGTGCTGGATAGCGCCCAAATCAGTGCGCTGCGCCATGCAATAGATGGCCTGAAACCTCAGCACTGGGACTACAGTGGCTCGCTTGACCATTACAAGTGCGTGTTCAACCGCGACTCGTTTTGGCTGACGTTTCTCGATCTGGATGGGGTCATCGAACTGGCCGAAGCAGCCTTGGGAGAAGATTGTCATATCATTGGCCAGACCGCCTGGCGCTGCCATCCCGGCTTCATCGGCGCTCCATTGCATCTGGATTACCTGGTGATGGAGTTGCCGCGAAGCCTGCTGGCCAACCCGGCCTTCGAGTTGCCGATGCAGATCTGCACCGCGCAATTCTACCTCGACGATATCGATGTCGACCTCAGTCCCACTCGGGTGATCCCCGGTAGCCACCGAGCAGGGCGGCCGCCAGCTCGTGGTGAAAACCAGTGGCACGGCAGTATGGCGAAACCAGTGCTGTGTCAGGCCGGGGACGCTCTGATGTTTCGCAGTGAGCTGTGGCACGCCGGTAGCGACAACCGAACCACCGACCGTGTGCGCTACCTGTTGCAGGTACACTACGGCCGGCGAATGGTGGCGCAGAAGTTCTCGCCTTACCTGCACTGGTGCTTCAACCCCGACGTGCTGGCTGCCGCGACACCGCGTCAACGGCGCCTGCTGGGGGAGCATCGGGAAGCGGAATATGACTGACATTTCAAGGAAGAACAGACTGATGCCTAAAGCGGTTTTCGTCAGCAGAACCATTCTATTTGGAGATTGCGACCCGGCAGGTGTGGTTTACACCCCGCGATTTTCATATTTTGCAGTGGAAGCCATTTATACGGCGCTTGATAGATGGCTGGGAGCGCCCGGACTCAGAACGCTGATTTGCAGTCAACGGGGCAGGGGGGGCGGGGAGATTTCTGTCTGGAACCTGGCCGATCTCAAGCTCTGAGCACCCCTGGCAGGCCATTCGTGCCGCCTACTGCCGGGCATCGTGTTGTCATGCTTTTGCCAAGCATGACATGATGCCCGGCCAGACAAGCAATGGCACCCGCGAATGGCTTCAGTTAAAGATGTCGCACGGCTGGCGGGGGTTTCCCTCATGACCGTATCCAGGGCGCTCAACACCCCGGAAAAGCTGAACCAGGAAACGCTGGCGAAAGTTCGTCAAGCGGTCGAGGCCCTGGGATACGTCCCCAGTCTTTCTGCGCGCAAGATCCGTGGCGGTCACTCCAGTGGCAAGACTATTGGCGTCTTCGCGCTGGATACCGCGACAACCCCCTTCGCTGTAGAAATGCTGCTTTCAATGGAGCGCACGGCACGAGAAAACGGCTGGAACGTCTTTATTCTCAACGTGTTCGAGGCACCGCCGAGTCAGCAAACCATCGACCTGATGCTGTCGCATCAGCCCGACGGGATCATCTTCAGCGCCATGCAGCTTCGTACCGTCGAGATACCCCAGGTGCTCCGCAGCCTGCCGCTGGTACTCAGCAACTGCATGAGTTCAGAGCCAGGCGTGGCCTGTTACGTCCCCGATGACGAAGACGGTCAGTACCAGGCCGTGCGGCAAGCATTGAAGCGTGGCTACCGGCATCCGTTGTGCATCAACCTGCCGCAAAGCAGCCTCGCTTGGGAGTTGCGCCAGCAGGGATTGGTTCGCGCCCTGGCAGAAGGCGGTGTGTCCCTGGACAGTGTTCCCCAATACAACCTGTCGACCGATGACGCCTATGAGGAAACGGTTGTAGCGCTGGAGCAGCAATTGCGTGAGTCGGATGGAAAGCCGACCTTCGATCTGCTTATTTGTGGCAACGACCGCATTGCGTTGGTCGCTTATCAATACCTGCTCAGTCGTGGCCTGCGTATTCCCGCCGAGGTGGCCGTACTTGGCTACGACAATATGATCGGCGTTGCCGAGTTGTTCTATCCACCGCTGAGCACCGTGCAACTCCCGTATTACGAAATGGGCCGGCGTGCCGCTCAGCACTTGATCGAAAGCAGGAATGAGCCCTCTATTCATAGGGTTTCATGTCCCCTCGTGGAGCGTAAATCCTGGTGATCGCTGCCACAGAGCACGCTGTAGATCTTCAAAGCGGTAAGTAACACCTGATGAGGAGCAGAACTTGAAGAAAGCCGCAGTACTAACCGTCGCCTTGATGCTCAATGCAGGCGTATTCAGCACACCAGCAGACGCGGCCGGCGATGCTGAAGCGGGAGGGAAGCTCTTTAACCGAATATGCGGCGGTTGCCATCAAGTGGGTGATTCAGCCCGCGGTTCTTTTGGTCCGCAACTCAATGGCATTTTTGGGCGCCATGCCGGCAGCACGACGGACTACCAGTACTCTACCGCGATGAAATCGTCAGACGTGGTCTGGACCCGCGAAACGCTGGCCGCCTACATCGAAGCGCCAAAAAAAGTAGTCCCCGGGACGCGCATGATTTTCTGGGGTATCAGCGATCCGGAAAAGATCGAAAACCTGTTGGCCTACCTTCAGACATTTCAGCCGCAATAAACCGAAGCTCGGCAAACGTCATCCTCGTAAAGCCGGACAGAAGGCATTTTGCTGGCCCCGAAGCCTCAAAATTACCGCCAAAATCGCTTCATTTTCAGGTGGTTAGGCGGAATGCAAATGCGCAATGTGTTGATCGTGCCGATCTCGCTGGTACTGGCGAGCATTGCGGTCTCTGTCCAGGCAAGAGAGTTGATGCCCAATGATCGGTTTATGTGCAGCTGGGGCGCGGGTACAGCGGCAAGGGCCCAGGAGCTCAAGCTGTCCGGGGTCTCGCTGTATGCCGCTCGCCAGAAGATCCAGGCATACAAATTCAGCAAGGGCTGGATGCGGATGATGGCCATGGGCATTACCGAGCAAACCTACGACAGTCAATCAAAGTTCAAGCCCGAGGCTGTCCGGCAGAGTTTCTATAATGAGTGCGTCAAGTATAAGTTGGCGCGTAAATGACCTTCGCCCTGTAATTACAACCCGGTATCGGGCGGCGTTATCCGTGCCAGCATCACCGTATATTCTTCGGCCGCAATTTGCCGGAATTTCATTCGGGTGATGGCCTGGCGTTGCAGGTCATTGTCATCGGGGAAAAGGCGGACGGCCGCGTTCTGGACGACCGCATCGGGTGTCTCGATCCGCGGAAACGGTCCGTCGTACTTGTCGGGGGAATCACTGGTGGGCACCGCCGGGGTATCGAGTGCCCGCACCAGCAGGAATACCGGGACGACATCAGCCAGCCCCACCGGAAGTAGCCTGGCCGCGTTTTCCCCGAGATGGCGCCGCACGATAGCCTGGGAGCCCAGGCGCAAAGTGAACCTGAAGGGGAATCCGGTACGGATTGAAAGCAAAACCGGATCCGCCGCAGCCACCTGCTCGATCGAGTTGATGCCCTCCGATTCCAGCGTCGCAACCACGGGCAGGGTCACGCCTTCCAGGACCAGCAACTTGTCTGAACTGCCGTCCCTCTTGTCCTGATCGGTGAGTTGGGGAAAGCCCAGTCTTCGCACGATCTTCATCAGCGGATCGATCGGCAAGGTACCCAAGGCAAAGGCTGTGACGATATGCGGGCCATCTCCAGCGCCGGCATTCATGATCACCATTGCCAGCGGAATGGCCAGAAACAGGCGCAGGGAGTACCAATACACATCGGAAATGTTCAGTGACTTGCGGCGGATACTGAGGACGGAGTCGCTCACGATAAACATGAAAGCCCCCGCCAGCGAGCTGACCAGCAGTGGAATCCCGAGCTTGTACACGCACGCCACTTTAAGCGTGTTGTCGCAGTTGGGGATGACATAGTTGGAGGCGATCAAGGCTGCCGCGGCATAAGCCACCAGCAAGAGAATGATGAAAGGCACAATGAACGGCACCAATCCATATTGCTCATGGTAGATCCGCGCAAACAAACGCTCGCACAGTTCCGGGTTTTTGTCCGAGCAGACTCGCCAATCATCGACGGAACCGCTCGACCCCAGCTTTCCTTCGTCCTGGAGTGAATGGATGAGGCTGGTCGACCAGAAGCGTTGCAGATAGGCCGCTAGGGCGCCGCCTTTCAAACTGTTCTGGAATTCGCTGTAGCGGGTAAACCAGCCCATGCTCAGAAACATGATGAGTGGGGCGCCACAGATCACCGTGGCGAAGGCAGTGAGGATCACCACCAACTGGAGGATTGCGCCATCAAGTCCGACCACGTCCACCATGAACAATCGACCGACACCGTTGATGAGCAACAGAATCAGTGCAAGGAGCAGGGCCCGTTGCCGTGGTCTCAGGTGCGATTCCTTGAACAGATAGGTCCTGCGCCTACCGCCATAAGGCTCTTCCATGGGCTTGTTCACCGGATTGCTCCTGACGACCTGAGGTGTTTCTACGGATAACGCTAGCAATGGAAACGGGTTCGTCCAGAATGTCATCACCGCGTGTTAGGTTGTTTTTGAATAACGCCACTCTCGGACTGGAAACAGCGGCTCAAATCATCGAGGGTATGCGCTGGATTTGCGACAGGCCCGGACAGTGAGGTCAATGAATCGGCCCGCCACCGTGACGCTTCCGTTTTCCCAGCGTCTATGACTTTTATAGCCAGTATTGGCTCTCGGCATCTTGGAAGAGGGAGATATTTATGATCGTTAAACCGCGCGTTCGTGGTTTTGTTTGTGTGACTACCCACCCCACTGGCTGCAAAGCCAACGTCAAGAATCAGATCGACTAC
The DNA here is from genome assembly GCF_058800905.1 of Pseudomonas sp. GW822-FHT04C11. NCBI lineage: Bacteria > Pseudomonadati > Pseudomonadota > Gammaproteobacteria > Pseudomonadales > Pseudomonadaceae > Pseudomonas > Pseudomonas sp. GW822-FHT04C11. The sequence goes on along the minus strand of NZ_JBXAMS010000028.1, from coordinate 11,062 downwards.
GTCCGTGCGCAAGGACAGATCACCGATGGGCCAAAGAATGTCCTGGTGCTCGGCGCATCGACCGGTTACGGACTGGCTGCGCGCATCACCGCGGCCTTTGGTTGCGGCGCCAAGACGCTGGGTGTGTTCTTCGAACGTGAAAGCGTCGAGGGCAAGCTCGGCACAGCCGGCTGGTACAACACTGCGGCCTTCCACACGTTCGCCGAAGCGGAAGGTCTCTACGCCAAAAGCATCAACGGTGATGCGTTCTCCGATGAAGTCAAGCGCCTGACCATCGAGACCATCAAGCGCGACTTGGGCAAGATCGACCTGGTGGTCTACAGCCTCGCCGCACCGCGTCGTACCGATCCGAAAACCGGTGAAGTCTACAGCTCGACGCTCAAGCCGGTCGGCAAGTCGGTTACCCAGCGCGGCCTGAACACCGACAAGGAAGAGGTCAACGTGACCACCTTGGCCGAAGCGACCCAGGAAGAAATCGACGGTACCGTCAAGGTCATGGGTGGCGAAGACTGGCAGATGTGGATCGACGCCCTGCACGAAGCCGGCGTTCTGGCCGAGGGGGCGAAAACCACGGCATTCACGTACCTGGGCGAAAAGCTGACCCATGACATTTACTGGAATGGCTCCATCGGCGCGGCGAAGAAAGACCTGGACCAGAAAGTCCTGAGCATTCGCGAGCGACTGGCGGACCTGGGCGGCGATGCACGGGTTTCGGTATTGAAAGCGGTAGTGACCCAGGCAAGCTCGGCAATCCCGATCATGCCGCTGTACCTGTCCTTGCTGTTCAAGGTCATGAAAGAGCAGGGCACACACGAAGGCTGCATCGAGCAGGTCTACGCGCTCTACAAGGACAGCTTGTTCGGCCATCCTCCGGTCATGGACGAAGAAGGGCGTCTGCGCGCGGATTACAAGGAGCTGGCGCCTGAAGTCCAGGAGCGCGTCAAGCTACTCTGGGATCAGGTCAGCAATGAAAACCTTTACGAACTCACCGACTTTGCCGGTTACAAGGCAGAGTTCCTGCGCCTGTTCGGCTTCGGGATCGAAGGGGTGGACTACGAGGCTGACGTCGATCCGGACGTCAAGATCGCTAACCTGGTCCAGGCTTAAGTCTCAAGGGTAAACAGCTGCCTCGACGTCGTGAACGCGAGGCAGCTGCTGTTTGCCGATCATCGAGCCGTTGCTGGATCGGGTGCTGCATCCTTTCCAGCCTCGGCTTGATGCTCGATCGGCCGAAGCTTGAATCGGCAGACATTACCGCCCCGTACCATGCACTCCGTATGGTCGACTTCGGCTCCCCCCAACGTCCCGATCAACGCCAGATCCAGCTCACACACCACCGGATAGGCCGCGGCCAAGCGGTGGAAGACGCAGTTGTGCGCGACGATTTCCTTGTCGTCGGATGAGCGAAAGAACACCTGCGCTTCGTATCCCGCCTGGTTCATGTGCTGCACGATTTTTGCTTCGTCAACCACCTGACGTTCACGGTCCAGTGCCAGTTTGCGGCCCATACGGCGCATCAGTGAAGCCAGTTCGACGGGGCCGATGATGTCGGCCACTTCTTCAATCAGCACACTGGCCAGTAACTGATAGTGGCGAGGGAACTGCTCCCGCGCATGGTCGGTGAGCTGATACAGCTGCTCCGGTCGCCGGCCTGTCGGACGGGTTTCGCCGCGCAGCACCAGTCCGTCACGCTCCAGAGCCGCCAGATGCTGGCGAATCGCGGTGCGTGTGACAGCCAGTTGCTCAGCCAACTCGTCAATGCTCATACCGCCCGCGTGGTGCAGCAGTGCATTGAGCAGGTCCTGCTGCGTACGACCCAATCCTTCAAGCATGGTCTGCGCTCGCTCGGTATCAGAACTTGTCCGGGAACTGTTTGACCAGTGCCGCCGTCAGCGTGTCAGCCAGCGCCAGTATATGGACGCGCATCATCTGCCAGGTCTTCGCTTCAGCGGCATAGTCGTGCGCGGCGAGCTGGTCGATCTGGGCGACGTGGTGGCCGCCGTGAGCTGCCAACATCGTCACCAGCGTGCTTTCAGGCAAGTTGGGGTTGGCGCTGGCGAGAAATGCCGCAATGGCCTTGGCATTGCTCGTCAGTTCTGCGACAGCGGCCTGCTGGCCCTTCTTGTCTTTGGCGACCGTGGCGTCGCTGTAATGTTTCACCGCGCCCCAGTGACCGGCAAGCAGCTTGAGCAGTTGATCGGCAGCGGGCTGGCCATACAGCGGAGCAAGGCTGTTGGCGATGCGGGTTGCGTTGTCTACCACCTGAGCGGCGGCGACCTGGGCTTGTTGATGGTTAGCGCTCTGGTTGGCTATCGCGTAATTTCTGGTCCAGAAAATATGCTCGATCCAAAGGCCGCGCAACGACAGGCGCGTGGTGAGCGCGGCGCTCTCGGCTGGTGCAGGCGAGGCGGGGGGAGTTTGACTCCAGACGGGCTGGGCGCAGAGCGCCAGCAGCAGTAAAGCCAAGGTTTTGATATTCATGACGGCACCCTCTTGTCGTGGGATTGTCCAACAATATCAATTGAAGCATATAAATATGTTTTTATTGGATGTGGGCCGGATTTGCAGATCAATGGTCGTCTTGTGCGTCGTTACCCCTGCGTTTACGGCCCCGCGAGGCGAGGTCAATCAACCACAAACAGCTTCGCCCCCGTCTCCGTCGACGACCGGTGAGACTCCGCATTATCCGCCACTTGATAGCTCATGCCGGGTTTCAGCACGAACTGGCGCCCATCTTCGAGTTCAGTGTGCAGTTCGCCTTCAAGGCACAGCAGGATGTGGCCCTTCAAGCACCAGTGGTCTGCCAGGTAATCGGCGGTGTATTCGATCATTCGCACGCGAATTGCGCCGAACTGCTGGGTGCGCCAATAGGCGCTGCCGCGTTCGCCGGCGTGGACGGTGGGTTCGACGGTCGACCAGTCGGTGGTGCCGAACGGGATGGCTGCTATATCCATGGCGAGCTCTTGAAGTCAGGAGAGAGAACCGATTTACGCAGCTGGTGGCAGGTTGTCAATTGATGGGATATCTCCAGAAGCTGAACCCAGACTGTCAGCCTGCAATGTTTCATTATGTTTCAGCTAATCTGGCGGCGTAGGATGCTTGACTCGGATCGTGCATCGCCTCGTTTCCAGCCAAGGGGAACTGAACAATGAAGTTGAACCTCGTCAAAATCTTTTTGATCACCGGCACGTTGTTGTTGAGCGCGTGCTCTGGCGTGACAACCAGCAGCTGTTTTTCAGACGATTGCCATCAATTCGACGGTCGTAGTGCCAACAAGATGAGTTTTGGTGGAAGCCCGATCGGCAACAGCTTCAATCAATACAGTTCGGGGCTGTTGCAGCACGACTGATTCGGCCATTTGCAAACCGCATACGCCGATGGCAATCATCGGCGTACTGATCTCTGTGTTCCCACAATCCTAAACGTACGGCTGGCCGCTGAATCCCCGTGGGAGTCGTTGCTGGCCCGGCATCTCGCTGAGTCTTTTGATCCAGGACGCGCGCCAGTCAATCGAGGCGTGGGCGACTTTGGCTCTACGCGCCGCTCGACGTGCGGCGTTGCGAGCGTCTTTTCGGGCGTCCTTGAACGCGTCGGTATTGCGGCAGCTGCGGCATTTGACGCGGGCAAATTCAGTCGTAGACGGAAGATTGCTGCCATGGCGGCCGCAAGCCAGGTGCCCGGCAGTTTTATAGTGAGTCACCATCGGAGGATCTCCTTTGCAATGATTTCGGCGTAGCGCAAGGGTCACTTGCCACATCCCTGTCGGTGACTCTGCTCTTCTGTCTGGACTCGCTGCCCGTTCAACGGTGTGAGGGGGCAGAGACCGCGATCCCATTACTATTAATGACACCTGGGTGACCGACGCGTTCGATCTGAAATGTCGAGGACTGCACGGGGGTGTTTTTCTTCAATACAGGCCTATCAGCGTTCTCCTACTTTGAGCGCCGGGATGTCCCGAAGTTATTGAAGAAGGTGCGCAATGAGTCTGATCATTTCCATGGCCGCGTTTGCGCTGGCGTCGTCGATCACCCCTGGGCCGGTGAACATCGTTGCACTGAGCTCCGGCGCGCAGTACGGCTTTCGCGCCAGCCAACGGCATGTAGCGGGTGCAACGCTGGGGTTTGTGCTGTTACTGGTGTTGATGGGGTTGGGCCTGCATGAACTGCTAAAACTCTGGCCATCGCTGACACGGGCGGTGCAGTTGTTCGGGGTGGCGTTCCTGTTGTTCATGGCCTGGAAGCTCGCCACTGACGATGGTCGGCTCAGTGCAGGTGATTCAGGACAAGCGCCGACGATGTTCTACGGCGCGCTGATGCAATGGCTAAACCCGAAAGCCTGGCTGGCCTGTGTCGCGGGGATGGGGGCTTTTGTTGCCGACGGCGAAGCGCAGCTGGTCTGGCAGTTTGCCGCGGTGTATCTGGTGGTCTGCTACCTGTCGGTGGCCTGCTGGGCTTATGCCGGGACCTTTCTGCGACAGTACCTGAGCAATGCCGGCGGCATGCGGTTGTTTAATCGGTTCATGGCGTCGTTGCTGGCGGTGAGTGCGGGTTACTTGCTGTTGCCATAAATCTCGGGCTTTAACCGCGATACTGCCCCGGCGTCGCGGCCAAATGCTGTTTGAACGCTCGCTGAAAATGCGCCTGATCAGAGAACCCGGCTTCCAGCGCCACGTCGGCAATCAACTTGCCTCGACGCAGTTGGCTGCGGGCGAACTGGATGCGATGGTTGACCAGAAACGCGTGGGGTGTCATGCCGTAATGCTGCTTGAAAGCACGGATCAGGTACGATGCAGACAGATCTGCCGCCTCGCAGATGTCTTCGAGTTTCAGCGACAGGGTGCAGTTGTCGCGGATGTACTCGGCCGCTCGCTCCAGCTTGAGGTTGGGTTCGCGAACGCTCAATTCAGCCGGATTGAGCGTTTGCTGCACTTGAGTAAAAAACGCTACGGCGGCACTGTGTTTTTGCAGCGTCTCCAGCTGCTCGTCGAGCAATATGTCATACAGCTGATTGAGCCCGCTAAACAGCCCGGCGTCGTTGCAGTGGGTGGTTGAAAAGCGCCGAAAGTCCAGCTCTTTGCTGAACCCCAGTTGATGCTGAAGGTCGTTCAACCACGGCGTATCGACATACAGCATGCGATAAGACCAGGGCTGATTGTCGATCGGGTTACAGGCATGGACATCGCCGGGGTTCATCAGCACCACGGTGCCGCTGCCGACTTCAAACGCGGCGTGTTCATGGAGATAGGTGCTGCGCCCGGCGGTGATCGCACCGATGGAAAAAAACTCGTGGGAATGTCGGGCGTAACAGACTTCGCGGCCATCAGCGATGGAGCGCGCTTCGATGAAGGGCAGTGCGTCATCGCGCCAGAAGCGAGGGGCTTTGTCGGCATTTTTGGCGATGGCGTGTTTCATCCGCGAGCGTCCTTTGGCAGTTCAGTTGGGGAGTGTATTAGCTCTCGCCATTAAAGGCTCGCTCGAGTGTGGCGATGTCGAGTTTCTTCATCTGCAACATTGCCTGCATGACGCGCTGGGATTTGGCGGTGTCCCTGTCGGTCATCATTTCCATCATCACCACCGGCACGATTTGCCACGACAGGCCGAACTTGTCCTTGAGCCAGCCGCATTGCTGGGCCTTTTTGTCACCACCGGCAGACAGCGCATTCCAGAAGTGGTCGATTTCATACTGGGTATGGCAGTTGACCTGGAACGAGACGGCCTCGTTAAAGCGAAACACCGGGCCGCCATTGAGTGCGGTAAAGGTCTGGCCATCGAGCATGAAGCTGACAGTCATCACTGAACCCTCGGGCCGGCCATGGAGCTCGAAACCGACCTTGCCATAGTGAGTGATGGCGGTAATGGTCGAGTGCTCGAACACCGAACAGTAGAACTGTGCAGCGGCTTCGGCCTGATCGTCGAACCACAGGCAGGGCGTGAGTTTCTGAATGCGCGACATGAAGGTTCTCCTCCAGGAATGATCAGGCTGGACTATTAGCGTAGTCAGCCGGTGATCGTCAGGCGTAACCGTCAATCGACAAGCTGCGGGTGTAGGTCGGTTGATGCTTTGAAACACAGGGCTGCTTCCTGGGAAGTGGCCCTTTTTTGTGACCGGTGGTCGCGCAAACCAAGGCTTCGGGAAAATTGCGCTTAGCTCAATGGATAAACCGAGGCGCGCGTAGGCAGTCGTTGCCACAGTGACGCCATGAAAGGACATCGTGAGTGACTGAGGAGACCGCCGTGCTGACGCTCAATATCAATGGCAAAGACCAATCCCTGGACGTGCCCGGCGACATGCCGCTGTTGTGGGTATTGCGCGATGTCGCGCACTTGACCGGCACCAAGTTCGGCTGCGGCATGGCCCAGTGCGGCGCCTGCACGGTGCATGTCGACGGCGCGCCGTTGCGCTCCTGCATCACTCCGGCGGCGGCCGTCGCCAACGGGCAAAAAATCCTCACCATCGAAGGCTTGTCGAGCGACGGTTCGCACCCGGTGCAACGCGCCTGGGCCGAGATCGACGTGGTGCAATGCGGTTATTGTCAGTCGGGGCAGATCATGTCGGCGGCGGCTTTATTGGCGAAAATCCCGTCGCCGAGCGACAGCGATATCGATCAGGCGCTGTCGGGCAATATCTGTCGGTGCGGGACCTACCCGCGCATTCGTGCGGCGGTCAAACGTGCTGCGCAAATCGGGGAGGCATAACGATGAATGCGAAGATCGAGACTTCTCGACGGGATTTTTTGAAAAGCACTGCCGTGCTCGGTGCAGGGCTGGTGGTGGCGTTTGTCATTCCGGGAGCCAATCGCTTTGCCCAGGCGGCATCGACGCCGGACGCGGTGTTCGCCCCCAATGCCTTTTTGCGCATCGCGCCCGATGGCAGCGTGACCATTCTGTTGGGGCACTCCGAAATGGGGCAGGGGATCTGGACGGGCCTGACCATGTTGATCGCCGAAGAGCTGGATGCCGACTGGACGAAGATCCGCGTCGAGCATGCACCGGCATCGGCAGCCGATTATGGTTTGCCGGCCTTTGGCGGCATGCAGATCACCGGTGGCTCGACCTCGACCTGGATGGAATTCGACCGCTACCGTCAGGCTGGCGCTGCCGCACGCTTGATGTTGATCGAGGCCGCCGCCAAGCGCTTCAACGTCGCACCCTCGAAGATACGAACCGAACCGGGCGTGGTGATTGCCGGCGATCAGCGCGCCACTTACGGTGAGTTGGCCAATGACGCCGGCCAACTGCCGGTGCCCGATCCGGCGTCGATCAAGCTCAAGGACGCCAAGGACTGGAAGATCATCGGCAAACCGACCAAGCGCCTGGATACCCCGGAAAAAATCACCGGCCAGGCGAAATTTGGCATGGATGTGCAGTTCGATGGATTGCTGACGGCCGTGGTTGCACGCCCGCCGGTGTTTGGTGGCAGTGTCAAATCATTCGATGGCGCGGCGGCATTGGCGCTGCCGGGCGTGCATAAAGTCGTGCAGGTGCCGACGGGCATTGCGGTGGTGGCCGATCATTATTGGGCCGCCAAACTCGGCCGCGATGCGCTGAAAATCGACTGGGACCTGGGACCCAATGCCGGGCTCGACAGTGATGCCTTGCTGCAAAATTTCCGCAAGCTCGCCGCGATCCCCGGCACTCCGGCCAGCCAGGCGGGCGACATCAGCGCCGCGCTGAGCAAGGCGGTGAAGACGATTGATGTTGAATACAGCGTTCCCTATCTGGCCCATGCACCGATGGAGCCGCTCAACTGCACGGTGAAAATCACCCCGGACAAATGCGAGATCTGGACCGGCACCCAATTCCAGACGCTGGACCAAATGATTGCGGGGAAAATCACCGGGCTCAAACCCGAGCAGGTCGAGATTCATACCGAATTCCTCGGGGGTGGTTTTGGCCGTCGAGCCAATCCGACCTCGGACTTTGTCAGCGAGGCGGTGCAAGTCGCGAAGGCGGCCGTTGCGCCAGTGAAAACCGTCTGGTCGCGGGAGGATGACATACGCGGTGGTTACTACCGCTCGGCGTTCCTCCATCACGCGCGCATTGGCCTGGATGCCAAGGGCATGCCCCAGGCCTGGCAGCACGTACTGGTCGGGCAGTCGATCATGGACGGCACCCCATTCGAGGCGACGATGGTCAAGAATGGCGTCGATGCGACCTCGGTCGAAGGCGTGGCCGACAGTCCGTATATCAAGGGCCTGGCCAACCACCTGGTCGATCTGCATTCGCCGAAAACCGGCATCAGCGTGTTGTGGATGCGTTCTGTGGGGCACACGCACACCGCATTTGTCGTCGAGTCACTGATCGATGAACTGGCCACGGCGGCCGGCAAGGATCCAGTGGAATATCGACGGACCTTGCTCAAGGAGCATCCGCGCCATCTCGGGGTGCTGAACCTGGCGGTGGAGAAGGCCAACTGGAAGGCGCCGCTGCCTGCGGGGCACGCGTTGGGCGTGGCGGTGCATGAGTCTTTTGGCAGTTACGTCGCGCAGGTGGCCGAGGTGTCCCAGGACAACCTGAAGATTCGTGTGCACCGCGTGGTCTGTGCGGTCGATTGCGGTGTCGTGGTGAACCCGGCGAGCATCGCCGCGCAGATGGAATCGGGCATCACCTTTGGCCTGGGGTTCACCTTGCACAGCAAGCTGACCTTCAAGGACGGGAAAGTGCTGCAGTCCAATTACCATGACTTTCAGGTGTTGCGCCTGAATGAAATGCCTGTGGTCGAGGTGCACATCGTCCCCAGCACCGAAAAACCGGGCGGTATCGGCGAGACCGGGGTACCACCGACGGCACCGGCGGTGGCCAATGCGGTGTTCGCCCTGACCGGGCAACGCTTGCGTGAACTGCCGCTGCAACTGGCGGGGGTGTGAAATGAGACGGCATCTGTTTCTGGGCGCGCTGCTGTTGCTCGGGGGCGGTGGTTACACCTCTGAGCTGTTTGCCGACGATCAAGCCGCACTGGCGGCGTTTGCCACGGTGCAGAAGGTGTTCCAGAGCCCGCGTTGCCAGAACTGCCATATCCCCGATGACTCGCCCTTGCAGTTCGACGCCGGGAAACCGCATGCCATGAACGTGGTTCGCGGCACTGACGGCAAGGGGGCGGCGGGCCTGCCCTGTGCAACCTGCCACGCCGACACCAACCCGCCCGCCAGTTATGGCCCCCACGCACCACCCGGTGCACCGCATTGGGGGCTGCCATCAGCTGCACACAAAATGGCCTGGATCGGCTTGCCGGCTGATCGGCTGTGCCAGATGATCAAGGACCGTTCGAGCAACGGCGACCGTGATTTTGCCGCGCTGATGACCCATGTCAGTGACGACAAACTGGTGCTCTGGGGCTGGAATCCTGGTGGCAACAGGACACCGGTGCCGGTGCCTCACGATATTTTTGTCACCCAATTCAAGCTGTGGGCAGACGCGGGTGGGCCATGTCCGGTGGCGGGGAGCTAGACGGGATCCGCTCGCAGGCCGGCATGATGCTGAAGGTTACTTGGCGAACAACTGGTCGATGTCCTTGAACGCCTTGAACTCCAGCGCGTTGCCGCACGGATCGAACAGAAACATCGTCGCCTGTTCGCCCACTAGTCCTTTGAAGCGAATGCCGGGCTCGATCACGAAGCGCGTACCCAGCGACGTGAGCCGTTCGGCCAGCGATTCCCATTCTTCCATCGACAGCACCACGCCGAAATGCGGGACCGGTACGTCGTGACCGTCCACGGCATTGGTGTGGGCGGATTCCTGGGTGGCGGTTTTCGGGTGTTCGTGGATGACCAATTGGTGGCCGAAAAAGTTGAAGTCCACCCAGTGCTCGCTGGAGCGTCCTTCCTCCAGGCCGAACACCTGGCCATAGAAAAGCCGCGCGGCGGCAAGGTCATACACCGGAATGGCCAGATGAAAAGGGGAGAGACGCATGGTGTTCAAGCCTCGATGACAGGAGAGTTGAGCTGATTCTAGTCTTGTGATTTTTGATTAAAAGACGATAATTTTTGCCTCCAGCTCAAATAAAATCGATCAATCGAGGCGCTCATGCTGCGTGAACTGAAAACCTTCATCGCCGTGACTCGCTATGGCACGTTCGCCGCAGCCGGCATGCACATTGGCCTCACGCAATCGGCCGTCAGCGCGCAAATGCGCAACCTGGAGCAGGCGTTGGGTATTCGCCTGTTTGACCGCACCGGGCGTCAGGCCATCCTCAACGCGGCCGGGCAGCGAGCGTTGCCGATGGCCCGGGAAATCCTCGAAACCTTTCAGCGCATGGCCGTCAGTGACGACGTCAGCGAGTTTCGCGGCGAATTGAGGGTCGGCGCTGTGGCGACCGCCCAAACCGGTTTGCTGCCCCAGGCATTGCTGCGCTTGCGGCAGCAGGCACCGTTGCTCGAGCCGAAACTGGTGCCCGGCGTGTCACTCAACCTGTTGAGTCAGGTCGACGCTGGCGAGCTTGATCTGGCGATCCTGATCAAGCCACCCTTTGAACTGCCCAAGGAGCTGTCGGCCCAGGTGATCCGGCAGGAGCCTTTTGTGTTGATCGTGCCACCGGACCTTGAAGGCGAGGATCCGTTGCAGATACTCAGCACGCATCCACAGGTGCGTTATGACCGCAACTCGTTCGGTGGCCGGCTGGTGACAGGCTTTCTGCGCGAGCAGCAGATCGAGGTCAAAGTCGCGCTGGAGCTGGATGAGCTGGAGGCGATTGTGAAAATGGTCGAGTGCGGGCTGGGGGTGGCGTTGATTCCCCGGGCGGGGCTTTGGCTGGACTATGGCGCAAAGGTCAGGATCATCTCGCTGGGCGAACTGACGTTCTATCGGGAGATCGTGCTGTTGCAGCGCTACAGCCAGCGTACACAACCGATCCAGCAGTTGTTTGCGCGATGTTTGTCGAATGTCGAACGGTAACCCATTACCCTGTGGGTCCGAAGTGATGACCACAAAAAACCCGCCAATCGGCGTAATGCTGTTCACTTAAGCCGATGTTTCAGGCACATCCGTAGTTGTGGCGAGGGAGCTTGCTCCCGCTGGACTGCGTAGCAGGCCCAATTCAGGGCCGCTTCGCGCCCCAGCGGGAGCAA
>NZ_JBXAMS010000027.1:0-40335 GCF_058800905.1 Pseudomonas sp. GW822-FHT04C11 | reverse complement strand
TACCAAGGAGTTTTCCGTTTCGACTGCGCCGGAAGTGGGGCGAATTATAGACTTCCAGAATCTGCCGTCAACACCTAATTTGGTTTTTCTATCAGAAATCGAAAAACGGCACTCGTTACGGCCTATATATAGAGGCGCCAACAAAGAGTGCGCAGTATATTGCTCAACACCTAGTAGCTAAGCATGATATGCCAGCCGTACACTCTCTCGCCTCTCACTTCGGACGACGACACGCAATGAATGACCAGCCCCGCAGCCTTGCATCGACTCTGTTCCCGGTTGGCCTGCTATTAATAGCCATGGCGTCGATCCAGTCTGGAGCCTCCCTGGCAAAAAGCATGTTCCCTATAGTCGGGGCGCAAGGGACGACCACCCTGCGACTGATTTTCGCCAGCGTGATCATGTTGCTGCTACTGCGCCCCTGGAATGCGAGGCTCACCGCCAAGTCCTTACGCACCGTCATCGTCTACGGCATGGCGCTGGGTGGCATGAACTTCCTCTTCTATATGTCCCTCAGGACTGTCCCACTCGGAATTGCCGTTGCCCTGGAGTTCACGGGCCCACTGGCAGTCGCAATTTATGCCTCACGCAAGGCGATCGACTTTCTGTGGATCGGTCTGGCCATCGTCGGTTTGCTGCTACTTATACCTACAGACGCAACAAACACGAGCATCGACCTCATAGGCGCCGGTTATGCTCTCGGCGCCGGGGTATGTTGGGCGCTATACATTCTGTTCGGTCAGAAAGCCGGGGCAGATAACGGCGTCCAGACCGCCGCGCTGGGCGTCATGATTGCAGCACTCTTCGTTGCGCCTATAGGCATCGTCCATGCCGGAGCCGCGTTGCTCACACCGTCACTGATCCCCATCGCCATTGGCGTAGCCGTTCTGTCCACTGCCCTTCCGTATACCCTTGAGATGATCGCCCTCACCCGAATGCCAGCGCGAACCTTCGGCACACTGATGAGCATTGAGCCCGCATTCGGCGCATTGTCCGGGCTGCTGTTTCTGCACGAATACTTGTCCCTGGCACAGTGGATGGCCATCACTTGCATCATTCTGGCATCCGTAGGTGCGACCATGACCATGCGCAGTGAGTCCAAGCCTTTGGTAGCAGTAGATTGATACGCGCTTTTACGAAGGTCTGGTATTTACCGCTCAATTGAGCCATGTTTAGCCACAACTCAATGTCAGACATGGACTTTTTCGGATAGGGATATCACTAACGATAAAAACGAAAGCGCATGCTGGCAGACTCGGGCACCAGACCCGAGACCGTAATAGGGATTGGAATGAAACGATTTTTGGTATTGCTTGTTGTACTGGCCATTACGGGTTGCGCTGCGACCTCCAGGACTGAGGTCAAACGCGGAAAAAAAGGCCTGCACATTAACTGCTCAGGACTCTCTTCTTCCTGGGACAAGTGCTACACCAGTGCGGCCAACTCATGCGGGCCGAATGGCTACAAGGTGATCGCCAAATCCGGAGACGCCGTGGAAGACCCGGGTGACTATCCGTTTGGACTCAACCCTGCCGGCTATACCAGCCGCAGCATGATCGTCATCTGCAAGTAACCAGGTGCGCTCCTATTCAGCGCGTTGACCGGCTATCTGGCGTCCGATTTCTTCGTAGCTGGAATGCAGTACGGTGCGCTGGACCTCCGGATTCACCAGCATTCGCGCAACCACCAGCGCGCCAACGCACTGCGACAGAATGGCCCAGGCCAGGCTGTCACTCTCCAGGATCTGAGCCCAACTTTCCTGCAGCCGACAGATCCACTGCTCGGCTTGCTGGCGTACCGCGATGTCCGAGCGAGCGATCTCGGCGCCCAATGTCGGCAGTGCGCACCCGGACTCGGGATGCTCGACGTGCGCCATGCTCAGGTAATGCTTGAGACAGCGCTCCAGCCTGGTTCGACTCAACTCGCCATTAGCACTCAATCGCTCAAGACTCTGACACAGCTCACGCTCGACGATCGAGCTGAAGAGTTCGTCTTTCGAGGAAAAGTGGCTGTAAAACGCACCACCACTGAGCCCGATGGCCTTCATCAAGCCATCGACCCCCACCGTGCAAAAACCTTCTTTCTTGGCTGACACCGAGCTGCTTTCAAGCAGCTTCTGCCTGGTTTCCAACTTGTGACTGGCTGAGTAACGCATCGCTTCTCCCGAGAATCCATCGCCTTGACGTCTTCAAGATCGTAGCATAACGTTCGTTTGGCTAACGACCGTTTACCAAAGAGAGATGACTATGACCACAGCTAGCAATAACAAGAAAGTCGTACTGGTTGTCGGTGCTGGCGATGCCACCGGCGGAGCTATTGCCAAGCGTTTCGCACAGGAAGGGTTTGTTGCCTGCGTCACTCGTCGCAGCGCAGACAAGTTGCAGCCATTGGTCGATGCCATTCAGGCCAGTGGCGGTGAAGTCCACGGTTTTGCGTGTGATGCGCGCAAGGAAGAGGATGTCGTCACGCTGGTTGAACAAATCGAAAGCCAGATCGGCCCGATCGAGGCATTCGTCTTCAACATCGGCGCCAATGTGCCGTGCAGCATTCTTGAAGAAACCGCCCGCAAGTATTTCAAGATCTGGGAAATGGCCTGTTTCTCCGGATTCTTGAACGGCCGTGAAGTGGCCAAGCGTATGGCCACCCGACAACGCGGCACTATTCTATTCACCGGGGCCACCGCCGGCATGCGCGGTGCTGCTGGCTTCGCGGCGTTCGCCGGCGCCAAGCATGGCATCCGCGCCCTGGCCCAAAGCATGGCGCGGGAACTGGGCCCGATGAACATTCATGTCGCCCATGTCGTGGTCGATGGCGCGATCGATACCGACTTCATTCGTGACAGCTTCCCGGAAAAGTACGCCCTCAAGGATCAGGACGGGATTCTCAACCCCGAACACATCGCCGAGAACTACTGGTACCTGCACAGCCAGCCTCGCGATGCGTGGACCTTCGAACTGGATCTGCGGCCCTGGAGCGAACGCTGGTAAGCCATCCTCTCTAATAACAATCAGAGTGCATCGAACATGAGCAAACGCGTAGAGTTCTTCTTCGACCTCGGCAGCCCTGCCACTTACCTGGCCTATACCCAACTACCGAAAATTTGTGAGCAAACCGGTAGCCAGCTGATCTATCAACCGATGCTGCTAGGTGGCGTATTCAAGGCCACCGGCAATGCCTCGCCGGCAACGATTCCGGCCAAGGGGCATTACATGTTCCTGGACCTGAATCGTTACGCCAAGCGCTACGACGTGCCATTCCAGCTCAATCCATACTTTCCCATCAATACCCTTTTATTGATGCGCGCCGTCACCGGCATCCAGCTACGACACCCCGAACGTTTCCTCGATTTTATCGATTGCCTGTTCCGTGCGTTCTGGGTGGATGGTCGCAACCTCAACGACCCGGCGACCGTCGCCGCTGTGTTGACCGAACATGGCTTCGACCCTGATGAAACGCTGACCTTGACCGCCGATGAGGAAGTCAAAGCAGCACTCAAGGACAAAACCGAGCAGGCGATCCAGCGCGGCGTGTTCGGTGCGCCGAGCATGTTTGTCGACAACGAATTGTTCTTCGGTCAGGATCGCCTGGACTTTGTCCGCGAAGCCTTGGGCTAGATCTCGATAACCAGTCGGCCCTGCGCCTCACCCGAGGCTTGCAGGTCATAGGCTGCCTCGGCGGTTTGCAGCGTGAACCGCCGGGGATCGAGCAAAGGCTTCAACAAGCCTGCTTCAATCAACTTCGCGGCCTCGCCAAGTATCTGCCCGTGCCGCTCGCGACCGTTGCCGGTCAGCAAAGGCAGCAACGTGAAGATTCCCGAGTAACTCGCCGCCCGGAACGACAATGGCGCCAGACTGTGTTGCCCCCAGCCGAGACAGCTCAACACGTGCCCCTGATAAGTGCGCACAGCCTTGAACGACGCATCCAGCGTCTCGCCTCCGACTGTGTCATAAACGATATCGAAACCCTCCCCCGCCGTATGCTGCTGTACATACTGTTCAACCGACTGCTGGCGGTAGTCGATAAAGGTTGCACCGAGGCTTTCGATAATCGCCTGCTGCCTCGCCGACCCCGTGGCAAATACCTCGGCACCGAATGCCCGGGCCAACTGCACCGCCACATGCCCGACGCCACCAGCGCCACCGTGAATCAATACCTTGTGATCAGTCTGAACCCGAGCGCGATCCAGCAAGCCTTCCCACGCGGTGATCAACACCAGCGGCAGCGCTGCCGCCTCAGTCATGCTCAGATTGCTCGGTTTGCGCGCCAGCAACCGCGCATCAACAGCGGCGAATTGCGCCAGTGAGCCTTGCTGACCGCCAATCCCGGTCGCCATGCCATACACCTGATCGCCGACCTGCCAATCGCTGACCCCGGCACCGAGCGCTTCGACAATCCCTGCCAGATCCATACCCAGCACCGCCGGCAATGGCTGACGGGCATGAGCTGCCTCCCCGGCGCGGATTTTCCCATCCAATGGATTCACCCCACTGGCGATGATTCTGACCAACACCTGCCCCGCTTCAGGCACGGGCTTAGGGATGGAGGCCAAACGAAACGGTGCATTGGCCGAGTCGACGATCAGGGCGAGCATTTCAAGTGAGTCAGTCATTTCGCAATCTCATGTCAGTGGAGAGTTGCGTTGATCATCCGCCCGCCCACTCATGCCGATAAGACGCTATATAGCTATAGTGACCATGCCTATTTGGAATCAATGAGAAAGCCCTTGGACAAACTCAATGCAATGGCGGTTTTCGTAAGAGTAGTCGAGCGCGGCAGTTTCTCTGCTGTCGCTCGGGAACTGCAGACCAGCCAACCGACCATCAGCAAAATCCTCCGGGCTCTGGAAACAGAGCTTGGAGGCAAGCTGATTGCCCGTAGTACTCGCCAGCTTTCGCTGACCGACGAAGGCCAGCGTTACTACAACGAATGCCGACAGATTCTTGCGGCGGTCGACTCGGCCGAACACAGCTTTCAGTCCGGACGGGAAGCGGTCGCCGGACCTTTGCGAGTGGGCTCCTCCGTCAGTTTCGGGCGATTGCAGATTGCTGCGCGACTGCCGGATTTCCTTGAGCGCTATCCACACGTTGAAATCGATTTACAGCTCAGCGATCAGAATCAGGACCTGGTCAGCGAAGGCCTGGACGTCACATTACGCATTGGCGAGTTGAGCGACTGCGGTTTGATCGCCCGGCAGATCGGCACCACCCATCGAGTCACCGTCGCCAGTCCCAACTATCTGGCTCGCCGTGGCCAACCACACACACCGGAAGAACTGAACCAGCATAACTGCCTGCTGTTCAACCTGCTGAGCAGCCAGAATCAGTGGATCTACGAAAAAAACGCTCAGCGCTACAACGTGCGGATCAAAGGCAACGCCCAGAGCAACAATTCGGAGGCGATACGCGAGATGGTGTTGGGCGGGCTAGGCATTGCGCTGTCGCCGGTGTGGTTATTCAGCGAGGATTTGAAGGCTGGTCGGGTGATCGCGATACTGCAGGACTACCGCGCACAATCGTTGCCGATCCATGCGGTGTTCCCGGCCAATCGTCGCCAATCGGCCAGGGTCAAGGCGTTCGTCGACTATATGAGCGAAGCATTCGCCCACGCACCCGAGCTTGCGCCGCCGTCCGAAGACTGACGGCGCACCACCGACTCAGATTGCGGCGGTTCGGGTGTTCAGCCACGCCAGCGCAGCACCGTCAAGCAAAGGGCTCAAACGCTCACGAACTTGCGCGTGGTAAGCGTTAAGCCACTCGCGCTCGTCCTGAGTCAGCAACGAAGGCTCCAGACAACGGGTGTCGATCGGGCACAAGGTCAGGGTTTCGAACTTGAGGAACTCGCCAAACTCGCTGCTGCCTGCCTCGCGGTTCAACACCAGGTTCTCGATCCGCACGCCCCAGCGACCTGGACGATAAGTGCCCGGTTCGATCGAGGTGATCATCCCCGGCTGCATCGCGGTTTGCGGCGCCGGTGCGGCTTGGTAGGCAATCACTTGCGGGCCTTCATGAACGTTCAGGAAGTAGCCGACGCCATGCCCGGTGCCGTGACCATAATCGACGCTCTCCGCCCAGATCGGCGCACGCGCGATGGCGTCGAGCAACGGCGAAAGAATGCCGCGCGGGAACTGTGCACGGGACAAGGCAATCACCCCCTTGAGTACGCGTGTACAGTCGCGTTTCTGCTCGGCGGTCGGCGTGCCCACCGGCACCATCCGCGTAATGTCGGTGGTACCGCCCAGGTATTGACCGCCGGAGTCGATCAGCAACAGGCCGTCGCCTTCGATCACTGCGTGCTCTTCTTCGGTCGCGTGGTAGTGCGGCATCGCACCGTTGGCGTTGAAGGCGGCAATGGTGTTGAAGCTCAGCGACACATACCCCGGACGACGGGTACGGGCGGCGGTCAGGTGTTCGTCGATGGTCAGTTCGGTGATGCGTTCACGACCGAGGGCGCTGTCGAGCCAGGTGAAAAACTCGCAGAGCGCCGCGCCGTCCTGTTCCATGGCCTGACGGATGTGTTCGGCATCGGCGAGACTTTTCTGCGACTTGGCGAGGGTGGTCGGGTTCAGACCTTCAATCAGCTTCACGCCGCTGCCGAGGTTATTCAGCAAACCGCTAGTCACCCGTGCTGGATCGACTTGCAGGCTTGCACCATTTGGCACGGCAGCCAGCGCCGAGGCCACTTCGCTGTAGTCGCGCAGGGTGACGCCGTCCTGTTCGAGGATCGCGCGCAATGGCGCATCGACCTTGCTCAGCGCGACAAACAAGGTTGCCTGCTGCTGGCCGATCAGGGCGAAGGACACGAATACCGGGTTGAACGACACATCACCGCCGCGCAGGTTGAACAGCCAGGCGATGTCGTCGAGGGTGGCGATAAAGTGCCAATCGGCACCGCGCGCTTTCAGGCTTTCACGCAGCTTGGCGAGTTTCTCGCCACGGCTGACGGTGGCCTGCGGCGGCAAGTGCTGATAGATCGGTTGATTCGGCAGGCTCGGACGGTCGCTCCAGACCTCGTTCAACAGATCGATATCGGTGCGCAGCCGTGCGCCACGCTCCTCAAGCTTGCTGCTCAGTGAGCGTGCCGACGCCACGGCCATCACCGCGCCATCGACCGCGACCACACCCCCTTCCGGAGTTTGTTCGGCAAGCCAGTCCAGCGGGCCGGGTTGACCAGGCTGCAGTTTTACCAACTCGATGCCGCTGCCCTTGAGTTCCTTCGTCGCCTGTTCCCAGTAGCGACTGTCGGCCCAAACGCCCGCGAAGTCCTGGGTAACAATCAACGTGCCGACCGAGCCATGAAAGCCCGACAACCATTGCCGCCCTTGCCAATAACCCGGCAGGTATTCCGACAAATGCGGGTCGGCCGACGGCACCAGCAGGGCGTGGATGCCCTCCCGGCTCATCAGCTCGCGGGTATGCGCCAGGCGCTGGGGAACCGCTCCATGGGTCAAAGGCTGCGTACTCATCATGTCTCCTGCTAACCACTTTAATTTTGTTATAGGGCGCTGACTTTTGGTCTGCGCATCAGGATTGGGCGGTAGCCCAGAACGCCGGTGCACTGGCGGTTGCTGCTTTAATCAATTGTGCGGCCTGATCGATGTCCTGCTCGGTGGTGAAACGCCCAAGACTCAAGCGAATGGTCCGACCCGCTGCCCGCACGTCGTGCCCCAGGGCCAGCAGCACATGGGACGGCGCATTGCTCGCGGAGTTGCAGGCCGACGTCGCCGAAAAGGCGATCGAAGCACTCAAGGCCTGGGAATTGAACTCGCCTTCATTGAAGGTCAGGCTCAGGGTATGGGGAATGCGTTGGGTCGGGCTGCCGTTCAAGCGTAGACCGGCAATACCGCTGAGCTGCCCAAGCAAGCGCTCGCGCAGACGGGCGATAGTCGCCGCCTCTTCAGCAAAGTGTTCAGCCGCCAGCGCAAAGGCTGCGCCCATGGCTGCGATCTGGTGCGTGGCCAGGGTCCCGGAGCGTAAGCCGCCCTCGTGTCCACCGCCATGGATCTGCGCCTGCAAGCGCTGCTGGGCACGCGGGCCGACGTAGAGTGCACCAATCCCCTTGGGACCATAGATCTTGTGGGCGGAAAACGACATCAGGTCCACCGGCCATTGGGCCAGATCAATCGCTATCTTGCCCGCGCCCTGTGCCGCGTCGACGTGAAACAACGCGCCGTGCTCACGCACCCGCTGACCGATGGCCGGGATGTCGTTGACGGTACCGAGTTCGTTATTGACCAGCATCAGCGACACCAGAAAAGTGTCTTCGCGCAGTGCCTCGCTGACCGCTTGCGCAGTGATCAGGCCTTCGGCATCTGGCAGCAGATAAGTCACGGCAACCCCGGCATCCTGCAATTGCCTGGCGGTATCGAGGATCGCCTTGTGCTCGATCTGGCTGGTGATGATGTGCCCGCCGGACTGCCCGCGGGCTTGAGCCACGCCTTTGAGGGCGAGGTTGTTGGATTCGGTGGCGCCGGAAGTCCAGACGATCTGCGGCGCTTGCGCGCCCACCAGGTCGGCGACTTGCTGGCGTGCCTGCTCGACCGAACGTCTGGCTTGTTGGCCATAGGCGTGGGAACTGGAAGCCGGGTTGCCGAAGTTACCGCTGAACCCCAGGCAGTCGACCATCACCTGAATGACCCGCTCATCCACCGGTGTGGTGGCGGCGTAATCAAAATACAAAGGACGTTTATTCATAAAAAGACTCGCAGAGCTTGTTCCGGGATCAGGTGTATTCGCTGAAAGCGCCGCACTGGAGGTGGTGTGAAAACTGCGGGAAATCAGCAATACCTGATCGGATGCCGTTAAAGAAGTACGACTTCATTTCAAAGTGCGTAGGAACGCTCCTGAAGTCGAGCTTAACAGGCATCGGACACCGGGTTGAAGCGCAAGTCAGCTAAAGCTCTCGTGCAGCATCGGATACAGCGAAGCGACCAGCAGCAGGGCCATGCCCCAGTTAAACACCCGCAACCAGCGCCGATCACGCAGGACATTGCGCAACAGGCTGCCGCAAGCCGCCCAGACACTGACGCTCGGCAGGTTGATGATAGCGAATACCGCCGCGATGACGATCACATTGGTGAAATAGCCCTGCAGCGGTGTATAGGTGCTGATTGCACCAATTGCCATGATCCAGGCCTTGGGGTTGACCCACTGAAACGCCGCCGCGCCCCAGTAGCTGATGGGCTTGGCGTGACCTTGTTCGGCTTCGGGGACAGGACCCGAATGGGCGATTTTCCACGCCAGGTACAGCAAATAGGCCGCGCCGACATAGCGCAGCACGCTGTACAGCACAGGATAGGTTTGAAACACCGCGCCCAGGCCAAAACCAACGGCGAGCACAAGGACGAAGAAGCCGCAGCTGATGCCGAGCATATGAGGGATGGAGCGGTTGAAGCCGAAATTGACGCCCGAGGCCAGCAACATCGTGTTGTTGGGGCCTGGGGTGATCGACGTCACCAGGGCGAACAAGGCAAAACCCAGCAGTAAATCCAGCGAGAGTGTCATGGGGCGAGTCCGTCAGGGTCAGTCAGGTGTTGACCCTATCGCAGCCCCCGTGTGAAACCCACGGACAGTTACGTGAAACTTCGAGCGGTACAGTCGCTTAGCTGGCGTGACCGTGAACAGCCACAGCGCGCTCGGCGTTCATCTCGCCATGCTGGTCGTAACCGAACGTCTTCTGCGGCTGGCCGAGCAGTTCGGCTTTTTTGGCCTGGTATTCATCAAACGACAAACCGCGACGATTCAGGGCTTCCATCGCCAGTTCCTGGGTTTCTTCGGCGGTATACGGGCGCAATTCGGGAGCAGGATGACTGGCGCAACCGGCGAGCACCGAGGCAACCAACAACAATGAGGTAACGAGCAAATGGTTCATGGAGAGGCTTCCTGCGGGCGGTCTTGAGCAATGAACACAGGCTACTCCCGCCCCTTGAGCGACAAAAATCATCGCTCTCGATAGTCGCTATCGACCGTTTCGAGACTTGCTGCCGTTTTGTACGGGTCATCGAAACGAACTGCCGGTTCATCGTTGATGGCGCAACAGTAGCGATGCTGCAACCCGTCGGCCACTCGGTCGCCTTATTGGCGCTGACCTATAGTGAATCGACCGGAAATCGGCGAAGGATTTGCAACATCCACCCACAAGAATATGGAGAACGGTCATGAGCGTTAAACCCATTCCCGAGGGTTATCACAGCGTCACGCCCTACCTGGGAATCCAGAAAGCCGCCGAGGCGATCGACTTTTACAAAAAAGCCTTTGGCGCTACGGAAGTCATGCGTCTGGCGATGCCCGACGGCAGCGTCGGCCATGCTGAACTGCGAATTGGCGACTGCGCCATCATGCTCGGTACACCGTGCGATCAGGGTCCGCTGAGCAACCCAGACAAATCACCGTCCGTGGGTTTGCATCTGTATGTCGAGGATGTGGACAAAAGCTACGCCCAGGCAATCAAGGCGGGTGGCACGGTGGTTTCGGAAGTGAAAGATCAATTCTACGGCGACCGCTCGGGCACCTTGAAGGATCCCTTCGGCCATGTGTGGTTCCTGTCGTCGCGCAAGGAAAACCTGACTCAGGCGCAAATCGAAGCGCGGGCGAAGGAGATGTTCAAACAGCAGTAACCCCCTCCCCCCGCAGGACACGGCGTCGCCCGCCCATAAGTTTCCTCTGTGAAGCCACGGGCGATGCCGTCCGCGCTTACAAAAACCCTCAAGAAAACCTGAAGACCCGAGTGCTAGTCTGCCCAACGCACCCTAGGGATAGACAAGGAACAGGTCTTCAGCATGAGTGACTACATCAAACTGAACAAAGCCAACTGGGACGAACGCGCCCCATTGCATGCCGCCTCAACCGAATATGGGACTCAGACTTTCATCGACGACGCCTATCACCTCTCCGACGTCGTGCGCTTCGACGTACCGTTATTGGGGGATATCTCGGGCTTTCGCGGCGTGCATCTGCAATGCCACATCGGCACCGACACGCTCTCGCTGGCCCGCCTCGGGGCGCAAATGAGCGGGCTCGACTTCTCACCGGCCGCCATCGTCCAGGCACGCGCGTTGGCCGAGCGCAGCGGCGCGCTAATCGAGTATGTCGAATCCGAGGTTTACCACGCGACTTCAGTGTTGCCACCCGCCTCGTTCGATCTGGTGTACACCGGCATCGGCGCCTTGTGCTGGCTGCCGAGTATCGACACGTGGGCGCGCACGGTCAGCGACCTGCTCAAGCCAGGTGGACGCTTGTTCATCCGCGAGGGCCACCCGATGTTGTGGTCGATCAACGAAGGCCGCGAAGACGCCTTGTCCGTCGAGTTCCCGTATTTCGAGCGCGAAGAGCCTTTGGTCTGGGATGACGAATGCACCTATGTCGAGACCGATGTGCGGCTCAAGGCCTCCGTCACGCATGCATGGAACCACGGCCTGGGAGAAATCATCACCGCACTGCTGACCCACGGGCTGGACATCACCGGTCTGGTGGAGCATCAAAGTATTCCCTGGAACGCCTTGCCCGGTCAGATGGTCTGCGATGACCACGGCGAATACCGTTTGAAAGAAGCCCCGTGGCGCCTGCCGCTGAGTTACACATTGCAGGCGGTGAAACGCCGGGGCTGAGCACGGTGGCAGGTGCGCATTCCGGCCAGGGCGCGTACGTACTGGTTTACCTGCTCTGGAAACGCATCAGCGCTCCAAGGAGTTACACCCTCGGAAGGCTTGCTATGGGAGTGCTGTCAGCAACTTGCTCATCGGGACGGCCGTGAGCCCGGCAACACTGAAGGCTTCTGCGCAGCGTCGGTACCCAAGGTGCTGAAAAAACTCTTCGCTGGTGCCGGTGCTGTTGAGTCGTGCCTGACTGAAACCATGCTCGATCAACCAGATTTCGAGACCCTGGATCAACGCCTGCCCGGCACCCCGGCGAAACCATTCCGGCAGGACGTAACAGAACCCGACCTTGCCGCTGACAGCGGCCATGGCCACCCCAATCGGCTTGTCGTCCAACAGCGCAAGATTCAGGTACAGACGAGGATCGGTCAGCCAGGGTTGTACATGTTCAACGGTTTTGTTGTGGGTCCAGGCCGCGACGACTTTCGGGTCATTGCGGTGATCCCCAGCGCACCCGACCTTGATCGAGCGCTCGACGATCCGGCTGATAATCCCCGCATCCGCGGGTCCGGCCTTGCAAATGTGTAGGGGGGCATCCATAGCGCTATCACCTCATTCCATTGAGTCAAAGCTGCGAGGGACGATAGCGCCGCGAGGGTCCGCTGACTAACGGAGAGAAGTTACATTTGATGTGGTAACCCAATTTGTAGCAGCTGGCGTAGCCTGCGTTCGGCTGCGCAGCAGTCGTAAGTCCGAACACCGCGGTTAACCTGAAAGACCGCAGTGTCTGATTTTACGGTCGCTGCGCAACCGAACGCAGGCTTCGCCAGCTGCTACGAATACCAGATGTATGAGCGCGCGAGGGCCCTCAGGCTGACTGCAACGGCATCGTCAGATCAACCCGCAAGCCATCGGCACGGCTGTCGAAATGCAACACGCAGCCACAGCGCTGGACGATCGCCTGGACAATCGCCAGCCCAAGCCCACAGCCGGTGCTTGCGCCGTTACGCCAGAAACGCTGGGTCAGGTGTTGCAGGTCATCGGCGGCGATGCCGGGGCCATGGTCGCGCACCTGAAAACGCACGCGGTTACCCATGGTTTCAAGGCTCAGTTCCACCGCCGCATCCGCCGGGGTGTGGCGTAAGGCGTTGTCCAACAGATTGCGCAAGGCGGCAATCGACAGCACGGCTGGCATCTGCACCGGTGCCTGTGAGTACTTCGCTGGCAAGTGCAGTTTGATCCGCTGACGATCACCGCTAGCCGCGTCTTGAATCGCCAGACGGGCCACCTCTTCGGCGCTGCACTGCACGCCATCGTCGAACGACAGACTGCCTTCGACCCGCGCCAGCAACAGCAATTGCTCAAGCGTGCGGTGCAAGCGATCGGCGCCTTCCTCGGCGCGGGCCAGGGACTGATCGCGGGCGGCGCCTTCGGTCATGCGCGCCACTTGCAGGTGCGTCTTGATCGCCGTCAACGGGCTGCGTAGCTCATGAGCGGCATCGCCAGTCAGCCGTCGCTCGCGCTCGATGGCCTTGCCGATTCGCTGGAACAGCTGATTCTGGGTTTCCAGCAACGGTTGCAGTTCGCTCGGCAGCGGATGGATTTGCAACGGCTCAAGGGAGTCGGCGCTGCGGCGCATCAAGGCATCGCGCATGCGATTAAGCGGCGCCAGGCCTTGGCCGATCCCAAGCCAGAGCAGCCACAGGCAACCGAGCAACGCGACGCCCACCGGCACCGACGCGGCCAGCAGTACCGACATGTTCAGTGCCTCGCGCTCGACTTGCCGGTCGGCCGTGGTGATGCGCACATCACCGCGAGCCAAGGTGAAACTGCGCCAGCGCGCACCGTCGATCATCTGGTCATGGAAGCCCATCTGTTCAGCTTCCAGGGTTTGTTCGGGAGTGCTGTGACTACGGGCCAGAATCTCGCCGCGCAAGGAGCTGACCTGACAGGCCATGCCCCCCGGAATATTCAACTGCTCAGCACTGAAATGCGTGCCATCGCCCTTGCTCGGCAGCGCCGGCAATTGCTCCAGCAACCCGGCGACCATACGCGCCGAGGCCACCAGCCGCTGGTCGAGGGAAAACATCATCTGATTGCGCAAGTCGCTGAGCATCCAGGCCGCAGCCAGGGCCCAGATCAGCGCGAAGGCCGCGCCGAGGGTCAGACTCAGGCGCAAACGCAAACTCATCACTTCGATTGCTCTCCGCCATCCGCCGGCCCAAGGCGATAACCCAGCCCGCGCACGGTTTCAACGATGCCGTTGCCGAGTTTACGTCGCAGGTGATGGATATGTACGTTGAGGGCGTTGCTTTCCAGTTCATCGTTGAACCCGTAAACGCTGTCCTTGAGTTGCTCGGTCGACAGCACCCGGCCACGGTTGTGCAACAAGGCTTGCAACAACGATTGCTCGCGGCGCGACAGGTCTACCGGTTGACCGGCCAGCAGCGTTTCGCGGCTGCTCGGATCGTAAGTCAGGGCGCCATGCTCGATCAGATTGATACTGCGCCCCGCCACCCGCCGCAGCAAGGTGTGCAGACGCGCAGCCAATTCACGCAGGTCAAAGGGCTTGAGCAGATAGTCATCGGCGCCCGCTTGCAGGCCATCGACGCGGTCGGTCACCGAATCGCGCGCGGTCAGAATCAGCACCGGAATCTCCAGGCCGTGATGACGCAACTGCTGCAGCAGCTTCAGACCGTCTTCGTCCGGCAGCCCCAGGTCGAGCACCATCACGTCGAACTTGGCAACCTTGAGCATCGCCCGGGCAGCCGAAGCCGTGGCGACATGCTCCACGGTCAGGCCCTGGGCCGTGAGGCCGGCAACGATGCCGCTGGCGATCAGCTCATCGTCTTCACAGACAAGTACGTGCATGGTGAGACCTGTGGAAAAGGGATGAGTCAAACAGCTTGGGATTAAGCCGCGATTATGTCGAGCCGCACGGTCGAAGTGAAGGGGCCGCCGCATGCGTTCTTACATGCTCGCGACTTGAGATCAGACGTAATTTCTCAGCAATCGGAACAATCGCGTTCACACACTGCCCAGCTACAAATAATCGCCCTACCGGCCCAAAATTTAGCATCTTTATTTCTTCAAAAACACTGTCAACTCTGACAGGTTTAAAAACCACCATTCGGGCATATAGTCGAACACCTTACAAAACCAAACAGGGTCAAATCATGCCTAATATCGTAAACACCGTCGCCGTCGACTGGAGATCAGGAAAAGACCGTTGCTATTTTTTCTTCAAAGACACTAACACGTTCTCACGCTTTAATAACGCTGATGATGAAGTCCCAGCAGGTTACCCCACGAAGGTCAATGAAGCCAATTGGCAGGGTTTCCATAGCCATGCAACAAAACTGCGCTTTGGATTCCACTATACAGAGGGCGCCGTAATTGGTGACGACGATCGTCTATACTTATTTTATTATGAAGGAAACATCCCCACAATATGCAGCTACAACCAAGACAAGGACAAAGTCGAAACGATCAAGCCGATCTCATCAGACAACAGATGGAAGCTACTAGCACCTCACTTCCAAAACATTATTACCGCGACCTGGTGGAGCCATAGCACTATTCTGCTTATCATGAATGATGGACACTACCTTCGACTAAACATTCAAACCCATACTATAGAAAAGCTCCCCATCAACAATAATACCTGGCAAGGACTGGACCCTTATAAATATGAAATAGTGACCGCCGTACAGTTTGACAATGATCTTTCCCGCAACTATTACTACATCTTCCTCACTGGGAATCGCTATTTGAAATACGACATGAAAGACGACCTAGTAATAGATGGTCCAAACGCCATAAACGATTACAACTGGAAGGGACTTCTGCGAAATTAAGCATCAAAAAATGCCCGATATAAAACATGTCGGGCATTGACATCAATGACCATAGAGCCACATAAAATGCTGGCCTTCTTCCCCTCACCTACGCTCATCCACAAACAATATGGCGCCGTCCCGCCCTACCCCCTCTCACCTTCAGCGCACCGGTTAATCATCGGTTAATCGCCACCCATCATCGTGCACCCTACTTGCACCGCGATAAGGCTTTCCCATGCGTCGTCTGTTTCTACTGTTTTTTCTTTTCATCGCTGGGCTGGCCCAGGCAGCGTCGAACCCGTTCGACACCAAAGCTGATTTCCTGCCGGTCGGCAAAGCCTTTGTTTTTACCTCCGAACGCCTTGAATCCGGCGAAACCCAACTCTTCTGGCAAATTGCCGACGGCTACTACCTGTATCAGCAACGGATGAAGTTCGACGGTTTACCCGAGGCGGATAAACCGCCGCTGCCGTTGGGTGAAGCCCACAGTGACGAGTTTTTTGGTGATCAGCAGGTGTATCGCCAGGGCCTGGAGTTGAAAGTCCCGGCCGGCGCCAGTGGCCAGATCAAAGTGGGGTTTCAGGGCTGTGCCGATGCCGGCTTGTGTTATCCGCCACAAACTCAGGTGATCGACCTCGATGGCAGCACGGCGGCGGTCAATGCCGCGCAAGCACCAGATGAAGCCTTGGCCAGCGGTCTGCAACAGCGGGCGCTGGGCTGGAGTTTGCTGGTGTTCTTTGGTCTGGGACTGTTGCTGGCTTTCGCGCCTTGCTCGTTACCGATGCTGCCGATTCTCGCCGGTTTGATCGTCGGCAGCGGCGCCAGCCCCAAGCGTGGTTTCGCTTTGGCCGGCAGTTATGTGGTCTGCATGGCGCTGGTGTACGCGGCGCTGGGCGTAGTAGCCGCGTTGCTCGGTGCGAACTTGCAGGCCTTGTTGCAGAACGTCTGGTTGCTCGGCAGTTTCGCCGTGGTGTTTGTGTTGTTGTCGTTGCCGATGTTCGGCTTCTTCGAACTGCAACTGCCAGTCGCGCTGCGTGACCGTCTGGAAAACGCCAGTCGCAAGCAAGGCGGCGGCAGCCTGATCGGTGCCGGGGTGCTCGGCGCCTTGTCCGGATTGCTGGTCGGCCCGTGCATGACCGCGCCGCTGGCTGGAGCCTTGCTGTACATCGCCCAGAGCGGTAACGCGCTGCACGGAGGGCTGATCCTGTTCGCCATGGGCATCGGCATCGGCTTGCCGCTGCTGTTGCTGGTGACCGTCGGCAACCGCTTCCTGCCCAAACCCGGCACCTGGATGAACCTGCTCAAAGGCATCTTCGGTTTCCTGTTCCTCGGTACCGCGCTGGTGATGGTGCGGCCAGTGCTTGATGAGTCGCTATGGATTGGTCTATGGGGTGCGCTGCTGTTGATCATCGCCTACAGCGCCTGGCGCCAGACCGGTGGATTCGGCCGCGCCGCCCATGTGTTCGGTGGCATGGCGCTGCTTTCCGGATTGTGGGGCAGCCTGCTGTTGATCGGTGCTGCGGGTGGCAGCGATGACCTGTTCAATCCATTGCAGGTTTACAGTGCACAGGCATCGACCCGCGTCGCCGGCCCCACGGCTGACGACGCCTTCATCACCGTCAAGGATCCCGCTGCGCTGCAACACGAACTCGACACTGCCCGCGCCCAGGGCCAGTGGGTGCTGCTGGACTACTACGCTGACTGGTGTGTGTCGTGCAAGATCATGGAGAAACAGGTGTTCGGCAAACCCCAGGTAATGGATGCGCTGAAAGATGTCCGCTTGCTGCGCCTGGACGTGACCGCCGACAATGCTGCCAGCCGTGAACTGCTCGGCCGTTACAAAGTGCCGGGGCCGCCAAGCCTGTTGTGGATCGGCACCGACGGCATCGAGCGCCGTAGCCAGCGCATCACCGGAGAGGTGGATGCCGCCGGTTTCCTCCAACGCTGGAACATGACTCGGGACGCTCGTTAATGCTGACCTTTACCCTCGGCACCTTTGCCATTGCGCTCAACCACCTGCTGCTGATCAGTGCCCTGGCACTGGCCACCCTGGTCGGCTGGCGGGTGGCCAAGCGCGGTGGCGAGAACCCCGAGTCGGTGCTGTTCAGCCTGTTCCTGCTGGGCCTGCTCGCGGCCAGAGTGGGATTCGTGCTCACCTACTGGGCCCACTACCGTGATGACCCGTGGCAGATCATCGACCTGCGCGATGGCGGTTTCCTCGCCTGGCCCGGGGTGATTGCCCTGCTGCTGGCAACACTGTTGCGGGGCTGGCGCCGACCGGCGCTGCGCAAACCGTTGGGCGCGGGCGTTGGCAGCGGCCTGTTGTTCTGGTTGCTGGCAAGTTTGTCCCTGAACCTCTACGAACAAGGCACGCGCCTGCCGGACATCGTCTTGCGCAACGCCGCCGGCGAAACCGTGCAACTGGCCGATTATCAGGGCGGCCCCTTGGTGATCAACCTGTGGGCCACCTGGTGCCCGCCCTGCCGGCGTGAAATGCCGGTGCTGGAGAACGCCCAGCAACATCGGCCCGACCTGACCTTTCTGTTCGTCAATCAGGCCGAAA
Organism: Pseudomonas sp. GW822-FHT04C11; assembly: GCF_058800905.1. Classification (NCBI taxonomy): domain Bacteria; kingdom Pseudomonadati; phylum Pseudomonadota; class Gammaproteobacteria; order Pseudomonadales; family Pseudomonadaceae; genus Pseudomonas; species Pseudomonas sp. GW822-FHT04C11. The sequence goes on along the minus strand of NZ_JBXAMS010000027.1, from coordinate 22,343 downwards.
GCATGCAAAGCGTCAGCACCTTCCTCGCAACCCAAGGCCTGAGCCTTTCCAATGTGCTGTTCGATGGCGGCGGTCGACTGAGTCAGGCCGTTGGCTCCATGGCGCTACCGACTACGCTGTTCTACAGCGCCGAAGGCCGAATGCTCGGTAGCCACCTGGGTGAATTATCGGAAGCCAGCCTGGCCCGTGCCCTGGAAAACTTCGACTCCCCAACTTCTGCCATACAGGCCACACCTTCAAGGAAACTGCCATGCCCCGCCTCCGCCACCTGCTGACGCTGTCCCTGGGCGCAGCGCTGCTGCAAATCCCGATGCTGCAGGCCGAAGAGCTGCCTGCGGCGATCCGCAAGATCGAAGAAAAAGGCGCGAAAATCATCGGCAGTTTCGATGCGCCTGATGGCTTGCGTGGTTATGCCGCGCAGTACCAGAACCGCGGCATGGCCTTGTACCTGACGCCCGACGGCAAGCACGTGCTGCTCGGCAACCTGTACGACGCCGATGGCAAGGACCTGAGTGCCGAGCCGCTGCAAAAACTGGTCTACGCGCCAATGGCCAAGGAAGTCTGGGCGAAGATGGAAGCCAGCAACTGGATCGCCGACGGCAGCAAGGATGCACCGCGCACCGTCTACCTGTTCAGCGACCCGAACTGCCCTTACTGCAATATGTTCTGGGAGCAGGCCCGGCCGTGGGTGAAGGCCGGCAAAGTGCAGCTGCGGCACATCATGGTCGGGATCATCCGAGAGGACAGCCCGGGTAAATCCGCCGCCCTGTTGGCCAGCAAAGACCCGGGCAAGGCCCTGGAGGAACACGAGAAGGCGGGCAAGCAAAGCTCGTTGAAAGCGCTGACAAGCATTCCCGCCGCGATCCAGGCCAAACTCGACGCCAATATGAAGCTGATGGAAGAGCTCGAATTGTCCGCCACTCCGGCCATCTTCTACATGGACGACAAGGGTGAGTTGCAACAACAGCAAGGCGCGCCGTCGCCGGAAAAACTGGTGAAGATTCTCGGGCCGAAGTAGTTTTTTACCGTCAGGTTTCTACTGGATGCAACGACGTCATCGCGAGCCTGCTCGCGATGGCGTCCGAATGATCGACTAAGTTCTCTCCGCCAGAAACTTCAGCAGCGCCTTGGTGACGAACTCAGGATTCTCCAGATTCGAAATGTGCCCTGCCTCCGGCACCAACAGATACGGGCAACCGATCAACTCGGCCATTTCCCTGGTTTCCGACGGTGGTCGCGGTTTGTCCTGATCACCGCACATCAGCAGCGTGGTTTCAGGATTCAGCTCGCCCAGACGCGGCAGCAGATCATCACGACCAAACGTAATGCGCCCCATCGGCACAATGCTTTCACGCAAACGCTCAGGCGGCAGCGCGGCCAGCCTGGCGCGGAAATCCTGATAAAGCGCCGACTGAGGGTCGATGCCTGGACGGAAGAAAATCGGCACCACGATATCGAGTAACTGCGGCGAGATCACACCGCTGTCTTCGATCTGCTTGAACAGCGAGAAATAGTACTGGCGAGTCGGCTCGGGCTCGACACCGACATAGGTGTCCATCAACACCAGGCCGTTGAGGCGCTGCGGGGCCGACAGCGCCAGACGCACGCCCCACATGCCGCCGACCGAAAGCCCGACCAGGGCGACGCGGTCAATATCCAGATGATCAAGCAGCGCCAGTACCTGCCGCGCCTGATCATCCAGCGAAGTCATGCCCTCAGGTAACGGCCCGGACTCCCCGTGCCCCCACAGGTCCACGGCAATCACCCGATAGTGTTGCGACAACGCCACAATCTGCGGCGCCCACATGGCCTGGTCCCACAAGTAACTACCCGCCAACAGCACCACCGGACCAGTGCCTTGGTCGACGTAGTGAAGCGATTGTCCATCAATCGTAGCGAAGGGCATCAACTGTCTCCTTTCTGAATCGGGTCAACCAAAAAACTCCGGCAGCCTGTCCCGGCGACGGGGGACAGTCAATCCGAACTTCAATTGAGGTCGTAACAAGTCTGCGCTGGTCAGTAGCAAGCGCGGTTCAAGGACTGTCTGCGTGAGGTGTGGACAAAGGGACCTCAATATAGCAATCGCTATCAATTGACAATTATTATCATTAACACTAGCTTGTCACTCGATGCGTAGGACGGCTCCGCCCCCCCTTGGTCGTCCTATTTACTTTTTGCAGCAAGGTGATTTCCATGACGGAACCAGTAACCACAAGCAGGTGCGACTCACCCTTACTCCAGGCGTTCGTTAATAATCGACTGATTCTGGTCAAAATCGCAGCCCGCATTACCGGCTGCCGATCCCGCGCTGAAGATGTCGTTCAGGATGCGTTTTTCAGGCTGCAATCAGCACCGCAAATCACCTCCTCGTTCAAGGCTCAGCTCAGCTACCTGTTTCAGATCGTGCGCAACCTGGCGATTGACCACTACCGCAGACAGGCGCTGGAACAAAAGTATTCGGGCACCGAAGAAGAAGGCTTGAACGTGGTCATTCACGATGCCTCGCCAGAAACCTCGCACATCAACTTCTCGATTCTGGAAAACATTGCCGATGCCCTCGGCCAATTACCGAGTCGCACCCGCTACGCCTTCGAGATGTATCGCCTGCACGGCGTGCCGCAAAAGGACATCGCCAAGGAACTCGGCGTGTCGCCGACCCTGGTGAACTTCATGATCCGTGATGCCCTGGTGCATTGCCGCAAGGTTTCGGGCAAGCGCAGCGATACGTTCGCCCGCCGCTAAAAGATCGCAGCCTGTGTGTTGTGGTTCAGTTTTTTTTGGACCGTTCTGGAGATACCGCCTTGAGCCTTACCGAGCAAGCGCAGGTTTCAGGTCAAAGGGTTGGCCTGACTTCAGCTTTTAGGCACCGGCACGATGGCAATCTTGTACGGATCGAAAATCTTCAGCATCTGCCCGTTATCCCGCAACCCCTGCAGCAACTTGCCGAAGGTTTCCGCGCTGATCGGCGCTTGCGGACGTAACAGCGCGTAATGGTGATAAACCTGATCGATGCGCTGGGATACCAACAACTGCGGCCTGACCTTTTCATTGCGCAGCAGGTAATCGTAGAGGTACGAACGCGTGACCAGTGCAATGTCGGCGCGATTGCGCAGAACCATTAAAATATTGCTGTCGTGAGAAGTCGTGAGCGTCGCGTTGTAACTGTCCTTGAGAAATTGCGGATCGTTATTGAAATTGGCGAATTCATAGTGATAACCGCTGTACAGCGCCAGACGCTTGCCTTTCAAATCGGTGAAGTAACCCTGCTGACGATCCGGCTTGCTCTGTGCGACAAAGATTTCAGCATCTTCCAGCCCCATGTCGACGGTGCTGTGCGGGATATCCTTCCAACCCCACTCCGGATTTTCGAAGATTGCCATGTCAGTCCGGCCATCCTGGAAATCACCGAATCGACGCTGCAAGGAAGTCGGCACGAGTTTGAACTCATAGTCGGTTTGCGAGTGGTTCAGCGCCTCGACCAACTGCGGTAGCAACCCGGTATCGTCGCCATTCTCCGGTCGAACGGTGTACGGCGGAAAGTGCGCAGCGCCCACCTGCACTACTTGTGCGGCCGAAACCGGGAGTACGGATAGCGCACCCAGCGCCATCAGCGAAATCCGTAAAGCCTTCCGAACTGGCGAAGACATCAAAACGAGCCCACCTCTAAAAATATATCGACTACAACCAAGCTAGGCGGTTTTATCCGCTTCGACAACTTGGTGATGGCTATTTAATAAGTTTTTGCGAAACGGTCACTTTTCTTCCAACACCAGAATCAAGGCTTCGTCGGCCAATTGATCGAGGCTCATGCTGCCATCCGGCCGAAACCAGGTGGTGGTCCAGGACAGCGCGCCGGTTAGAAAACGTCGGGTAATAAATACGTCGCCGCGAATGAAACCGGCGTCTTTCGCCTCACCCAGTACCTGCAACCAGATCTGCTCATAGATATCGCGCAGCGCTAGCACCTGGGCCTGACCTTCTTGCGAAAGCGAACGCCATTCGTAGACCAGCACCGCCATTGCTTCGCCGCTGCCGCCCATGATCGACTGCAACTCACAGCGGATCAGTGCCAGCACCCGCTCGCGCACATTGGTCGCTTGCGCCAGGGAGGCGCGCATCAATGCGGTGTTGTAGCGAATGGTTTCTTCCATCACCGCCCGCAGGATTTCATCCTTGCTTTTGAAGTGATGAAAAATGCTTCCCGACTGAATCCCGACCGCACTGGCCAGATCACGCACCGTGGTGCGCTCGTAGCCCTTGTTGCGAAACAGGTGAGCAGCCATTTGCAGCAGTTTGCCGCGAGCGCTGTCGGGATCGGTCAGTTGCCCGTTGTCGACCAACTCGCGCATTACCAGCAGGGCTTTTTGCTCGTCCACCCGTTCTCTCCTACAGTCGCTCAATCAATTGTGCGATCACACCACGAATGCAATGGGTTTGCGCGGGCAATTTAAGCTGACCGGGACGACCAAGCAAGCGCTTGGGCAGAAGATGTAACCAGCATTTACAAACCAAGCGCTTGCTTGGTAGTCTCGAGCCACTTCTGTCGGAGGCTTGCAATGAACAAAACCGTTCGTATCGGCTGCGCCAGTGCCTTCTGGGGCGATACCTCGACCGCCGCCGCGCAATTGGTTGACGGTGCCCAGCTGGACTATCTGGTGTTCGACTATCTGGCAGAAATCACTATGTCGCTGCTGGCCGGCGCGCGAATGAAAGATCCCCAGGCCGGTTACGCGACCGACTTCGTCGAAGTCCTCAGCCCGCTCCTCAAGCAACTTTGCGAACAGAACATCCGCGTGATCAGCAACGCCGGCGGGGTCAACCCACTGGCCTGCGCAGCAGCGCTGCAAGCGGCGTGCGATAAAGCCGGTGTGCCACTGAAGATCGCCGTGTTGCTCGGTGATGACCTGCAACCGCAGTTCAAGCAATTGGCTACCAGCGGCATAAAGGAAATGTTCAGCGGCGCCCCACTGCCGCCAATGTGCGTGTCGACCAACGCCTACCTCGGCGCCCCCGGCATCGTCGAGGCGCTACGCCTGGGTGCGGACATCGTTATCACCGGCCGGGTGGTCGACAGCGCCGTGGTCAGCGCGGCATTGGTGCATGAGTTCGGCTGGTCATGGCAGGACTACGACAAACTGGCCCAGGCCGCGCTGGCCGGGCATCTCATCGAATGCGGCGCACAGTGCACCGGTGGCAATTTCACCGATTGGCGAAAGGTGCCCGACTACGAACACATCGGTTTCCCCATCGTCGAAGTCAGCGCCGACGGCCAGTTCATCGTCAGTAAACCCGAAGGTACCGGCGGTTTGGTCACACCGCTGAGCGTCGGCGAGCAACTGCTGTACGAAATCGGCAATCCTCGCGCCTATCTGCTGCCCGATGTGGTCTGCGATTTCAGCCTGGTCAAACTCCAGCAACACGCCAACAACGCCGTACACGTTCACGGCGCCAAAGGCTTGCCACCTCCCCGTCAATACAAGGTCTGCGCGACCTGGCCGGACGGCTTTCGCTGCACCGCCAGTTGCCTGATCGCCGGGATCGACGCGGTGGCCAAGGCACGTCGGGTGAGCCAGGCGATCATTGCCAAGACCTCGGAAATGTTCAGCCAACGCGGCTGGGCGCCCTACAGCGAAGTGAATATTGAGCTGCTCGGCAGCGAAGCGACTTATGGTCCGCATGGTCAGCGCCAGGACAGCCGCGAAGTAGTGATCAAACTGGCGGTGCGGCACCCAGACAAACAAGCGCTGATCCTGTTTTCCCGCGAGATCGCCCAAGCCGCCACCGGCATGGCGCCGGGGTTGACCGGAATCGTCGGAGGCCGGCCAACCGTGTACCCATTGATTCGTCTGTTCTCGTTCCTGATCGACAAAAATACCTGCGTGCTGGAAGTCGACCTGCAAGGCCAACGTTATCCCTGCGCCCTGCCTGCCCTCGATCACCTCGACGTTGCCGACCTGCCGCTGCCCTTTGATCCGCCCAAACCCCACGCTCGCGCCGACGCCAGTGTGGCGCTGGTGAAACTCGCGGTGGCGCGCTCCGGCGACAAGGGCAATCACAGCAACATCGGCGTCATGGCCCGCGCCCCCGAATACCTGCCGTGGATCGCCGAAGCACTGACACCTGCGGTGATCGTCGACTGGATGAGTCACGTGCTTGACCCGATCCACGGACGTGTCGAGCGCTGGTATTTGCCCGGTACTCACAGCCTGAACTTTCTCCTGGAAAACGCCCTCGGTGGCGGTGGCGTGGCCAGCCTGCGAATCGACCCGCAAGGCAAGGCGTTCGCCCAGCAGCTATTGGAAATCCAGATCCCGGTGCCGCAAGGCATCGCTGACCAAGTCAAGTAGAGGACGGTTGCCGTGGCCTTTGATTCGATATTCAAACCCGAGCTGTTTTCCGGCCAGACGATTATTGTCACCGGTGGCGGCAGTGGCATTGGCCGTTGCACCGCGCATGAGCTGGCGGCCCTCGGCGCTCATGTGCTGTTAGTCGGGCGCAAACCCGAGAAGCTGCAAAAGGTCGCGGCGGAAATCATCGAGGACGGTGGCAAGGCGGATTGGCAGGCCTGCGACATTCGCGATGAAGAAGCGGTCACGCAATTGGTCGGGCAACTGATCAAGGACCACGGGCCGATTCATGGCCTGGTCAATAATGCTGGCGGCCAATACCCGGCGCCCTTGGCCTCGATCAATCAGAAAGGATTCGAAACCGTGCTACGGACCAATCTGGTGGGCGGGTTCCTGATGGCTCGGGAGGTGTTCAATCAGTCAATGAGCAAGCACGGTGGCAGCATCGTCAACATGCTTGCCGACATGTGGGGTGGCATGCCCGGCATGGGCCATTCGGGCGCGGCGCGTTCGGGCATGGACAACTTCACCAAGACCGCCGCAGTCGAATGGGGTTACGCCGGGGTGCGGGTCAACGCGGTGGCGCCTGGCTGGATTGCCTCCAGCGGCATGGACACCTACGAAGGTGCGTTCAAAGCGCTGATCCCGACCCTGCGCGAACACGTGCCGCTCAAGCGGATTGGCACTGAATCGGAAGTCAGCGCGGCGATCGTTTTCCTGCTGAGCCCGGCGGCGGCCTTTATCAGTGGCAGCACACTGCGGATCGACGGTGCGGCGAGCCTCGGCGGTCGCGCCTGGCCACTGCACAAGGCGCAGCACAGTGAATCCTTCAATGGCTTTCACCGCGCAGGCTTACCCGATGTGCTCAAGGGCGAGGACTGATCCATGCCACAGATTGAATCGCAACTCGACATCCACAGCCGGCAGTTTGCGCAGAACCGCGAGGCGATGTTGAGCAACATCGAACAGTTCCGCCAGTTGGAACGCAACCTGCTGGCCAAAGCCGCAGAGGCCAAACCGAAATTCGACAAACGCGGGCAACTCCTGCCTCGCGCACGGCTGAACCTGCTGCTCGATCCTGGCGCACCGTTTCTTGAGCTGGCGAGCCTGGCCGGCTACAAACTGCACGACGACAAGGACGGCAGCCAGGCCGGTGGCGGGTTGATCGCCGGAATTGGTTATGTGTCCGGTGTGCGGGTGCTGGTGGTCGCCAATAACAGCGCGATCAAGGGCGGCACCATTTCTCCCAGTGGCCTGAAGAAATCCCTGCGCCTGCAACAGATCGCCATGGAAAACAAACTGCCGGTGATCACCCTCGCCGAGAGTGGCGGCGCCAATCTCAATTACGCCGCGGAGATTTTCGTCGAGGGTGCGCGCAGTTTCGCCAATCAGGCGCGGATGTCGGCCATGGGTTTGCCGCAAATCACCGTGGTGCACGGTTCGGCCACCGCTGGCGGCGCTTATCAGCCTGGGCTCTCGGACTACGTGGTGGTGGTGCGCGGCAAGGCCAAGCTGTTTCTCGCCGGCCCCCCACTGCTCAAGGCCGCTACCGGCGAAGTCGCCACCGATGAAGCACTCGGCGGCGCCGAGATGCACGCGCAAATCGCCGGCACCGCCGAGTACCTGGCCGAAAACGATACCGACGGCGTGCGCCTGGTACGCGAAATCGTCAGCCTGTTGCCGTGGAATGCGCAGTTACCACAACGCAGCGCCGAACACTGGGACGAACCGCTCTACCCCATCGACGAACTGCTGGGGCTGATTCCCGACGATCCGAAAAAGCCCTACGACGTGCGCGAGATCATTGCGCGCATCGCCGATGGCTCGCGCTTTCTCGAGTTCAAGGGCGAGTTCGATCAGCAAACGATGTGCGGTCATTTGAAGATCCAGGGGCGGCCCTGCGGTTTCATCGGCAACAACGGTCCGATCACCCCGCAAGGTGCCAGCAAGGCCGCGCAGTTCATCCAGCTCTGCGACCAGAGCCAGACACCGCTGCTGTTTTTCCATAACACCACCGGTTTCATGGTCGGCACCGAATCGGAACAGCAAGGGGTGATCAAACACGGCGCGAAGATGATTCAGGCTGTCGCCAACGCCCGGGTACCGAAGCTGACCATGGTGGTCGGCGGCTCTTACGGCGCCGGCAACTATGCAATGTGCGGCCGCGGGCTCGACCCGCGTTTCATCTTCGCCTGGCCCAACAGCCGCACCGCCGTGATGGGTGGCGCCCAGGCCGGCAAGGTGCTGCGCATTGTCAGCGAAGCCAGGCAGGCCAAGGACGGTTTGGTCCCGGACCCGAAGATGCTCGACACGCTGGAACAGGTCACCGCGCAAAAACTCGACAGCCAGTCCACCGCACTCTACGGCAGCGCCAACCTGTGGGACGACGGGCTGATCGATCCACGCGATACGCGCACCTTGCTCGGCTATCTGCTGGATATCTGCCATGAGGCCGAGGTTCGTCAGTTGCAACCGAACAGTTTCGGTATCGCACGTTTTTGAGGCTCTGATCACCACCCGATTTAGGGAGAACAATAAAAATGATCTTCACCCAGGAACACGAAGAACTGCGCCGTACTGTCCGTCATTTTGTCGACCGTGAAATCAACCCGTACGTCGATGAATGGGAAAAAGCCGGGCGCTTTCCGATCCACGAGATTTTCCGCAAGGCCGGTGCGCTCGGTCTGTTGGGGATTTCCAAACCGGAAAAATTCGGTGGCATGGGCCTGGACTACAGCTATTCGATTGTCGCCGCTGAAGAGTTCGGGACCATTCATTGCGGCGGGATTCCGATGTCGATTGGCGTGCAGACCGACATGTGCACCCCGGCCCTCGCCCGTTTTGGCTCCGACGAGCTGCGTGAAGAATTCCTCCGCCCGGCGATCACCGGTGAACAGGTCGGCTGCATCGGCGTCTCGGAAGTCGGTGCCGGCTCTGATGTCGCCGGGCTGAAAACCACCGCGCGCAAGGACGGCGGCGACTACGTGATCAACGGCAGCAAAATGTGGATCACCAACTCCCCAAGCGCCGACTTCATCTGCCTGCTGGCCAACACCTCGGACGACAAGGCGCACATCAACAAGTCGTTGATCATGGTGCCGATGAACAGCCCCGGCATCAGCCTCAGTTCGCCTCTGGACAAACTCGGCATGCGCAGTTCGGAAACCGCCCAGGTATTTTTCGACAATGTGCGCGTGCCGCAACGTAACCGCATCGGCCATGAAGGCGCAGGCTTCATGATGCAAATGCTGCAGTTTCAGGAAGAACGCCTGTTCGGTGCGGCGAACATGATCAAGGGCCTGGAATACTGCATCGACAGCACTATCGAGTATTGCAAGGAGCGCAAGACCTTTGGCACTGCGCTGATCGACAACCAGGTGATTCACTTCCGCCTCGCCGAGCTTGCAACCGAAATCGAATGCCTGCGGGCGCTGGTCTACCAGGCCACCGAGCAATACGTCAAAGGCCAGGACGTCACGCGCCTGGCGTCCATGGCCAAACTCAAGGCCGGGCGGCTGGGCCGGGAAGTCAGCGACAGTTGCCTGCAATACTGGGGTGGCATGGGCTATATGTGGGACAACCCGGTGGCCCGTGCCTACCGCGATGTACGGCTGGTGTCGATTGGCGGCGGCGCCGACGAGATCATGCTGGGGATCATCTGCAAATTGATGGGCATCCTGCCCGGGAAGAAAAAATGACCACCTTGCCCGTTTGCCAGACCCTGCTGCTGGAACTGCACAACGGCGTTCTGCACCTCACCTTGAACCGGCCAGACTGCCGCAACGCCATGAGCTTGCAGATGGTCGCCGAATTGCGCGCGGTACTCGCGGCGGTGCGCGATGACCGGGACATCCGCGCGATAGTGCTCGGCGGTGCCGGCGGGCATTTTTCTGCCGGCGGTGATTTGAAAGACATGGCCAATGCCCGCGCTCAAGGTCAGCAGGCCTACCGCGAATTGAACCGCGCGTTTGGCGCCCTGCTCGAAGAAGCCCAGCACGCGCCGCAAGTGCTGATCACGGTGTTGCAAGGCGCGGTGCTCGGCGGCGGCTTCGGTCTGGTGTGTGTCAGCGACATTGCACTGACCGATCACAACGCCCAGTTCGGCTTGCCGGAAACCAGCCTCGGCCTGCTGCCGGCGCAAATCGCACCGTTCGTGGTCCAGCGTATCGGCCTCACTCAGGCACGACGCCTGGCGCTGACCGCCGCGCGTTTTGACGGGCATGAAGCGCGGCGTCTGGGGCTGGTGCATTTTGTCGAACACGATGCCCAAGCCTTGGCCGAACGTCTGGATGCGGTGCTCGCGCATGTGCTGTGCTGCGCGCCTGGCGCCAATGCCGCGACCAAGGCCTTGTTGCTGGCCAGCACCGAACAGTCCATGGGACCGTTGCTCGACCAGGCAGCCGATTGGTTCAGTGAAGCCGTGACCGGGGCGGAAGGTGTCGAAGGGACGATGGCCTTCGTACAAAAGCGCAAACCGGGTTGGGCGCCATAGGAGCAAAGCTTGCTCGCGATGAGGCCCTCACATACCGCCTACCCCAAGGGAACCCACAAATGCCCACCCTGCGCAAAATCCTCATCGCCAACCGCGGTGAAATAGCCTGCCGCATCCAGCGTACCGCCCAGGCGTTGGGCTATCGCACGGTGGCGGTGTTCAGCGATGCCGACGCCGACGCTCTGCATGTGCGCATGGCCGATGAAGCGGTCAACATCGGCCCCGCTGCTGTTGCCCAGTCCTACCTGAACAGTGCGGCGATCATCGACGCTGCATTGCGCAGCGGCGCGGACGCGATCCATCCCGGCTACGGCTTCCTCTCGGAAAACGCTGAATTCGCCACGGCATGCGCCCAGGCCGGCATCACCTTTATCGGTCCGGATCCTGCGGCCATCGAACTGATGGGCAGCAAACGCCTGTCGAAAATTGCCATGCTTGCCGCTGGCGTGCCGTGCATCGGCGGTTACCAAGGAGCGGAGCAGGATGACGCTACCCTCAGCCGCGAAGCCGAACGCATTGGCTATCCGCTGATGATCAAGGCCAGCGCCGGCGGCGGTGGGCGCGGCATGCGCCTGGTGCACACTGCGGATGAATTGCTTGCGCAGATCCGCACCGCACGCTCCGAAGCCCTGCACGCGTTTGGCAGCGACGAGTTGATTCTCGAACAAGCGCTGATCGAACCGCGCCATGTCGAGATTCAACTGTTCGGTGACCAGCATGGCAACCTGATCTACCTCGGCGAGCGCGACTGCTCGATCCAGCGTCGCCATCAAAAAGTCATCGAAGAAGCGCCGTGTCCGGTGATGACAGCCGAATTGCGCGACGCCATGGGCGAGGCTGCGCTGAAGGCCGGACGCGCGGTGAATTACGTCGGCGCCGGCACCGTGGAGTTCTTGCTCGATGCGCGGGGGCAGTTTTACTTTCTGGAGATGAACACCCGCCTGCAGGTCGAGCACCCGGTGACCGAGATGATTACCGGCCTGGACCTGGTGGCCTGGCAACTGGATGTCGCCGCTGGGTTACCGCTGCCGTTGCGCCAGGAACAGGTCGAACTCAAGGGCCACGCGATGGAGGTGCGTCTTTACGCCGAAGATCCGGCGCAGGATTTCCTGCCCCAGACCGGGCGCATTATGCGTTGGGAACCGGCCCTCGCGGACGGGGTGCGCATTGACCACGGCTTGCTTGAGGGTCAGCAGGTCAGCCCGTTTTACGACCCGTTGCTTGGCAAAATCATCGCTTACGGCGCCACCCGCGAGGAGGCTCGGCGCAAGTTACTGCGGGCAGTCCAGGACAGTGCCTTGCTGGGCTTGCAAACCAATCAGCGTCTGCTCGCCGGTTTGCTGGAGCATCCGCAGTTCATCACCGGGACCTTCAATACCGGGTTCATCGCACAACACTTCGCCGATCACCCAAGCCTCCACTCGCACGCGCCCACAGCCGAAGAGCTGGCTATCGCCACGGCGCTGTTCTATCAGCAGTCCGCTGGCGCTCATCCGCCAGGACTTGCCGGTTGGCGCAACAACGCCAACGCGCCGCTGTTGCAACAGATCGGCCTCAACGGCGATCGTTGGTCAACCGAAGTGACGGCCCTGCCCGACGGGCAACTGAGCATTCAAGTCGCCGGGGAAACGCTGCAACTGAAACTACTCGATATCAACGCCCGCTCGGCCAACCTGGAAATCAACGGCATTCGCCGCCGCTACGCCTATCAACTGGCCGCCGGACAACTGTGGTTGTTCACTCGCCCCGGCAGCTTGCTGCTGCAAGACCAGACATTGGCGCCCGTCAGCGGCCAGGTCGGCACCAGCACCGGCACGCTGAAAGCCCCGATGGATGGTGCGATTGTCGACGTACTGGTCAGTGAAGGCTCATCGGTGACCAAGGGGCAGCTGTTGCTGGTGCTGGAGGCAATGAAAATGGAGCACCCGCTCAAGGCTGGCATCGACGGTGTGATCAAACGGCTGCAGGTCAGCCCCGGCGATCAGGTAAAAAATCGTCAGATTTTGTTGGAGGTTGAATAAGCCGCTAGGCGGATCCATCGCATTTGGCTACGCTCAGCCTCATCAGGACGCGGACACCAGGAAACCTGCGATGCCTCATTGGCTGGTAATTGATCTCGAAGCGACCACCGATGACGGTGGCTGGCCAGTAACCGAGATGGAAATCATCGAAATCGGCGCCACCCTGGTCAATCGCGCAGGCCGCGAACTGGACTACTTCCAGCGATTCGTTCGGCCCCTGCGACGACCGCTGCTGACCCCTTTCTGTCGCGAACTGACCCACATAACCCAAGCCAATATCGACGCTGCCCAGCCACTGACCGAGGTCTGGCCGCTGTTCGAGCGCTGGCTCGGCCAGCATCATACGCGCCTTGAAGGTTGGGCCAGCTGGGGCGATTACGACCGACAACAACTGCTTCAGGAATGGCGAAGCCTGCAACTCGATAGTGCCCTCAGCCGAGTCCCCCACATGAACCTGAAGCAACGCTTTGCCAAGGCCCGTCGACTGGAGCGGCCGTTGGGGCTCAATGGCGCTCTGCAATTGGCGGGTATGCAATTTACCGGTCAACAGCACCGGGCGCTGGAAGATGCACGTAATACTGCGCGGTTGTTACCGCTGATTCTTCCGGCCTGATCCTTGAGGGCAACAGGTGACGGACGAAAAGGCCTTGTGCATACTGGCCGGCCTTTTTAGCCCATTTCGAGGAATCGCCCATGTTTAAAGTCAACGAGTACTTCGACGGCACCGTCAAGTCGATTGCCTTCGGCACCGCTGAAGGTCCGGCCACCATTGGCGTCATGGCACCGGGCGAATACGAATTCGGCACCAGCCAGCGTGAGATCATGCACGTGGTTTCCGGGGCCCTGACCGTCAAACTGCCTGACAGCAGCGACTGGGAAACCTTCGCCGCCGGCAGCCAGTTCAACGTACCGGCCAACAGCAAGTTCCAGCTGAAAGTCGCCGTCGACACCGCTTACCTGTGCGAATACCGCGGCTAAGCGTTTCACCGCGATAAAAAAATGCCCGTGTCGAAAGACACGGGCATTTTTCATTCCAGCATTACAGCCTCATTCGAGAATCTCTACCGGCATGCCGACTTCGAGCCGGCCATTGCCGTCGTTGACCAGGTTCTGGCCAAACATCGCGCCATCCTCTTGCGCACGGTATTTCTGCAGCGTCGCCAAGGGTTCACGGTCGTCACTGCGCTCACCGGTTTGCGGGTCGATGGTGGTGAGAATGCAGCGTGAACACGGCTTGACCACACGAAACTCGACATCGCCAATGCGAATGCGCTTCCAGCCGTCCTCGGCAAATGCCTCGCTGCCCTCGATCACCAGATTCGGTCGAAAACGCAGCATCTCCAGTGGACGGCCGACCCGTTGCGACAAGTCCTCAAGCGACGCCTGACCAATCAACAACAGCGGAAAACCGTCGGCAAAGGCGACTTTATCGTCCTCCTTGCCGTAGCCGGCCTGAGTGGTACGGGCCAGCGCCTCGGGCACCTGCACCAATCGGGTAGGTTTGCCAATGAATTCACTGACCCAGGCGCCGGCAGCCTCCCCCGCATCGGGAACTCGCAAGGTATCGCGCCAGATGGTCACGCCACGCAGTTCAGCGTCGCTGGCAGGCAAGGCAATATCGATCGACGAGTGACCGGGTGCACTGAGCGTCAGACCGCCGGAGGTATTCCACAACGCCGACAACTGGCTCATTCCCGATTCCGCACGTTGTGTCAGGAAACGTCCGCTGGCCTCGTCCACCAGCATCCAGCGTCGATCCCCCTCCAGCCCCAGTTTGTCCAGGCTGGCCTGTTGCAGGATTTCGCCCTTGCCGGACTTGAGTGGATAACGGTAAAGCGCGCTCAGACGCAACATGGCCAGCTCCCTGGTGGGCAAAAGCGCCACGATATACGAGCCGGCTGATGAATCAAAGAAGCACATCACGGGCAGATATCCTGCCTGCCCGTGACGTTCCGTCAGGCCGGGACTGCGTCGAGCATCAGGCGCTGGCGCACCACGTCGACCAGTTTGTCTGGCTGGAATTTCGAGAGGAAGTTGTCACAACCGACCTTCTTCACCATCGAGTCGTTGAAGCTGCCGGACAGCGAGGTATGCAGGACGACGTACAGGCCGCGCAAGCGTGGATCGTTGCGAATCTCGGTAGTCAGGCGGTAACCGTCCATCTCGGGCATTTCCGCGTCGGTGAAGATCATCAGCAATTTGTCGGTCATGACCACACCCGTATCGGCCCAGGCCTTGAGCATGTTCAGCGCCTTCAGACCGTCACTGGCGATGTGCATTTTCACCCCGAGCTGACCCAGGGTATCGCGCAACTGGGACAGGGCAACATTGGAGTCGTCCACCAGCAGCACTTCACGACCGCGGGCGCGCTCCAGCACCGGGTCTTCGAGCTTGTCACGCGAAACCTTGGCGTTGTAAGGCACGATCTCGGCGAGTACTTTTTCGACGTCGATGATCTCCACCAGTTGATCATCGACCTTGCTGATGGCCGTCAGGTAATGCTGGCGCCCGGCACTGGTTGGCGGCGGCAGAATAGCTTCCCAGTTCATGTTGACGATGCGATCGACGCCACCGACCAGGAAGGCCTGCACCGAGCGGTTGTACTCGGTCACGATGATGGTGCTGTTGGGCCCCGGCACCAGCGGTCGCATGCCGATGGCCTGGGACAGGTCGATCACCGGCAATGTCTGGCCACGCAGATTGACCACACCACAGACAAACGGGTGACGCTGCGGCATCAACGTCAGCTTTGGCAATTGCAGGACTTCCTGCACCTTGAAGACGTTGATTGCAAATAACTGCCGACCGGCCAGGCGAAACATGAGAATTTCCAGGCGATTCTCACCCACCAGCTGTGTGCGTTGATCTACTGTGTCGAGAATGCCGGCCATTGATGACTCCTGGGCTTTTCTGATGAATTCACTAAAGAAAGTTATCGGCGGATCTCACGCAATCTTGACCCGCAAACAAAATGCCACGCAAAGGAATTGATGTCACATTAACATCATGCTCTACTGAAGCGGCTATTTCATCCACTGCACAACCCTGCGCGCGACCCGTCTTTGCGTGTCAAGTTCCGTGACATCAGGGAATCCCCTAGCCGCAATCGGGATCAGCCTGATATTCGCGATATCCAATAGCCATTAATGTGACGCCATTCTCACTGCATGAATGGAGTCAGGCTTTTGTCTGTGATCGAAGTACCGTTGCCGAGCTCTTTTTTCAGCCCGCCGGGTTACGCACCTCATGCCTCACGGCTAATGGGTTCGGCACCTCGTTACGCTGTCAATCAGGCTCGCTCCATCGGGGCATTCGCGTCGAACGCAAACAGACCGTTCATCGTCAACAGCAAAAAATCAGAACTGCCCTACAGATTCCGGTCGTGGTCCGGCAGTACCTTACGCCCGTTCGCCATACGGCTGATTGCATCACCTGACTTGATGTCGTGGAGAAAAGCATGCTGAACGATCGTAAAAACCGGAATCAGCGACTGCCCGAATTCTTGATCGAGGCAGAAACCCTGCTGGCCAAATCCGAGGAATGCCTGAGCCACCTGCAACTGATCAACAATGATCAGGACGCCATCGATTGCATGCTGAACACACTGTTCACCCTGGCCAACCGGGCCGATGCATTGGCACTGCGGGCGGTATCCGAGTTCTCGATGTGCATTCACGCCTTGCTCAACGGTGCACGCAATCAAATCGACCTGAACGACCAGGCACTGTGTGCCTTGAAAGAGTGCTTCACATTGATGGCCTGGCAACTTGAACTGGTCGACCTGACTACCGGCCAACTCAGCCTCGATGACGCCGAACAGCTATCGTTGATCGAAGCCTTCGCGATGGAAATTGGCCGTGCCCCGACGCGCCTGGCATTACCCACCAAGCCATTCGCATGCGTTCCGCTTTCGGCAAGACATGCCTGAGTTGCATCAGATAATGCATGGCATCGTTTGATAATTTTTAACACTTCCAGCAACAACGCTTTCGCGTCGCAATTGAATACTTCATATCTTTTAACGTCAGAATCAAATTAATAACCCAAGCATTAGTTGCCGACTTCCGACCTCCTGAGCTACCCGTCCAGAGCGCTGCAAACTGATTAGTGACGTAATGAGTCATGCTGGACGCTCAGTCACCAGCCCATGACCGCCAACGTGGAGCATATGTCCAGCAACGGCTAAATTCCTGACCCTTTGGACATATATAGCGAACGCGACCAACGGTATGTTAAGTGGTATTATGCGGCCCAATTAGTTGGTTCTGCGCTATGGCACTCTGACTTCAGGCGGAGCCTATCCCCTTGTACAGTGCAACACTCGATTTTGACAATCAGACTGCGCTAACTTGAAGCTCACTATTCAATTACCAGCATTTTCCACACAGAGACCCGTCAGCCATCGTGACCGGTCTGCCCGCAGCGAACATTCATTGGCTCCATCCGCTATGTACGCCAGCCTCAAGTCAGTCGCCTCTTGGCCACCCTCCCGAAAAAGCGTTCGCCGGTTCACACTGCTGCTGTGCCTGTGCTCTGCGGTGGGCAGCCTGCTGGTTTACTGCCTGTCCAGCCAATTTCCAGTCGCACTGCTGATATTGAATCTCGCGGCAGCCACCAGCGTCTGGGTGCAGTATTGCAGTTCGCGAAAATCGATCAGGTTCCAGCCTCAGGAACTGGCCGATCGTTTGCTGGAAGTACAGGAAAACGAACGCCATCGGCTCAGCCGTGAACTCCACGACGACATCGGCCAATTGCTGACGGCGGCAAAGCTGCAAAGTGAATGGCTCAAGCGACGTCAGCCCGAAGAACTGCAAAGCCATTGCACCCTGCTCTGCGACACGCTGGAAGAAACCCTGACCAAAGTTCGTGATGTCTCGGCCATTCTCAATCCAAGACAACTCACCAGCCTTGGCCTTGAAGCCAGTTTGCGTGCACATCTGCTCAAAATGCTGGCCAATACTGCCGTGAACTGGAGCCTTGAATGCCAGCAGCGCCTGACCGGTATTCCAGAAGAAATGGCGGTGGCGGCGTTTCGGATTTCTCAGGAAGCCGTCACCAATATGCTGCGTCATGCCCAAGCCAAAAACCTGCTGATTCGCCTGCAACGTCTGCCCCAAGGACTGGCGCTGTTTATCAGCGATGACGGACTGGGCTTTTCTCCAGCCACCCATCCTGGTCGTGAAGGGCAACGCGGAATGGCCGGCATGTCGGAGCGGGTCGAACAACTGGGCGGCACCTTGAGCGTCATCAGCGAGCCCGGCAAGGGTACGCAGATCGAAGCACTTTTCCCCTGGGCGCCCCGCGCGCTCGAACGAGCCAGTACGAATAAGGTTCAACATTGACTTGTAACTTGCTTCTGGTGGATGACCACTCGCTGATCAGAGCCGGCGTGCGTGCGCTGGTTCTGGACATTCCCGGTTACGCCGTCATTGGTGAAGCCAATGATGGTGCACAACTGCTCGAAATGGTCGAGAAGCTAAGCCCCGACATCATCCTGCTGGATATATCCATGAAGGAAACCGGCGGGCTCGAGGCTCTGCAAAGACTCAAGGCCGTACGCCCACAAAGCAAAGTGCTGATCCTGTCGATGCACACCGACCCGACGCTGATCATGCAAGCCCTGGAGTCAGGCGCTCACGGCTATCTGCTCAAGGACACCACCGCCACGGAGCTGGAACACGCGCTCGAAGCCTTGCGCAACAACGAACGCTACCTGAGCCCGGCCATCGCTCACACCGTGATCAACCAGGCGCTGGTGCGTGCCCAGAAAAGCCGGCCAGAACCCGTCGACACCCATAATCTGACGGCTCGCCAGCTAGAGATTCTGCGCTTGATCGTGCGTGGCAAATCCACTCGCGAGATTGCCAATGGTTTGGGCCTGAGCATCAAAACGGTGGAAACCCATCGCTCTCAGATCATGAAGCGCTTGCAGATCTTCGATGTCGCGGGCCTGGTACTGTTTGCCGTGCGCGAGCAAATCATCAGTCTCGACGATTAGGCCAGATGCAACGCCCTGTAGTGCCTATCCCTCAGGCATTCAGAAGCGTCCTACATGTCGACTTTTTTCTTACAAGTCATGATGAATATGCCCAATTGACGGTCATTTGGCATTGGTACACCTTGTGACTGCAGTTATCAGGCAACAGCAAAAAATCCACAAGGATGTGCACGCAATATGACCAGGGTCTATCAGGCAAGGAGCCATGCACTTAATGCAAAGCCATGACTTACGATTTCCAGCGAACCGGGATGCGCCTCCAAACACCGGCCACCCCGCTCACCCAATTGAATGCAATTGCACCGTCAACACACCTGGAGTGAACGACATGGAACCGCGCGTTGTAGAGCTGGAGACCCACCTCAAGTACATCCGCAGAGATATGGAAGAGGTCCGAAACAACGTCAAGTCCATCAAGCACAGGCTTGCCTACTCGGCAGGCGCTGCGGCGGTGATCATCAGCCTGCTCGGCTGGATTGCCAACAGCCGCTTCGATCAACTCGTGACGCTACTTAACGTATAACCTGCACCACGAAACACCAGGCCCGACGTGATCCATACCGGGCCTGGTGCTGGCGAGGCTGTAGTGCGCAAAGACCTAGCCCAGCACTTCACTCAGGGGGATGAAGTTCACCCAATCACCCTCGACCAACGTGCGATCTTCCAGCACTTCAACCAGCCCTTCAGCCCAAGCGGCACTGCGCAAAACACCCGAGCTCTGATTCTTGTAGATAATTGCCCGCCCATGCTCCAGACGACCGCGCAGGTATTCACGGCGATTGCCGGCCTTGGACCAGGCGAATCCTGCCGGAACCTGAAACTGCAAAGGCCGAATCTCTCTCACGCCTTGGCGGCGTAACAGATAAGGGCGTGCCAACAAGGCGAAGGTCACCAGTGTCGACGCAGGATTGCCAGGCAACCCAATCACCGGCACGCCTCGAAAATGCCCGAACGTCAGTGG
The DNA here is from genome assembly GCF_058800905.1 of Pseudomonas sp. GW822-FHT04C11. NCBI lineage: Bacteria > Pseudomonadati > Pseudomonadota > Gammaproteobacteria > Pseudomonadales > Pseudomonadaceae > Pseudomonas > Pseudomonas sp. GW822-FHT04C11. The sequence goes on along the minus strand of NZ_JBXAMS010000027.1, from coordinate 2,524 downwards.
TTTCCCCGGCTTGATGGCCAATTTCCACAAGGCCAGTTCGCCCTCTTCGCGCAGCGCAATACCCAGGAAATCCGCCTCGCCTACCGATACACCGCCCGTAGACAGGATCAGGTCGACATCCCCCAGTTCGGCGAGCCGATTGCGAGTGGCCTGCAAATCGTCCGGCAGAATCCCCGCATCGATCACTTCGCAGCCTAAACGCTGCAACCAACTGCACAGCAATACCCGATTGCTGTTATAGATCTGACCCGGACCGAGGGCTTGCCCAGGCTCGACCAACTCGTCTCCGGTGGACAGCACCGCAACCCGTACCTTGCGCACGACTTCTAGTTCTGCACACCCCAGTGACGCTGCCAAACCTTGCTCGATGGGACCCAGGCGCGTACCGGCGGTCAATACCTGTTCACCCACCGTGGTTTCCTGACCTTGTGGGCGAATGTTTTGCCCTGCGCGCATCGGCTCGGTAAAACGTACCCGTTGGTCCGCCTGGACCTCGGCGTTTTCCTGCATTTCTACGCAGTCTGCACCCGCTGGCACCGGGGCACCGGTGAAGATCCGTGCGCATGTACCGGGGGCCAATGGCTCCGGGGCTTGCCCGGCAAAAATCTTCTGGCTGACCACCAGTGGCTCGCCAGTCCAATCGGCCAGGCGCAAGGCATAACCATCCATGGCGCTGTTGGGCCATGGCGGCAGATCAAGGGTCGATACCAGGTCCTCGGCAAGAACGCGGCCCTGGATCGCGGCCAACGGCAATCGTTCACGCTCGAGGATTGGCGACGCCTCAGCCATTTCCAGCAAGCGTGCCAGCGCCACTTCGACGGGCATCAAGCTGCCGGTCTTGCCCGGCTTACCCACGGGATTCACAGGGTGCCGCCTGTTTCAAGTGAGCGACGAAGTTACACGGACGATGCCGCGAATCCAGTTGCTCCGCGAGAATCCCGTCCCAACCGGTTCGCACCGCATTGGTAGAACCCGGCAGACAGCAGACCAGCGTGCCATTGGCCAACCCTGCCAATGCACGCGATTGCACCGTCGAGGTGCCGATGTCCGCAACCGAGATCTGCCGAAACAGCTCGCCAAATCCGTCGACCTGCTTATCCAGCAGGCAACTGACAGCTTCCGGTGTACTGTCACGACCGGTAAAACCCGTACCGCCCGTAATCAGCACCACTTGCACGACGTCGTCAGCGATCCATGTCGCGACTTGCGCGCGAATTTTGTAGAGGTCATCTTTAAGCAGAATACGCGCGGCCAGGTTATGCCCGGCAGCACTGAGGCGGTCAACGAAGACCTGTCCCGAGGTATCGGTTTCCAGCGTGCGGGTATCACTGACAGTCAGCACCGCAATGTTCAGCGGGGCGAAAGGTACATCAGCCTTGGCTTTCATAGGCTCGTCCAGTTGTAGGAGAAACAGCCCGGTGTTATATCACAGCGCCTCATTTTTTCAGCGCACCGATGGAGATGCAGCATGACCTCGAACTTCCAGTTGCCGCCCTGCTCCATCCTGCTTCTGGCGGGAGGACGTGGTCAGCGCATGGGCGGTCAGGACAAGGGGCTGCTGGTGTGGCAAGGCCTGCCTCTGATTGCTCATCTGCATCACCTGACTCGAGGCTTGAGCGATGACCTGATCATTTCCTGCAACCGCAATATGGAAAAATACGCGCTTTATGCCGACCAGTTGGTGCATGACGACAATAGCGACTTCCCGGGCCCCTTGGCTGGCATTCGCGCCGGGTTGGCGGTCGCGCGACATCCCCATCTGATGGTACTGCCCTGCGACGTGCCGCGCATTGATGCCCAACTGCTCACGGCCATGCGAGAAGCCGCCCGCCAACAGCCGGACAAACCCTTGATGCTACGCCAGGGCGAGCATTGGGAACCGTTGCTGTGCATTATCCCTGTAGCGCTGGCAGGCGAGTTTGAAAACGCCTGGAACGAGGGTGAACGCAGCCCCGGACGCATCATGCGCAACCTGGGTGCCATCGCACTGCAATGCCCCGAAAACGATCGACGCCTGGCCAACCTGAATACACCTGAACTGTTAAGCCTGCACAGCAACGTGCCAGAATGAGGCCAACCAAGGAACTTGCACGCCAGGCATACGTCTCAGCCCAGTACTCAAAAGAATTCATATTCGGAGAAATCACATGACTCATCGGACCCTCGCCACTCTCATGCTCGCACTGGGCCTCGCTACCCTCGCCGGTTGCTCATCGCCCGCGGTGATCACCTTGAATGACGGTCGCGAGATCCAGTCGGTCGACACCCCCCACTTCGATTCCAAGTCGGGCTTTTACGAATTCGAGCAACTAGATGGCAAGCAAACCCGCATCAACAAAGATCAGATTCGTACCGTTAAAGACCTGTAAGCCTCACGGCGACAGCCTGGTACAGATAAAGCCCGCCAGTGTGCGCAATGCTACTCACTTAAGCCGATGTTTCAGGCTCAACCGCAGTTGTGGCGAGGGAGCTTGCTCCCGCTGGGGCGCGAAGCGGCCCTGAATTGGGCCTGCTACGCAGTCCA
>NZ_JBXAMS010000026.1:0-43111 GCF_058800905.1 Pseudomonas sp. GW822-FHT04C11 | reverse complement strand
AGGTCATCGTCAAGATTAAATTCCGAAACCCCAATTGCGAAAGCAGTTGGGGTTTTGTTTTGCCTGCGAGAAAGTGCTCATCGGCTGCACCAACGTCCGACCGTCGTTTTGGCCGTCAAGGACAGCCACTTGGGAAATTCCCTCTAAAGTGGTCGCGCAGTTTTTGGTATGGTGCAGCTCGTTTTTTAATGGACTGATGTCACGCGCAGGGAATGGCGTTTAACCCGGTCAAAGAGTTGCTGTAGAAATGCCCGAACCGATTCCGATCAAGGACCACGAAAAAGAAACGCGCCTGGTCAACAAACGGCTGTTGGCCTGCGCGCTGTTCGTGGTTGCAATTACCTGCGCGCTGGTTGTGCGCATGTACGTCCTGCAAGTGGTCGAGTTTGACTATCACTCGACGATCTCTGAAAACAACCGGGTACATGTCCTGCCCATTACCCCGACTCGCGGCCTGATCTATGACCGCAACGGCGTACTGCTGGCCGATAATCGGCCAAGCTACAACCTGATCATCACCCGCGAACGCGCAACCGATGTGAAAGGCGAGCTGGACTCGGTGATCAATCTGTTGCACTTGCCTGCTGAAGACCGCGCACTGTTTGATAAGGCGATGAAGCAGGCGCGCCATCCCTTTGTTCCGGTCACCTTGTTTTACGAACTGACCGAAGAGCAGATTGCGACACTGGCGGTGAACGAGTTCCGCCTGCCAGGAATCGATGTTGAGCCGCAGTTCGTGCGCAACTACCCGCTGGGTGCGCATTTCGCCCACTCGATCGGTTATGTCGGGCGTATCAACGAGAAAGAATCCAAGGCACTGGATACCGTCGAGTACCGCGGTACCCAGTCGATCGGCAAGACCGGTATCGAAAAATTCTACGAGTCCGAGCTGCATGGCCATGTCGGCTATGAAGAGGTCGAAACCAATGCCCAGGGCCGGGTGCTGCGAGTGCTCAAGCACACTGATCCGATCCCTGGAAAAAACATCGTGCTCAGCCTCGATGTAAAGCTTCAGGAAGCGGCAGAAGACGCGCTGGGCGACCGCCGTGGTTCAGTGGTTGCTCTCGATCCGGCCACTGGTGAAGTGCTGGCAATGGTCAGCAAACCGAGCTTTGACCCGAACCTGTTCGTCACCGGCATCAGCTTCAAGGAATACGCGGCGCTGCATGACTCCATTGACCGCCCACTGTTTAACCGGGTCTTGCGTGGGTTGTATGCGCCAGGCTCGACGATCAAGCCGGAAGTGGCGATTGCCGGGCTCGACACCGGCGTGGTGACGGCGTCCACCAGGGTCTTTGATCCGGGTTACTACCAACTGCCGGACTTCGACCATAAATACCGTAACTGGAATCACAGCGGCGACGGCTGGGTCGACATGGACGCAGCGATCATGCGTTCCAACGACACCTATTTTTACGACCTGGCACACAAACTCGGCATTGATCGCCTGCACGATTACATGGCGATGTTCGGCCTTGGCGAAAAAGTCTCGCTGGACATGTTCGAAGAGTCCCCCGGGCTGATGCCGTCCCAGGCATGGAAGCGCGCTACTCGCCGTCAGCCGTGGTTCCCCGGTGAAACGGTGATCCTTGGGATTGGCCAGGGTTATATGCAGGTGACACCGCTACAACTGGCTCAGGCGACTGCGCTGATCGCCAACAAAGGGGTGTGGAACCGACCGCATCTGGCCAAGACGATCGATGGCGTGGCACCGGTGGATGAGCATCCGATGCCGAACATCCTGCTGAAGAATCCGCACGACTGGGAGCAGGTCAACCACGGCATGCAGATGGTTATGCACGATCCGCGCGGTATCGCCCGTGCGGCGGCCGTGGGGGCGCAATACCGGATTGCAGGCAAGAGCGGCACTGCACAAGTGGTGGCAATCAAACAGGGCGAGCGTTACGACCGTTTGAAGACCCGTGAGCGTAACCGCGACAACGCCTTGTTCGTCGGTTTCGCCCCGGCCGAACATCCGCAGATCGTGATCTCGGTGATGATCGAGAACGGCGAGGCCGGCGGTCGCGTTGCCGGCCCTGTGGTGCGGCAGATCATGGATGCGTGGCTGCTGGACAAGGACGGCCATCTGAAGCCGCAATACGCGAGCCCGAGCAAACCACCCAGCGATCCTCACGTTTGAGGCGCTGAAAGCTACAGCACCTGCTCATGCCTGTTGAGCAGGTGCTGGAAGCTTTCCAGGAACACTGTTTCGGCCTGAGTCATTTTCTGCTCGCGATTCCAGAGCAACCGAATATCCAGATCCACCACACCCTCCTCAGGCGGCAAACGCCACAGCAACCCCTGCTCGACATCTCGCTGCACCAGGTGAACGGGTAAACAGCCGATCCCAAACCCTGCGCAGATCAGCCGGTGAATCTCTTCGAAGCTGGTCGATGATGCGACGATCTTGCCGGTAAAGCCTTGCTGGTCGCGAAACAGCGTCAGCGGCGAAAGGTTGCCGCCCAACTGGTCGCTGGTGAAACTGACGAAGTGCTCGGCGGCAAGTTGTTCCAGTCTCAGATTCGTCTGCCCGAACAAACGGTGGCGTTGGCCGCAGAAGTACCCATATCGCTCGCGAAACAGCACCCGTTGCTCCAGCCGCGGTTGCGGCAGTCGGGATAAGCCGACGCCGACCGTCGCAGTCTTTTGCAGCAGGGCACTGATGATGTTCGAACTGCCCATCACCTCGACTTCCAGTTCGACATTCGGATGGCTCTTATGGAAGTCCGCGAGGAACTCATCGTAGTGCGGGGACTGGATACCGCTGATGGTCAGGATCCGCACCTTGCCCACCACGTCATCGTGAGGACTCTCGATCACCGGCCCCAGGCGCGAAATATCACCATAGACATCGGCCGCGATACGCAGCACTTCTTCACCGGTTTCGGTGAGGTCGAAACGCCGGCCGCTACGGACAATCAGCACGCAGTCGAGTTGCTCTTCAAGACGCTTGAGCGCCTGGCTCACCGCCGATTGTGTGATGTGCAGGCGTGCAGCCGCGCGGCTCATGCTGCCTTCCTGGGCGATCACCAGATAGGTGCGCAACAGGTTCCAGTCGAGCCGGTCATTGAGAAAGCGTCGGCTGGATTGGGGGAGGGGTGAGGGCATAAGGAATCCTGCTATTAGCCAGGCTAATAGTTAGGTTAAGAATTTGAAAATTGACTAATCCTAGCCCGGCCGCGATAAAGCTCACAAGCACACCGTGCTGTTGATACCCGGCGTCTGCGCTTTGCCCGTCCAAGGGCAACCCGCTCGCCATCACACACAAAAAGAGGTGATTTGGTGGATAAGCCCGAGCACATGAACACCATTGAATGGCAGGCCCGCTGCGAGTTGGCGGCCCTGTATCGGTTGGTTGCGCACTTTCGCATGACCGACCTGATCGACACCCACATCACATTACGGATTCCAGGACCCGAACATCACTTCCTGATCAATCGCTACGGGGTGATCTTTGATCGCATGCGCGCCTCGGATCTGGTGCGAATCGACCAACAGGGCCGAATTGTCGATCCGGCGTATGCGGATCATCGGGTCAACACGGCGGGCTTCGTGATCCATTCGGCGATCCACATGGCGCGTTCCGATCTGAACTGCGTGATCCACACCCACACGGCGGCGGGCATGGCGGTGGCTGCGCAGAAGCGGGGCCTGCTACCGATCACTCAACACGCACTGAAGTTCTACGGCAAGCTGGCTTATCACACCTATGAAGGTATCGCTTTGTCGCTGGACGAGCGCGAGCGGTTGATTGCCGACCTGGGACCGCACAAGGCGATGATCCTGCGCAATCACGGACTGTTGGTGGGTGGCGCCAGTGTGGCTCACGCGTTTCAGGAAATTTACTTTCTGGAGCGTGCCTGCCAGGCGCAGGTACAGGCGTTGGCGGGCGGGTGTGAACTGAATTTTCCGTCGCCGGAGGTCTGTGTCCACACGGCTGAACAGTTCGAACAGGACGATGCCGAAAACATTATCGAGCTGGCCTGGTCGGCGGCATTGACCCTGATCGAATCGCAGCGCGAGTCCTATTGCTCATGAACACCGAGTCAGGCGCTCTACGGCACTTGCCAGTCTCTTGACGTTAACGTAAAGATAAGCGCTGGCGCCGAATTCCCATGGCGCAGGTTTTGCGTGAGGGAAGGGCTGTCCGAGGTCTCGGGCAAACTTCCCTTTACTGCCATCTGAACCGGGTAGATATTTCCCCATGACGTGCGTGCTTCGTCGCATGTCGGGAAGTGAACCGGCCAGAGACTGGGCGGACCAATCCGGAGCGCTTGATGACTCTTATAAAAACAATAACGCCACAACCGCAACATGAAGCCCGGCTGGCCCGGGAGAAACTTCACCTTGAAGGCGAAGTCCCGAACGGGGTGTTGCGCGCTGAAATCGATGCCTCATGGCGGCGCAGCTTAAGCCATGGCGTGCACTTCAATGGCAAGCATGAGCTGGCACTGGAATCGAGTGCGAGCCTTGAGGTGTTGCTGGCGAGCAATCGCTTGCTGATCGACGCCGCGATGCCGGCCATCGATTACCTGGCCGAGCGTCAGGGCAAGGAAGGGCTGATCATCCTCGCCAATTCCGAGGCGACCATTCTCGCGGTCGAAGGCCGCGCCGACCGCCTCAAGGGCAGCGGCCTGCAAGACATCACCCTGGGCGCCTGCTGGAGCGAAGCTGCTCGTGGCACCAACGCCCTCGGCACTGCGCTGGTGGAAGCCCGGCCGACGCTGATCGACTGCGGCGAACATTACCTCGATCGTCTCAGCGATTTCTCCTGCAGTTCGGTGCCGATTCACTGCCCTCAAGGCGACATCCTGGGCGTACTCGATCTGACCCGCGAAGGCCCGTTGGGCCGGGCGCATGACAGCACCGCGTTGTTGGCGATGGCAGTCAGTCAGATTGAAAGCCGGGTGTTCAACGCAAGCTTCCCCGAACAGATCGTGCTGGCCTTTCATAGCCGTCGACAGTACCTCGAATCGCCCTGGCAAGGGCTGTTGGCGGTGAGCCTCGGCGGGCAGATTCTGGCGGTCAGCGCCCAGGCCTGTCAGTTGCTCAATGCCGAGCGTTCAGCCTTGGTTGGTCACCGCTGCGAAGAGTTTCTCGGGGTAGATGGCCTGCAACTGCTGGCGCGTCTGCAACAAGGCGGGATCGGCAGTCTGCAAACCGCCAAAGGCGAATTTTTCTACAAAACCCTGCGTGCGCCGCAGCGTTCGATCAATGTCACCAGCACTCCACGCAGTGTCGTCAAAAATCCAAAACCTCAACCCAATCTCGAATCCCTGGCCGGCAGCAATGCGCGGTATGCGCGTGCGTTGCGGATGGCCCGGCAAGGCCTGGCCAATGAGTTGCCGGTGTTGCTGCTGGGTGAAACCGGCACCGGCAAGGAAGTCATCGCCCGGGCATTGCACATGGCCGGCAGCCGTTGCGACAAACCCTTCGTTGCGGTCAATTGTGCGGCGATTCCCGAAGGCCTGATCGAGTCGGAACTGTTCGGCTACCGCGAAGGCGCGTTCACCGGCTCGCGGCGCGGCGGGATGATCGGCCGTTTGCAACAGGCCCATGGCGGCACGCTGTTCCTCGATGAAATCGGCGACATGCCGCTGGCACTGCAAGCACGCCTGTTGCGGGTGTTGCAGGATCGCAAGGTCGCACCGCTGGGCGCCGGTGAAGAGCAAGACATTGACGTGGCGCTGATCTGCGCGACTCACCGCGACCTCAAGCGTCTGGTCGAGGAAAAACACTTTCGTGAAGACCTGTTCTACCGGGTCAATGGCATCAGCGTGATGCTGCCGGCGCTGCGTGAGCGCGATGATTTCAGTGAGTTGGTGAACCGTCTGCTCGGCAAACTGGACGCCCCGACGGTCAAGCTCAAGGGCGACCTGAGCAACCTGCTCGCGGGTTACCACTGGCCGGGCAACATCCGCCAGTTGGAGATGGTGCTGCGAACCGCACTGGCTATGCGCGAGCCCGGTGAAACGGTGCTGAGCCTGGAGCATTTGCCCGACAGCATGCTCGACGAGTTGAATGCCTGCGAGCGTTCGACCTCCGGCAGTATCCGCGAGAACGAACTGGAGCTGATCCGCCAGTCCCTCGACAATCATCACGGCAACGTTTCGGCGACGGCCGATGCACTGGGCATCAGTCGAGCGACGCTGTATCGCAAGCTCAAACAGTTGCGCAACTGATGCGGCGCTTGATCGTCAGGCTGGTCGACAGCCACAACCCCCAGGCACTGGACGCCGCCTTACAGTGGCTGTACGGCTTCGTGCGCCCGCATCGGTTGGCGATTGCCGGGCTGCTCGGGTTGTCGGTGTGCGCCTCATTGCTGGTGCTGGTGCAGCCCTGGCTGACCAAATTGCTGATCGACGATGGGCTGTTGGCGCACAACTTTTCCATGCTGGTGCTGATCGCCGGTTTGATGATCGTCGCCGGATTGCTTGGCACGGCGTTGTCGGGGATCAATCGCTACCTGCACACACGGTTGTCGGGGCGGATTCTGTTTGCCCTGCGCGACGACCTTTATCGGCATTTGCAGACCTTGTCGCCGAGCTTCTACGGGCAACGGCGGATCGGCGACCTGATGTCGCGTCTCGACGGTGATGTCGCGGAGATCCAGCGCTTTGCCGTCGACTCGCTGTTCTCGGCGGTTTCCAGCGTCATCGGTCTGGTCTGCGCGGTGGCGATGTTGCTGACCCTGTCGTGGAAACTCTCGCTGCTGGCGTTGGTGCTGATCCCGCTGGATGTGCTCTGGCTGCGCTGGATGCGGCGCAAGGTCGAGCGTGATGTGCGGCAGTTGCGTGAGCGTTCGGCGGACATGTCCTCGTTCATGGTCGAAACCTTGCCAGTGATGAAATTCATTCAGTCGGCTGGCCAGCAACAGCGCGAAGCACGGCGCCTCGAAACATTGGGGCAGGGCTACATGAGCCAGTTACTGCGCCTGCAAGTCAGCGAGTTTTTCACCCAGGCGGTGCCCGGCACACTGACTTCGTTGTCGCGGGCCTGTGCGTTTTTGATTGGCGGTTATTGGGTGGTGCAGGGCACATGGCAGCTCGGCGCGTTGATCGCGTTTTCGACGTATCTGGGGATGGCGGTCGGGCCGGTGCAGAGCTTGCTCGGGTTGTACGTGGCGATTCAACGGATGACCGTCAGCCTCGGTCGGGTGATGGAGCTGCGGGGTGAACAGCCGAGCGTCGTCACACCGGTCGCACCGCAGCCAATGCCGAGCTCTGGCGAACTGTGTTTTGAGGCGGTGCACTTCAGCCATCCCGGGCGGCCGACGACCTTACGCGGAATCGACGCGCGGATTCCCTACGGTTTGAAAGTTGCCCTGAGCGGCGGCTCCGGGGTTGGCAAGTCGACGCTGATCGACCTGCTACAGCGGCATCACGACCCGCAGTCTGGTCGGGTGCTGCTGGACGGGATCGACCTGCGCGAGCTTGCATTGTTCGAGTTGCGTCGGCGGATCGCTGTGGTCAGCCAGGACATCGTGCTGTTTCGCGGCAGCCTGGCGGATAACCTCGCCTATGCGGTGCCGGACGCCAGTCGTGAGGCAGTGGCCGAAGTGGCGCGGCTGGCGCAGCTCGACAGTCTGATCGCGTCCCTGCCCGAAGGCCTCGACAGTCCGTTGGGCGAGCGCGGTCAGCAGTTGTCCGGCGGGCAGAAACAGCGGATTGCCATCGCCCGTGCGCTGTTGCAGGATCCGCTGATTCTGGTGCTCGATGAAGCCACCTCGGCGGTCGATGAGGCCACTGAACGGGAAGTCATCGAGGCCATCGATCGACTGTTTGCCGGACGTACACGAATCCTGATCAGCCATCGCCCCTCAACCCTGGCCGATGCGGATCTGCGCTTTGAGTTGTTCGACGGCGTGCTAACGCAGGTTAAGGTGCTGCATGAAGCTTGAGCTAAGGATTGGCGTGGTCGACAGCGGACATTCCGTGGCACAACGCGGACAAGTGAGCGTCGGGCGACGGTTTTACCTGGTCGAAGACGGACTCGCCGAAGACGAACTGCGTGACGATCCGCTCGGCCACGGCAGCGCAGTCGTCGAGGCGATCAGCCGGCGTGCAGCCTCGGCACGGTTTTGCGTCGCGCAAGTGTTCGACCAGCGTGGGGTCACCAGCGCCTTGCAGATTGCCACGGCGATCGATTGGCTGGTGACGCAGGACGTGCGAGTGATCAACCTCAGCCTGGGCTTGCGTCAGGACCGCAATCTGTTGCGTGAAGCCTGTTCGGCGGCATTGGCCCGTGGTGTTTTGCTGTGTGCGTCGAGCCCGGCGCAAGGCGAGGGCGTGTACCCGGCGAGTTACCCACAGGTGTTGCGGGTGACCGGCGATGCCCGTTGCGGCGAGCACGAATGGTCGTGGCTCAACAGCCAGCAGGCCGACTTTGCCGCCTGTGTTCAGGGCATGTACCCAGGGCAATCCGGTGCCAGTCTCGGTTGCGCGGCGTTGACCGGGCATATCGCCAACTTCCTTGCCGGGCACCTCGACGCGAGCAATGCGCAGGTCCTTGAATGGCTACGAGACAACGCCCGTTATCGCGGACCTGAGCGGCGAGTCTGGCAATGAGCGCCATCCTGATTCTCGGCGCCGGGCCCGCGGGTGCCGCGGTGGCGTTAGGGCTGCGCCGGCTGGGTTATGCGGTAACGCTGGTCAGTGACCGGCGTCGTTTTTCGGCGCTTGAAGGTGTTTCGCAGCGGGTGCTCGAAGCCCTGCGCGGTGCAGGATTGAATCAGGCGTTGGCGGAGGCCGCGTTGCCGTCGCAGCGACAGGTGTCGTGGAACGGCCAGCAGCATGCGCAAAACATCGAGTTTCTGCTGGATCGGTCGAGCTTTGATCGCGGCCTGCGTGAGGATTTGCGCCTGGCCGGCGTCGAGTTGATCGAAGGCCGGGTGTTGGCGGTTCACTCCCAGGCGTCGGGCCATCGGGTTGAGGTCGAAGGTCATGCTGAGCTGAACAGCGAGTTTCTGGTGGAGGCTCGCGGTCGTCAGGCGCCAGCGCTTGGCAAAGGGCAACGTGGACCGGAGACGGTCAGCCTGCTCAACCGTTGGCAGGGCGCACCAGGCAGCACCGCCAGCGCGGTGGAAAGTTTGCCGGACGGTTGGGCCTGGATGGCACGGCGGGCCGACGGTCAATGTTATTGGCAGTTGACCGTGGATGTGGCCAGCGCCGAATTGCCGGGCAAAGCGCAGTTGCTCGACTACTGTCGCCAGCGCCGGCAGGACTCGCCGTTGGCCATCGATTTTTTCGGATCGCATCCTGAAATCGACCTGCAACTGCACGCCCGCAGCAGCACGGCGATTCTCAATCCGCGGGTGTGCGGCGATAACTGGGTTCGGGTTGGCGATGCGGCCATGGCGGTCGATCCGCTGTCAGGCAACGGCATCTTTCAATCCCTGTCCTCAGCCTTGCAGGCGCCGGTGGTGATCAACACCTTGCTGGCTAAACCTGAGCGGGCGGCCTTGGCCCAGCGCTTCCATCAACAACGGGTCGAGCAACTGTTCTTGCGCTTTGCGCGCATTGGTCGGGACTTTTATGCCGACGAACTGCGCTGGTCGGAGCAACCGTTCTGGCGTGCACGTCGACAGTGGCCAGACACGGAGCTGGCTCATGCACCCGCAGATTTTGCGTCTCTGAGCATTGAGCGGGCGCCGGTGCTACACGATGGGTTTGTCGATGAGGCCGAGGTGGTGATCACGGCGGATCAGCCGTTGGGGATCTGGCATGTGCAAGGGGTTGAGTTGGCACCTTTGCTGCGGCGATTGCAAACCGAGCCGGCTGACCAGGCGTTGGAAGGTTTGACGGTGGAGCAGGGGCGGGTGGTGCGCGGGTGGCTATTGTCCCAAGGCTTCAAACCCCAACCGAATTGATCGTTCCCACGCGTGGGAACCGATCGTAGGCTCAGGGCTGCTGTTTACGCCCCGCCATATGCTTCAAATACCCCACCAGCAACGTCAGTTCCTCATCCGATAATACCTGTGTCGAGAACCCCGGCATTTTTGCCTGTGGCCATTGGCGCAAGCTTTGCGGGTCGCGGATATAGCGCTTGAGGAATTCAGCGCCAAAGTACTCGGTAGGGCTGAAGGGAATGTTCAGGTCCGGACCAAACTGCGCATCGCCCGCGCCGTTCAGGCGGTGGCACGCCAGGCAGTTTTTCTGGAACAACGCATAGCCCAGATTCACCGGGTCTTTGGCGGCGAGCGCCGGGTCTGGAAGCAGGGCAGGGAAGCGTACGCCGACCGCCGCCAGGCGTTTGATACTGGCGACCTGGAATGGCCATTGCTCAGGGCTGATATGGCCAGCCTGAGGGTTGGTCCACACCAGATAAAACGGTCCGGCACTGGGTTTGCCTTCCGCCAGCGCTGGCCAAGGGTTGGCCGGGTCTTCAATGGCCAGCCACGCCTGCGCACCCACCGTGTTGAGCAACGGTGCGGCAGCCAGTTCGGCAGCAAAACCGTCCAGGGCCACGGCTTGCAAGTGGTCGTCAGCCTTGATGCCAGTCAACAATACCGCCAGCGGCACCGCGCGATAACTCATGTTCCTTTTGTAGGAAACATCGTCGGTGATTTGAATCGTCTGGACCTGAGGATGCTTGAGCAGCTCCTCGGTTTTCCAGGTTCGGCTGCCGGTACCCAGGTCGAGCACCAGCTGTGCGGCATACGAGGGCGTGCTGAGCAGCAAGGCCCCAAGCAAAAGTAGAGCTTTCAAGTGATCGCCATCCTGTCGAAGGTATGCCGTAAAGGTTGGCACACACATGCAGGCCCGGAAAGCGAGCGAGTCAGTTTTTTAGTGAGGCGTCGTCAACAACCACGCTTGATTATCCGATCACCTTGGTAAGGTTCGGCAAAATCAGTAGCAGCGTAGTGGCGAACAAAATGAGCCCGGCTTGACGCACTTTCGAATGTTTGAACATGGCTGTTTGCCTTTTTTTGTTATTTCCTGAGCGTCGAATGCTTGCCTGCATTTCTCCATGACGGCAAAGCGCTGTAATTCCTTTCTCACGAGCGCCTCGGCAAAACCCGACGACAACTTCGTAAGGTTTACCTTAGGGGCCCCGCAGGCTGTGCTTTAGATCCATTTAGTATCAACTAAGAGCAAGCTGCTTCTAAAAAGCTATGAGGCATACTGCCAGCTGCTTTACCGGCCTTTTGCTAGACCGTTCCGTGACCTGCATCGATTAATCCGATAGCTGACTACCGTTCGTCTGAGCGTGACCGTCAAGGCCGTTGAGCGCTTCGGTCATTGAATCCGCCGCTGCTGAGCCTAAGGTGAGAACTCGCTAATTATTCACCTGCCCAGCGGTACGAGGACGTCATGACCCAAGCTTTGATTTTCGACGCGTTACGTACGCCCCGTGGCCGTGGCAAGGCTGACGGCGCCTTGCACAGCGTCAAACCGGTGAACCTGCTGGCAGGCTTGCTCGGTGCGCTGCAACAGCGGACGCAACTCGACACCCGCGAGGTTGATGACATCGTGATTGGCTGTGTCACGCCGATTGGCGATCAGGGCGCCGATATCGCCAAAACCGCGGCGCTGGTGGCCGACTGGGACGTTAGCGTCGCGGGTGTGCAAATCAACCGCTTCTGCGCATCCGGGCTGGAAGCGGTGAATCTTGGGGCGATGAAAGTCCGCTCCGGCTTTGAGGACCTGGTGGTGGTCGGCGGCGTCGAGTCCATGTCGCGGGTGCCGATGGGCAGCGACGGTGGTGCCTGGGCGCTGGATCCGCAGACCAACCTGCACAGCCATTTCACCCCGCAAGGCGTGGGCGCCGACCTGATCGCCACGATTGAGGGCTTCAGCCGTCAAGACGTCGATACTTACGCGCTGCACTCTCAACAGAAGGCTGCGCGGGCGCGGGCGGACGGCTCGTTCAAAAAATCCCTGGTGCCGGTGCAGGATCAGAACGGCATCGTCCTGCTGGATCATGATGAGTTCATTCGCGCCGAGTCGACGCTGGAAGGTTTGGGCAAGCTCAAGCCGAGCTTCGAGATGCTCGGGCAAATGGGCTTCGACGCTACCGCGTTGCGGGTCTACAGCCATGTGGAGCGAATCAATCACGTTCACACGCCCGGCAACAGCTCGGGGATTGTCGACGGCGCGGCGCTGATGTTGATCGGCTCTGAGGCCAAAGGTCGGGCACTGGGCTTGCAGCCACGGGCGCGAATCGTCGCCACGGCGGTCACCAGCACCGATCCGACCATCATGCTCACCGGTCCGGCGCCGGCCACTCGCAAGGCCTTGGCCAAGGCCGGGCTGCGGGTCGAAGACATCGATCTGTTCGAGGTCAACGAAGCGTTCGCCTCGGTGGTGCTCAAGTTCATCAAGGACATGGCCATCGATCCGGTCAAGGTCAACGTCAACGGCGGCTCTATCGCCATGGGCCACCCGCTGGGCGCCACCGGTTGCGCGATCCTCGGCACCTTGCTCGATGAACTGGAAGTGCGGCAGTTGCGCTACGGCCTGGCGACCCTCTGTGTCGGTGGCGGCATGGGTATTGCCACCATCATCGAACGCCTCTGAGCCCCGACTTCAAGGAAGCACCTTTATGACTGATGCCATTCGTTACGAAAAAGGTCAGGACCAGATTGTCGTCCTGACCATCGACATGCCGGGCCAGAGCGCCAATACCATGAACGCGGTGTACCGCGAGGCCATGGCTGATTGCGTTGCGCGGCTGGTGGCCGACAAGGACTCGATTGCCGGAGTGATCATCACCTCCGCGAAAAAAACTTTCTTTGCCGGTGGCGATCTCAACGAGCTGATCAAGGTCGGCAAGTCTCAAGCCAAAGCCTTCTACGACATGGTGCTGCTGCTCAAGGCTCAGCTGCGGACACTGGAAACGCTCGGCAAACCGGTGGTCGCGGCAATCAATGGCGCGGCGCTGGGTGGCGGTTGGGAAATCTGTCTGGCCTGCCATCACCGCGTTGCGCTGGACAATTCGTCGGTGCAGATCGGTTTGCCAGAAGTCACGTTGGGGCTGTTGCCGGGCGGCGGTGGGGTGGTGCGCATGGTGCGCCTGCTGGGGCTGGAGAAGGCGCTGCCGTATCTGCTCGAAGGCAAGAAAGTCCGGTCGCAACAAGCCCTGCAAGCGGGTTTGGTTGATGAGCTGGCGGCGGATCGAGATGAACTGCTGGCCAAGGCACGCGCCTGGATTTCTACCAACCCGACGGTCAAGCAGCCTTGGGATATGAGCGGTTACCAGATTCCCGGCGGAACACCGTCGAGCCCGAAAGTCGCGCAGATGCTGGCCATCGCGCCGTCGATTTTGCGCAGCAAAACCCAGGGTTGCCTGCCGGCGCCGGAGAAGATCCTCTGCGCCGCGGTTGAGGGCGCTCAGGTCGATTTCGACACGGCGCAGTTGATCGAAACCCGCTACTTCACCGAGCTGGCTACCGGCCAGGTAGCGAAGAACATGATCGGCACCTTCTGGTTCCAGCTCAACGAGATCAACGCTGGCGGCTCGCGTCCTGCGGGTTTTGCGCCGCACGTGACGAAAAAACTTGGAGTGCTCGGCGCGGGCATGATGGGCGCCGGGATTGCCTACGTCAGTGCCGTGGCCGGTATCGACGTGGTGCTCAAGGACATCAATCTGGCGGCAGCCGAGAAGGGCAAGGCTCATTCGGCGGCACTGCTGGACAAAAAAGTCGCCCGTGGCCAGCTAAGCGCAGCGCAGCGTGACGCCACCCTGGCGCGGATCAAGACCAGCGAGCAGGACGCCGATCTGGCGGGCTGTGACCTGATCATCGAAGCGGTGTTCGAAGACCGCGAGCTGAAAGCCAGGGTCTCGTCGGCCGCACAAAAAGTCGTCGGGGCAGACGCGGTCATTGCTTCCAACACCTCGACCTTGCCAATCAGTGGTCTGGCGACCGCCGTGCCGGATCAGTCAAAATTCATCGGCCTGCACTTCTTCAGCCCGGTCGACAAAATGCCGCTGGTGGAAATCATCAAAGGTGTCAATACCAGCGATGAAACCCTGGCCCGTGGTTTCGATTTCGTCCTGCAAATCAAGAAAACCCCAATCGTGGTCAACGACAGCCGTGGCTTCTTCACCTCGCGAGTCTTCGGCACGTTTACCAATGAAGGTATCGCCATGCTCGGCGAAGGCATCTCGGCGCCGATGATCGAAACCGAGGCGCGCAAGGCTGGAATGCCGATAGGTCCGCTGGCGATCTCCGACGAAGTTTCCCTGAGCCTGATGAGCCATATCCGTCAGCAAGCCGCCAAGGACCTGCAAGCCGAAGGCAAACCGCTGCCCGCGCACCCGGCGTTTGCGGTGATCGACCTGCTGCTCAACGAATGCCAGCGTCCTGGCAAGGCCGCAGGTGGTGGTTTCTACGAATACCCGGCCGGTGGACAGAAACATTTGTGGCCAGAGCTGAAAACGCGTTTCGAGAAAGCTGACGGGCAGATATCACCACAGGATGTACGCGATCGCTTGCTGTTTGTGCAAGCCATCGAAACCGTGCGCTGTGTGGAGGAGGGCGTGCTGCTGTCGACGGCCGATGCCAACATCGGTTCGATTTTCGGCATTGGTTTCGCCGTCTGGACGGGCGGGGCGTTACAGTTCATCAACCAATACGGCGTGAAGGATTTTGTCGCCCGTGCCCAATACCTGGCCGAGCAGTACGGCGAACGGTTCACACCGCCGGCTTTGTTGCTGGAAAAAGCCGCGAAGGGCGCGTTGTTCTGAGGGAGTCGCTCTGACGGATTGGCGGTGCGCACCGGACTTGCCTGACCCCGCGTTTCAAGGCAGGCTCTGGGTGTGCACTATCGCCTCTATCGTGTCAGGTATTTTTTATGTCGTTACGCATCTGCATTCTGGAAACCGACATCCTGCGTCCAGAGTTGGTCGATCAATATCAGGGTTACGGGCAGATGTTCCAGCGTCTGTTTTCGCAGCAACCCATCGCTGCCGAATTCACTGTCTACAACGTCATGCAAGGCGAATACCCAAGCGATGAGCTGAGTTTCGATGCCTATCTGGTGACCGGCAGCAAGGCTGATTCGTTCGGCACCGACCCATGGATTCAAACCCTCAAGACTTACCTGTTGTCGCGCTATGAGCGCGGCGACAAGCTGCTGGGCGTGTGCTTCGGCCATCAATTGCTGGCGCTGCTGCTGGGTGGCAAAAGCGAGCGCGCGACCCAGGGTTGGGGGGTCGGCATCCACAAGTACAAACTGGCCGCCAAAGCGCCGTGGATGAGCCCGGTGAAGGAAGAACTGACACTGCTGATCAGTCACCAGGATCAGGTCACCGCGCTACCGGAAAACGCTACGGTGATCGCGTCCAGCGACTTTTGCCCGTACGCCGCGTATCACATCAATGACCAGGTGCTGTGCTTCCAGGGCCACCCGGAGTTCATTCACGATTACTCGCGGGCGTTGCTGGAAATTCGCCAGCAACACCTTGGCGAACAGGTCTATCAAAAAGGCATTGAAAGCCTGGCAAATGAGCACCACGGCACCACCGTTGCCGAATGGATGATGCGGTTTGTGGCCCACAAACCCGAAACCAAATCGGTTTAAATCCTGAAAGCATCGCGGGCAAGCCACACTCCCACAGGATTTAGGTGTACCTGTGGGAGCGTGGCTTGCCCGCGATCGAGCGCGAAGCGCTCGCCATGCATCCTGCCGTTATAACCACCCCGACCGCTTGAAGCTCGCCCACAACGCGAAACATCCCACGGTCATAAACCCCATCACCACAAAATAGCCGTAGTGCCAGCTCAGCTCCGGCATGTTCTGAAAGTTCATCCCGTAGATCCCGGCCACCGCCGTCGGGAACGCCAGAATCGCCGCCCAGGCCGCAAACTTGCGCTGCACCACGCTTTGACGGGCCGCTTCCAGCAATACGCCAATCTCGATGGTCTGGCTGGCAATATCACGTAACGTCGTCAGGTCTTCCATCTGTCGCGTGACGTGGATCTGCACATCACGAAAGTACGGGCGCATGTTCTTGTCGATAAACGGGAAGTTCAGCTTCTGCAGCTCTTCGCTGATCTCCACCATCGGCGCCGCATAACGGCGCAGGCGCAATACGTCGCGCCGCAAACCATGAAGGTTCTGAATGTCCTTTTCGTTGAGCGTGCTGCACAGCACGTTGCGCTCCAGCTCATCGATCTCGCTATGGATCGCTTCGCCCACTGGCTGATAGTTTGCGATGACGAAATCGAGCAGGGCGTAGAGCACGAAATCTTCGCCGTGCTCAAGCAACAGCGGACGCGCCTCACAGCGTTGGCGCACATGCGCGTAGGACGCCGAGTGACCGTTACGGCAGGTGATGATGTAACCCTTGCCGGCAAAGATGTGGGTTTCGATGAACTCCAGTTTGCCCTCATGGCGCACCGGCGAGTACGTGACGATAAACAGCGCATCGCCAAAGGTTTCCAGCTTCGATCGGCTGTGTTTATCCAGGGCGTCTTCAATCGCCAGTTCGTGCAGGCCGAACTGGCGTTGCAGGTTGGCCAGCTCCTGGGCGTTCGGCTCTTCGAGGCCGATCCATACAAAGTGGCCTGGTTTTGCAGCCCAGGCGGCGCCCTCATCAAGGGTGATATCGGTGACTCTCTTACCGGCACTGTAGACCGCAGCCGCAACGACTCTACCCATAATTCTTATTCACTTCTTCTTGGCAAATGGCAATGACAGGCAATGACAGGCAATGACCAGATTATCCTGCTCTTAAGCTTGAGAGTCAGCAAAATCAGCGAAGTTCGCCGGCAAAAAGAAGCCCGCACGAGGCGGGCTTCATTCAGGCTGCTTGCAGCTGTCGATCCATCGATTCAATGCACTCGCGCATCTGTTCACGGCACTGGGCGATCAGCATCGGCATGTCGTCCATGCTCAAGCCGGCAGTAGGAATCGCCGGCAACGAGCGGATCAGGATCTTGCCACTGCGCCAGCGGTTCAGGCGCATATGATTGATGTAGCTGCTGACGCACACCGGCACGATTGGCACCCCGGCAGCGATGGCCATCTGGAACGCGCCTTTCTTGAATGGCAGCAATTCTTCACCCAGGTTGCGCGTGCCTTCCGGGAACACCCAGATCGAGGTGTCCTTGTGCTGCAAGGTGTTGGTGGTCGTGAGCATCGACTGCCGAGCCTTGTGCGCATTGCCACGGTCGATCAGCACATTACCGGCCAACCAGAACAACTGCCCGAACAACGGCACCCACTTCAGGCTTTTTTTGCCGATGCACACGGTGCGGTGCGGCACCACATTACCCAGCACAAACAGATCGTAGTTGGACTGATGGTTGGCGATTACCACGCAGCTTTGCGTCTTGTTCTTCAGCCCATCGACGTCGGCCTTTACCCGCAAACGCAAAATACACATCGCTGGCCAGGCATAAAGACGCGCGCACAAACGGCTGTTATCCGGATTGAACGGTCGGCACAGGCCAAGCACCACACCGAGCACACCCGCTACAGCAAAATGCAGACCCATCAATAACATGCGAAACAGATACAGCATCTACAGGCCCGCCGGGACAAAAGGTGGCGCAGTGTACGGATGTGCACTGTTTTCGGCAATTGCTGCTATAGAGGTAGGAGATAGGCGATGTTTAAGCGCATGTTTCAGACTGATAGCGTCAGATGCGGAGTAGAGCGGCTGAAGGACTGTAAACAGATCAGCCAAGAAAAAGCCCGACTCGGCGGTCGGGCTTTTCGTTGTAGCGCTTTCGGGATTAAACCAAGTGTTCCTGATCCTGGATGATCGCGTTGTCCAGGGTCTCCAGCAGGGCCTTGCGTACTTTGAGCTTGGTGTTCTTGTGCGCGGTCATGTTGATCTTTTTCAACTGACGCGCCATGGCCAGTGCTGCACCTTGCAGTTCTTCGGCAGAAACGACCTTGTCGAGGAAGCCAGCATCCACAGCGCCCTGCGGATCGAACATCTCGGCGTTGATCACCGAGCGGTGGAACGCCGACTTGCGCAGACGATCACGAGCCAGCTCGATGCCGGCGTGGTGCATGGTCATGCCAATCTGCACTTCGTTCAGGCCAATGCTGAACGGACCGTCGACACCAATCCGGTAATCGGCCGACAACAGAATGAATGCGCCCTTGGCTACCGCATGCCCTGGGCACGCGACGATCACCGGGAAGGGGTGCGACAACAGACGACGGGCGAGGGTCGAACCGGCAGTCACCAGGCTCACGGCTTCTTTAGGGTCGGCCGTCATCACCTTCAAGTCATAACCGCCCGACAGAATGCCTGGCTGACCGGTGATGATCACCACCGCGCGATCCGTCACCGCCTGATCCAGCGCAGCATTAAACGCGGCAATCACGTCCGGCGAGATGGCATTGACCTTGCCATTGCTCAAGGTCAGGGTCGCGATACCGTCTTCGAGGTGGTAGGAAATCAACTCACTCATGACGCTATTCCTTGTATTGAAGTGGGGCAGACGTTACCCACCGTCGTAGGCCAGGTAAAGCGCCATGACTGACCGGCCAGTCAGCCAATTCACGCCCGCCCAGCGTAGCCGGCCATACGTACCGCGCATTGCCCTCTATATAGAAACATTCACCCGGCCGAAGATTGGCAGGTTTGCCATGCCTCCAAACCCGCCCGAACTCGTAAATCGCTTAACCGCATGAAAATTCTGAAAAAAATATTTGCCATCGGAAAAGCTTTCGACTACATTAGCGCGCCTCGACAGACAGAACATGTTTGAAGAGATACGGTGAAGTGTCCGAGTGGCTTAAGGAGCACGCCTGGAAAGTGTGTATACAAGAAATTGTATCGAGAGTTCGAATCTCTCCTTCACCGCCAAATTCTGAAAACGCAAACCCCTGATTTTCCTAGAGAAAGTCGGGGGTTTGTGGTTTTTGGCGTCTGAAAAAAGGCGATATGGGACCGCTATGGGACTGGCGCTCTATTTCGGTGCGTAAAAAGCAGGCTCTGACGAGAAGGCTTTGGAGTTTCCAATAAACGAGGGTGAAATTCCCGTGCTTCAGCGGTTCCCTTTGGTTATGGTTCTGCGCAATAGTGGCGTTTTGTTATTGCTTTCAGGAAGAGCTACTTACCTGGAAGCTCATCGGCAGTTCAACGCAGGGAAGCGCAGTGAAGACAGTTGTCACGACGGTTCTATTTTTGGGGTTGTGCGGCTGCGGTTCCGACTTTCGTAGCTCTGCGCCGACACTCTGGACAGATGGCATCATGCTGGAGCAGAAGAAGGTCACCGTAGATGATCAACATGCCAAAGTGATCATGCAGGCATCAGGCGATACGGCCAACCCAGTAGATTTTGAAGTGGTCCGAGGTAACGACCCGGATACACGTCCCGATCATCTGGGGACAGTAGTCAAACCGTTTCGCAATAAAGTCGGCGGCTGGTTCAGTCGTCTCAGCAGCGCGGTCTCCAAGCATTTCCCCCAGCTGGAAATACAGGCCGATCCCGGCCAGATTTTGCAGGTGGGCGGGTCATCGACGATTAGTAGTCAAATTCCGGCACCGGGTTATCGGACGCTTTACAACGAAGACTATGTATTCAACTCGTCGAAGAACAAGTTTGAGAAAAAGGTAACCGCCAATCCGACCGTCTCGTCGTATTACGCCTGTGGGCCGATCACAAGTACCTTTATTCCCGAGAAGCAAAAGGTCTATCTGGCGGAGTTTGTCTTCGTAGATCGGGGGGAAGGGTGTGAACTGCAGGTCTATGACATCACACAACCCGAACTACGTGTCCCGGTCGTTGCCATCAAGGGCGCGCAGCCCTCGTCCCGCAGGTCGTACCACTCCCCATAGGCTCTGTAGGAAACTTGCTTGATCGCCGCTCGGCAAGTTTTCGTAACGACCCTAATGAGCTTGAGAGGCACCTTGGTAAAAGGTGTGTTTCTGTTCCCCCACCCTCTCGCTCAGTCTATTGAGCGTACTGACAAGCCAGCGCTCGAGATCATCCAAACCCGATCAGGATACCAGCGGGCACAAAGGACCAGACTCTCCAAAAACGTCGACCCCATGCCGCAGATGTTCGATCTCTTCGATGATCGTCACCCCTGCATTACCGCCAAAAAAACTCGCTGCCCAACGACCCGTGCTCTCCGCTGCGAAAGCCGTTCTGTCGGAGATTCCGCCCCGTCTTCGATGCTATGCGGTCTGTTTAACGCTAAGCGTTGGGTGCCGGAGGCCCGAAACCTGAATCCAGGTGTATCAGTTGGCTGATGGTCTGGCCGACCTTGCTCACGGCCATTTCGATTTTTCGATTAGGTGCGTTGGCGAAGTTGAGCCGAATGCAGTTGCGGTATTTGCCGGCCGCCGAAAAGATGTTGCCGTTGGCGACTTGTACGTCTTGGGCTTCGAGCAGGCGGTTGAGGGAATAGGTGTCGAAATCTTCCGGCAGTTCGACCCACAAGGTAAAGCCGCCCTGCGGTTGGCTGACGCGGGTGCCTGCCGGGAAGTAACGACTGACCCATTCGGTCATCAGGTCGCCGTTGCGTTTGTATTGCTTGCGCATGCGTCGTAGATGCAGCAGGTAGTTACCCTTGGCGATGAATTCGGCGACGGCTAGTTGTGGCTGGGTCGCGGTGGTGCCGGAGCCGATGTATTTCATGTACAGCGCTTGTTGCAGGTAGCGCCCCGGTGCAATCCAGCCGACGCGCAGGCCAGGCGCCAGGGTCTTGGAAAATGAACTGCAGAGCAGCACGCGGTTGTCTTCATCAAAGGACTTCAGCGTGCGCGGCCGTGGATAACGATGGGACAGGTCGCCATAGATGTCGTCTTCAATGATCGGCACATCGAAGCGTTGGGCCAGGCGGATCAGAGTGCGCTTGCGGTCGTCGGGCATGATGTAGCCCAGCGGATTGTTGCAGTTGGCGGTCACCTGGATGGCTTTGATCGGCCACTGTTCGAGGGCCATTTCCAGGGCTTCCAGATTGATGCCGGTCACTGGATCGGTGGGAATCTCCAAGGCCTTCAAACCGGTGGCATTGAGGATTTGCATCATCCCGTGGTAGCTCGGCGAGGCGATGGCAACGATGTCGCCCGGCACGCAAATCGCCCGGATGGCGGTTGACAGGGCTTCCTGGCAACCGCTGGTGACGATGATCTCGGCCGGGATCAGGCGGCAGCCGGAGTCGATGGCCAGCCGGGCGATTTGTTCGCGCAGGACCGGCACCCCTTGGAGGTGGTTGTATTGCAGGCTTTGGCTGTCGCTGCGCCGGTTGATGCGTGCCATGGCGGTGAGCAGCGGCTTGAGGGTAGGGGCGGTGACATCCGGCATGCCGCAACCCAGCTGCACGACGCTGGCGCTTTGTTCGAAACGCATCAGCTCCTGCACCATGTCCCACTGGGAAATGTCCACCGGCCGCAAGGTCGGGCGGCCCATCTGCGGCAGTTCCGGCATGCGTCGGTCAGTCGGCACGAAGTAACCGGACTTGGGGCGCGGTATCGCCAGCCCCGAAGATTCAAGTACGCGATAGGCCTGTTGCACGGTGGTCAGGCTGACGCCGTGTTCCTGGCTTAGCGTACGCACAGAGGGCAGGCGCTCGCCTGGCCCATAAAGGCCCTGCTCGATGCGGCTGCTGATGAATTCGGCGAGGTTCAGATAGAGAGTCATGGATTTGACTGTAGCGTGTCATCTGTAGCTTAAGAAGCTACAGATTGGACTTATTTTGAAATATTTTTCGCCAAAAAAAGCCAACTGTATTAAAAAAAATAGCCGGAGCTGTATCTGCAATACACACAGGCACCTTGGGATGATGATTCTTCTGGGGTGCAGGAATGTTCAGTAGAGACGCTAGTCGCAACATTCCAGGGCGGCACCCCGTGTTTTGGGAAAAATCCTACAAATTCAGACGTCTGGCAGCGGCTTAGAACGCTTCCGGCACATGATCAGCGATTACTGATGAGGATGAAGGCGGTATGACGGCAAGGATGACACTCACTCCGCAGATGGCTGAATACGAGCAAAAGTTTACTGACGGCGGCGAAGTCCGCTGGTTACCGTATTTGATGTATTTCCATCCGGCCAACCACCGCTCGCCGGTGGTCAACACTGACAGTGTGGGCTTTCGCTACTCTGAATCTCTGGGTGTCGAGTATTCGGCGGCTGATTGCGACAAAAGCGGCAGTGTTCGCTTGTTGGCTGGCAGTTCTACGGTATTCGGTATTGGTGCCAGTTCCGACAGCTGCACCTTGTCTTCGCGCCTGTCGGCGAACGATCCGCGCGGTCAACGCTGGCTGAACTTCGGCGGTCGCAGTTTCAACTCAACCCAAGAACTGATGCTCTTCACGCTTAACCGCCACCTGCTGCCAAAGGTGGATGAGATCGTGCTGTTTTCCGGGTTCAACAACCTCGGCTTGGCACGCCAGCCAAAGGAGTACCGCGGCGAGCACGGGGCCTTTTTCAACTGCCATCAGTTCTTCAGTGCATTCGCGCCCGAGCAGCCAACGCACAGCTCGTGGAGCCTGACCAACCTGTTCGGCAAGACCCAGGAGCCAGAGCCACCGGCTCCGCCGTCGATGGGAGAGCAGATCGACTACGCGGCCAACCTGACGCTGCAACAATTGGATATCTGGCGCGCCCTGGCCAAGGATATGGGCGCGAAGCTGACCTTCATTTTGCAACCGCTGGCCGGCTGGATTCGGGCAAAAGGTTGCAGTGAAGAGGAGCAACTGTTTGCCGAACTGGACCAGGCCGGAAATTTCACTGAGATGTATGGCGATATTTTGCAGACCCGTGTGCGTGAAGCCTATGCCGCACAGTTGCGCGAAGGGGCGCACAAAATGGGTGTGGGCTTTGTCGATATCACGCCGTTGCTGGCCGAAGCGCTAGGCCCGGATGACTGGCAGTTCGTCGACCGGATTCACTTCACCGACAAAGGCAATGACCTCGTTTCAAAGCTCATTCTTGATGCCACTCACTAAAAGGAAACTGTGATGAAATCGATCAAAAAATTTATCCAACGCCTCTTCGGTAAAAAGAAGAAAAAGCCCGATTCCTCCATTTATCCGATGTTCTGACGTTCGCTTGATAACGTCACTTGCACTGAACAGGATGTTGGCAATGGATGGCTCGGTTTCAATTCACGCAAGGGCAGGGGATGTGTGGCGCCAGCTGTATCGCTCGGCGATCAGTCCCGAAAGCTTCCTGGATGACGTGTATCTCAAAAGCCTGATGCAGGCGTGCGCGTCGGCTACCGGTGAAGCCAGTCCTGGCTTGTCGGAGCTGGCGCAACAGATCGACCGCTGGCGGGTCGAACAGGGCGCGGCCTATAGCGCCGTGGCCGCTGCCGCTGCGCAACACGGAAATGCCAAGGAATTTGCCCAAGCGCTGGCTATTTACTCGGCGCCGATGGCGTCGATTCTGGGTTGCTGGCTGCAAGGCATGAGTGCGCCCGGGGTCTTCGAAGACAATGCACAGCTGAAAATCATGCAGCTGTTTGCTCATGACGTCGGCGTGGGCCGCCCCCGGGCCTCACGCGCCGATCACTTCAAGGCGCTGCTTGGTCAGCTGGAGCTGAAGTCCTATGCGGTAGCGCCTTTCGAACTTTCGATGTTACCCGACTTAAGCGATGAGGCCTTTGAGTTGCCGGCGCTGTTGCTGGCCCTCAGCCGTCGCAGCGATGAGTTTGGCGATGTGCTTTGCGGCATTGATTGGGCGCTGCGTACGGTTGGCCTTTGCCCTGGCTGGGCCGTCTTGGGGCAGATTGAAAGCCTGCCGTTGGACATCCGGCGGCTGGATTTGAACGAGCCGTTCGGGGGGCTGGACGAGACCTCGCCGCTGGCGACCGCGCAGTGGATCAGCAATCAAGTCGCCGCTCAAGGCGAAGCCCGGCACACCGAGCTGATCCGGGGTGCCACCTGGTTGTTCTCGGCGCTGCGGCGCTGGAATGCCCAGCTCTACAACGCGGTACTGGTAGCCTCGTCACCGCAGCATGCGATGGCGCAACTGATCCAGCGGCTGGCTCGGGTTGGTGCGGTTTATCACCAGAATTACCTGGTGGAAGGACGTAGCCTTTCCGAGTGGCTCAAGGATGCGCAAACCGATCCGCTGCCGCTGTTGGACGTCCTGTCACGCAGCCGTTTGATCGTGCCCGGCAATGCGCAAAAAAGTATTTTGGTCACCAGCCTGGTTGCGCCGACCGGGCGTATGTTCCGAATCTTCAGCGACGCCGACCTGAGTGTGATTCGTAAATGGATCGACTGGCTGCCCCAAGCAGCACATAGCGAACCCTTACCTCGACAGTCGATCATCAACCCTACCGATGCAAGCGTTATCCGCTCCCTGGCCGAGACCCGCCATACGTCTCTCGGTCACTGGCCGAAAAGCCTGCGCGAGGCCTACTTTGTCTTGCAGGGGCGCGCGCTCGGGCCAACCACCCAAGCCTTTGCCCACGCCTACGTGACGCGTTGGCTGGAGCGCTCAAGCCGTTCGCTGGAGACTTCCGGGCGTCCGCTACCTGAGTACTGGGGCGTGAACGTGTTGCGCTCTTGGTTGCTGGACAAACATGACCAGAACGGCGAGCAGTTCGATGAAAGCGATCCAGAACAACTGCCGACCCGTGAAGAAATTGTCGAGTCGACCCTACAGTTGGCGCCCCTGACGTTAATCGACGGCGCTTGGTTGCAGGGTTTCACCGACCTTGACCTGGCGTCCTCGCCTATTGGCTATGCGCTGTTTCAAACCTATTGGGATGAACTGGGCAACGGCGTTTACGCGTTGAATCATCCAAAGATTTATCGCGACGGTTTACGTCAGATGGGGCACGAGTTGGCGCCGACCGGCAGTCGTGAGTTTGCCCAGGACCCGCGTCTGGACGAGGACTCGTTCCGCTTGCCGGTGTATTGGCTGTGCCTGGGCAAATTGCCGGTGACGTTTATGCCGGAGACGCTCGGCATGAACCTGGCGATGGAGTTATCTGGCGTGGGTGGCAGTTACCGTTTGGCGCGGCGTTTCCTGCGCCATTACGGTTTCAGCACGGCCTTTGTGGACTTGCACAACACCATCGACAACGTCTCCACCGGGCACTCGGCCTGGGCCGCCGATGCGATTGACGCCTACATGCGCAAGATTGCCGCAGGCGGTGCGCAGTCGTTGGCCGAGCATTGGCAGCGGGTGCGGGTGGGCTATGAATCCCTGGCACCGATGCCGGGCAAGTGGACTTCGGTGTTGCGCCGGTTGGGGGTCGGGTCCGCCGGGAGGGTGTTGCCGCGTGCCGGACGCCAGGCCTCTTCGCAACAGCTCTTCCACCATTTGCCAATCACCCGCAAGACATTGGTGGAAGTGGCCGGCTAATAACCGGCTAATAAAAACAACAAGGAGCTACACATGTCTCTGGTCAATGTGCACAACGAGTGGGATCCCCTCGAAGAGATGGTTGTTGGCATCGCCACTGGCGCGCGGGTGCCACTGCCTGATAAGGGCTTATTCGCCCTCGACTATAGCGAGCACCACACCGATCAAGAGGGCATTCTGCCGATCGGCCAGACCCTCATCGAAGCACCGATGGCCTTGCGTAGCCGGTATTTCGAACCCTTCGCCTATCGCAAGCATGTGCAGGACTATTTCGCCAGCGGCGCCAACTGGATCTCGGCACCCAAGCCGCAATTGGCCGATTCCACTTATCGAGTCAACCCGTCACTGGCGGTGATCAATGATCAGCAGGTTCCGTTTATCCGCGCGTTGGAAAACAGGGTGTCGACGTGGCGCCATTGAAGATGCGCCATGCTCGTAGTTTGAGTGGTGGTTTCCATTGTGTGTCGCTCGACATCCGTCGGCGCGGGACGCTGGAAGATTACCGTTGATAAGGGTGTGACGATGCAAACCCTGGATTACTACTCGATCATTTTGTTTGTCATCGCCACCTGCGTCACGCCGGGGCCTAACAACGTCATGTTGATGTCGTCGGGAGCGAACTTTGGCATCGGGCGCACGATGCGCCACGTGGCGGGGATCAACATCGGTTTTCCACTGATGCTGATTGCCGTCGGGGTGGGGGCCGGGGCGATTTTTCAACAGTACCCCAGGCTTCACGATGTATTGCAGGTGGTGGGTGCGCTGTACCTGTTGTACCTGGCCTACCAGATCGCCAGCGCGCCGACCGTGGACCTTGACGACAAGTCTGGAAAGCCCTTGGGCTTCACCCATGCGGCATTGTTTCAGTGGATCAACCCCAAGGCCTGGGTGATGGCGGTGGGTGCGGTGCTGACGTATACCTCGCCGGTCGATGCCTACGGTTTTCAGATTTTGCTGATCGCGCTGCTGTTCTTTTTGTTCGGCTCGCCGTGTTCGATGGTTTGGGTGTTTTTTGGGCAATACCTGCGGCGCTTCTTGACTCACCCGCAGCGTTTGAAGGTGTTCAATATCACCATGAGCCTGGTGCTGGTGGCGTCATTGATACCGGTATTGAAAAGCTTGCCGTTCGGCGAGTGGTGGTCTTGAAGGTATTTATAAAAGCAAGAGTTACCGAGAAGCCAGTAGATGCGTCTGGCGAAAGGGATTCCATGTATTGGCATGATGCTAAGAGGATGCACGTTTAAATGGCTATTTATGTATTAGGGATCTCTGCCTTCTATCACGACAGTGCTGCCGCCTTGGTGAAAGATGGCGTCCCGGTTGCAGCTGCCCAGGAAGAGCGTTTCACCCGCGTGCGACACGACGCGGCATTTCCGGCCCAGGCGATTCAGTATTGCCTGGATGCCGAGGGTATTACCCTGGATGACCTGGAGGCCGTGGTCTATTACGAAGACCCCCAGGAGAAGTTCTCACGGGTCATTTCCTCCTTTGCCAGTGGCGGCATCGGTGGCGCGCGAACGTTCATCAACGCGATGCCGGAATGGATTCGTTGGAAGTGGAACGTACTCAAGTTCGTCGATGAAAAACTCGAAGAGCTGGAGCGAGGCAAAGCCCCGCGCACCCAGGCGTCCCAGCACCATCGCTCCCACGCCGCTGCGGCGTTCTACCCGTCGCCGTTCGAGAACGCCGCGGTACTGTGCATTGACGGAATCGGCGAATGGCACTCGACCACTATCTGGCAGGGCGAGGGCTCCAGGCTTGAGCTGAAGAACTCGATTTCGTACCCGCATTCGGTGGGTCTGTTCTATTCGGCGATGACCTATTACTGCGGCTTCAAGGTCGATTCCGGCGAATACAAACTGATGGGCCTGGCGCCTTACGGTCAGCCGATCTACGCCGACAAGATTCGCGATGAGCTGATTAATATCCGTCCTGACGGCTCCTTCACCCTGAACATGAAGTACTTCGAATACCTGCGCGGCGAGCGCATGGTGGGCGAGGCCTTTGAAGAGCTGTTCGGTGGGCCGATCCGTAAACCGGAAAGCCCGATTTCCCAGCGTGAGTGCGACCTCGCGGCTTCGGTCCAAAAAGTCACGGAAGAGGTGGTGCTGGGGTTGGCGACCGCTGCGGTCAAGCAGACCGGTAAACGTAATCTGTGCCTGGCCGGAGGCGTGGCGTTAAATTGCGTGGCCAACGGCGTGCTCAGCCGTTCCGGGCGTTTCGACTCGATCTGGATCCAGCCGGCGGCCGGCGATGCCGGTTGCGCGCTGGGTGCGGCGATGGACTATTCGGTCAAGCATACCGGGCGCCCACACCTGACCGGGAGCAAGACTGACGCCATGAGCGGTAGCCTGCTGGGGCCAGGATTTGGCGACGAAGAGATCGAAGCGTTCCTGCGCGAAAACAACTACCCCTACACTCGCTACGACGATGCCCAGCTGTATGACCAGGTCGCCAGCCGTCTGGCTGACGGTGCGGTAGTCGGCTGGTTCCAGGGGCGTATGGAATTTGGTCCGCGGGCCCTGGGCGCACGTTCGATTCTCGGCGATGCACGCAACCCCGAGATGCAGCGCACCATGAACCTGAAGATCAAGTACCGCGAATCGTTCCGGCCATTTGCGCCAGCGGTCCTGGCTGAAGACGCCAAGACCTATTTCGATATCTGTGAAAGTAGCCCGTACATGTTGATGGTCGCGCCGGTGACCGACTCGATCAAATCCGAGACTTCGCTCAAAGAGGGCGGTCCCGCGCGTGGGTTGGGCAGCATCAACAATATTCGCTCGCAGTTGCCGGCGGTGACTCACGTCGACTTATCGGCTCGGGTGCAAACCGTGACCGAAGAAAATAACGCACCGTTCACTTATCTGCTGCGTAGTTTCAAAGCGCGTACCGGTTGTTCAGTGTTGGTTAACACTTCGTTCAACGTGCGTGGCGAACCCATCGTGTGCAAGCCGCAAGAAGCTTATGCCTGCTTCATGCGTACGGAAATGGACGTGCTGGTGCTCGGCCGTTTCGTGCTTGAGCGTCCTGGTCAGCCAGCGTTCGTTGAAGAAGTCGACTGGCGCAGCGAAATCCCGCTGGATTGATGTTCACCTTTAACAATAAGGAGATTTTTTTGTGCTCAGGTTCCTCGCGTTTCTTATGTTCATCGTTGTACTGCTGCCCATTGGACTGACCCGCTCGGTCTTTCATTCATCGCGTTTTGGCCGGAATTTTCACCAGGCCCCGACGGCATGGGATCATCCGGCAAAGGGAAAATAGCCCCAACAGCCCAAGGACTCACGCCCATGTCAAAGGTCATTTACAAAAACCTGAATATCTCACCGATCCTCGCCGTCAAGGGGACCGGTGTCTGGCTCGAAGATGTTTCAGGCAAGCGTTACCTTGATACCTGTGGTGGTGTAGCGGTGTCGAGCCTTGGGCATGCGCATCCGCGTATCGTGGCGGCTTTCGAGCGAGAAGCGAAAAAGCTCGCTTGGGCCCATGCCGGCAGTTTCACCACGGCAGCCGCCGAAGAGCTGGCTGAACAGTTGGTGGACGCTTCCGGTGGCTTGGCGCGGGCGCAGTTTCTGTCAGGCGGTTCGGAGGTCATGGAGTTGGCGATGAAAATCGCCTACCAATATCAATGTGAGCGTGGCTTGCCCTCCAAGTCGACGTTCATTTCGCGGCGCCAGAGCTATCACGGCAGCACCTTGGGCACCCTGAGTATTTCCGGGAATGCCCAACGCCAGTCGGTGTTCGGGCCACTGTTGCCGCCCGCTGAATTTGTTTCGCCGTGTTATGCCTATCGCGAACTGCGTGTAGGCGAGAGCGAAGAGCAGTACGCCACGCGTCTGGCCCAGGAGCTGGACGACAAAATCAACGCGCTGGGCAGCGAAAATGTCGCCGCGTTCTTCGCTGAAACCGTTGTTGGCTCGACCAACGGGGCGGTTCCTCCCGTCCCCGGCTACTTTCGCAAAATCAAGGAGGTCTGCGAGCGTCACGACGTTCTGCTGATCCTCGATGAAGTGATGGCGGGCATGGGCCGCACCGGCCAGATGTACGCCTATGCCGATGACGGGATCGTGCCGGACATGGTGGCCGTGGGCAAAGGGCTTGCGGCCGGTTACATACCCATTTCAGCGTTGCTGGTTAGCGACCGGGTGCATTCGGTCATGGCCCAGGGGTCCGGGGTGCTGGGCAACGGCCAAACCCATGTCAACCATCCACTGGCGTGCGCGATTGCTTTGGAAGTACAGAAGGTCATCGCTGAAGAAAACCTGTTGGCAACGGTTCGCACCCGTGGCGAACAATTGCGCAGTTGGCTCAGAGAAAGCCTGGCTGACGTTGATACCGTTGGCGATGTGCGGGGCCGTGGTTTGTTTGTCGGCCTCGAATTCGTCGAAACCCGCACGGGTAAAGAGCCGTTTCGTGGTGGCGGGGCGTATGCAGCCGCCCTCAAGCAGGAAGCCTTGAAGCGCGGTCTGCTGATCTATCCCGGCAGTGGAACCGTCGATGGCACTCACGGCAATCATGTGCTGTTTGCGCCGCCCTTTATTTCCAGCGAGGCCGAAGTCGCCGAGATGGTCGAACGTTTCAGTGCAGTTGTAAGGGCCGTCGGTCAATGACGGTTCGCCCTTTTTGCGCAGGCGTGAGCACGTTCGCGACAGTTGCTCAGCGCTTGCCGGTTTCACCGTTACTACTCGTTGATGGGGAATAGAAGATGCAGATGATTGAGCCATGCAAGGACAAAGTCCTCCTTTCGGTGTGCACCATGGACTGGTGCGATCACGGAGTCGAGTTCGCCAAAACCGTGTTTTCCAACCTTGAAGTGTTCTGCTGGGATCCCGGCGATCCTTATCCCTATCACCTGGATGACTGGGAAGGTGATTGGATCATTTCCTATCGCGGCGACTTTATCTTCCCGGAAAGTATTTATAAGAACGCCCGCAAGGGCGCGATCAACCTGCACCCGGCCCCGCCAAAATACCGTGGGCTGGGCAGCCAGCACTATGCGATTTACTACAACGATGAAACCTACGGTTCGACTTGCCATCACCTGGCGCCTTCGGTCGACAGCGGGGAGATCATCCATGTCGCGCGCTTTAACGTCGCTCCGGCCGAGACAGCGTCTTCGCTCCGTTTGCATGTGGGCGCGTATTGCTTGCAGCAGTTTATTCATCTGCTCACCGATTACATCCTGCAAGGGCGGTCGTTGCCGGTTTCACCGGAGCGCTGGGGCGAACGGCTGTACAAGCAATCCGAGCTGAAACCCTGGATGGAAAAAATTCGCGCCCAGGAGCCCGATCATCGTTGCTTCAAATAAGTGCTTTTTTGGGGGGAGCTTCAGGCCGATAGCGGCCTGAAGGGTGTGCATTGCGCGCGTTGGTGCGACTGATAAGAGACCGTCATATGTTTGATCTTTCGAGCTTCGGAGCCGCGCTGGCGGTCTATGTCATCGGCACCGCCAGCCCCGGTCCGGGTAACCTGGCGATTGCCAATACCTCCCTGAACTTTGGGCGTACGCCTGGGCTGGCGTTGGCGGCGGGGGTCATTTCCGGTTCGCTGTGCTGGGGGGCAATGACCGCGGCTGGGGTATCGGCGTTGCTGCTTTCCTACACGCAGATTCTGGTCTGGCTGAAAGTCCTTGGCGCCTGCTATTTGTTCTTTCTGGCCTACAAGTCGATTCGCGGTGCACTGGCACACAATGCCACCACGGTTGCTCGAGCTCGCTCCAAACAGACCAGGAACATTGGGTATTATTTACAAGGACTGGGTATTCACCTCACCAACCCAAAAGCCGCCTTGACCTGGTTCACCGTGACCACGGTCGGGCTTAGCGCGAATGCACCCGCCTGGGCCAGTTTTGTCCTGGTGGCCGGTTGTGCCGTACTCGGGTTCCTGATCTTCAGTACTTACGCGTTGGCGTTTTCAGCCCATTCGGCTGAACCGTTTTTCACTCGAACGCGAAAATCGTTCGGGATGATCTGCGCAGCCTTCTATTCGATCGTCGCGATTGGGTTTATCAGCTCGTTGTTTTAATGCTGATGCAAAAACCAGATGTCACGCCGCATTCTTCACGCCTTCCTGACCCCCGACGCCAAAGGCGATGGTGTCCATCTGAATTTGGACTGCACCCCAAAGGTTAGACATAACCGATGGGGTGTTCCATGGGAAAGCACACGGGGCAGGCGAAGCGTTCAGCGGTGCAGGATTACTGCTCTGGTATCAGGTGGATCAGCGTTGGCGATCCGCGAGAATGCTTAACCTGGCATTGTCCAGGATTGCAGCGTGTAACCCTCCTGGCTCAACTCGGTGCGCACCTCCTCCAGCAGGCGTTCCAGCTGCGTCGGGTCGGAATAGGCACTGCTTGGAATCAGTTTGCGACAAATACGCGTGTTGGCCTGGTCGATGACACTCAGGCTCAATTCGCCATTACCGTCTTGCGGAGCCCAAGCGACACATTGAAACGGTTTGAATGCGTGGCCGGCAATCAAAAGTGCTTCGTTGATGCGGAACGGGGTGCTCACGGGTCGTCTCTCCTTAGTACCCAAATAAATGATGTGTCGCGCTCTGGCCCACCGCAGCCTTTCATTGCTTTACATAACTGCCTGGCGCCGGCTCCAGAGGCGGGTATTTGTCATTCCCGGTGTGCGCAACCGCGGGTTGGCGCTCGCCGGAGTGTCCCGCCAGCCAGTTGAACCAATCGTTCCACCAGCTACCGGGTTGCTGCTCGGCATTCTTGAACCAGGTCTCCGGGTTTTTCGTGACCCGATTGTTGGTCCAGTAATGGCGCTTCTGCTTGGCGGGTGGATTGATGACACCGGCGATATGCCCGGAAGCGCCCAGTACAAAGCGCTTGGTCCCGGAGAGCAGGTTGGTACTGGCGTAGGCGCTTTTCCAGGGCACGATGTGATCGTCATGGGTGGCGAGGATGTAGGCGGGAGCGTCGATTGCACGCAAATCCAGTTTGACCCCACAGCACTCAAGCTCACCTGATTTCAAATCGTTCTGCAGATAGGTGTGGCGCAGGTACCAGCAGTACATCGGGCCCGGAAGGTTGGTGCTGTCGTTATTCCAGAACAGCAAATCAAGTGGAATCGGCTTCTGACCCTTGAGGTATTTGTCGACGTTGTAGTTCCACCACAAGTCGTTGGGGCGCAGCAGGGAGAAGGTATTGCCCATGTCCTCGCCACGAAACAGGCCGATGGGGCCATTCATGCCGCCGATGGTGCGCTCTCGATAGGCCACCAGTTCTTCGTCGACGAAAATGTCGATGGGACCGGTATCCAGGTAGTCAAGGAACGTGGTCAACAGGCTCACGCTGGCAATCTCTCGATCACCGCGTGCAGCCAGTACGGCCAGCGCCGTGCTCAACAGGGTGCCGCCGATGCAGAAACCCACGCAATTGAGTCGCTGTTCGCCACTGATCTCACGGGTCACTTGCAGGGCGTCGATGACCCCATGCTCAATCAGGTCATCCCAGGTGGTGCCCGCGTGTTCCTCATCAAAGTTGCGCCAGGACATCAGGAATACGGGATGTCCCTTTTCCAGCAGATGGCGGACCATCGAGTTGTCCGGGCGCAGATCAAGAATGTAGTACTTGTTGATCGACGGCGGTACGACGAATACCGGATGTCGGTACTGGGTCTCGCTTTGCGGGTAGTACTGAATGAGCTGGAAGAGGTGATTTTCGAAGACGATTTCGCCCGGAGTGTTGGCCAGATCGACGCCAACCTTGAAGGCACTGCTATCACACTGGCGCATTTTGCCTTCGTTCATGTCGCTGGCCAGATGCTGCAGACCGGTGATCAGGCTGGCACCTTTTGTCTCAACCGCACGCTGGAGCGCATCAGGGTTACTGACCAGAAAATTGCTTGGCGCACTGGCGGCAATGGCTTGCTCCACCAGATAGCGCAGGCGTTGGCGCGGTTTCTTATCGTCGATCAGCAGCTTGTCGAGCAGTTTCAGGAGAAAGCTGGAG
This sequence comes from Pseudomonas sp. GW822-FHT04C11, assembly GCF_058800905.1. Lineage (NCBI taxonomy): Bacteria > Pseudomonadati > Pseudomonadota > Gammaproteobacteria > Pseudomonadales > Pseudomonadaceae > Pseudomonas > Pseudomonas sp. GW822-FHT04C11. Next base: position 9,911 of record NZ_JBXAMS010000026.1, on the reverse strand, counting down.
TTGAGCAGGTAAAACGCAGCGAGGGAGCCGAACAGTGGCTCGCTCCAGTTGCCGCTGGCGAAACGTCGATCATCGAAGCTGAAGGATTGGCCGGTCAGCAGTTTTTGGCCGAGTTGGCCCCATTCAACCTGGTAGTCCGCTTGAAGGCTGTCCAGCGTTTCGCGAGGCAGCTCGAACCAGGCGCTGTGCTCATGTCCGGAAAACCAGGGATTAGTGCTGACCCATAGGCGCAATTGTTGCACTGCCAAGGATGCGATGAACGGAACCTGGCCTGACCAATAGGTCTTGAATGTATGCGCGTTGTTGTCCATTAAAGTTCCTTGCCCATACCGATGAGCCGGGCAGAAAAAAGCCGCGCTTTGCCGGACTCCGGCGCAGCGACGGCAGGAATGCGGGCAGTTTTGTTTGACGCCAGCCTGATGCGCGGAACAAGGTCCCAGTTCCGCGCATTGGCTACTCAAATGCCGTTGGTTAGCGCTCGATAGCCAGGCCGACGCCTTGTCCGCCACCGATGCACAAAGTGGCCAGACCCTTCTTGCCGTCGCGACGGATCAGTTCGTGCACCAGCGACACCAGAATCCGTGCCCCTGACGCGCCGATCGGATGGCCAAGGGCGATCGCGCCGCCGTTGACGTTGACCTTGCTGGTGTCCCAACCCAACTCTTTGCCAACCGCCAGCGCCTGGGCGGCGAAGGCTTCATTGGCTTCGATCAGGTCCAGGTCCTCGACGTTCCAGCCAGCCTTTTGCAGGGTCAGACGCGTAGCCGGGACCGGGCCGATGCCCATGATCGACGGGTCCACACCGGCGCTGGCATAGGCTTTGATCCGTGCCAGTACCGGAAGGCCCAGCGCTTGTGCTTTAGCGGCGCTGGCCAGCAACAGTACGGCGGCGCCATCGTTGAGGGTCGAAGCATTGCCGGCGGTCACGCTGCCGTCTTTCTGGAATGCCGGTTTGAGTTTGGCCAAGGCTTGCGCAGTACTGTCGATACGCGGCTGTTCGTCGGTGTCGAAGACCAGTGGTTCGCCCTTACGCTGAGGAATCAGGATCGGGGTGATTTCGCTCTGGAATCGCCCGCCCTCAATGGCAGCGGCGGCCTTCTGTTGCGAGGCGGCGGCGAAGGCATCCTGCGCTTCACGAGAGATCTCGTACTTTTGCGCCAGATTCTCAGCGGTGATACCCATGTGGTAGTCGTTGAAGGCATCCCACAGGCCATCCTGGATCATGCTGTCTTGCAGTTGCGCATGACCCATGCGCAGACCCGTGCGTGCCTTGGGCAGAACGTAGGGAGCCAGGCTCATGTTTTCCTGACCTCCAGCGATCACCAGTTCCGCGTCGCCGCAACGGATTGCCTGGACGGCGAGATGGACCGCCTTGAGACCCGAGCCGCAGACCTTGTTCAAGGTCAGGGCAGGCGTGGTGTGTGGCAAGCCGGCCTTGATCGCCGTCTGGCGGGCCGGGTTTTGCCCAGCGCCGGCAGTGAGTACCTGGCCGAGGATCACTTCATCAATTTGAGCAGCATCGATACCCGTCTGCTCCAGCAAGCGGCGAATCACTGCGGCACCCAGTTCGGTCGCGGGAATTGCAGACAAAGCACCCTGGAAACTGCCGATGGCGGTACGAGTAGCGGCAACGATTACGACTTCGTTCATGCGTGACCTCATTGAAAAGACAAAATTCGTCGAACACACCAGGGCATTCATGCCCTGGTTGGGCTTACTGCATGTTCATGCCGCCGTTTACCGAGAAGTCGGCACCGGTGCTGTAGGCGGACTCATCGGAGGCCAGCCAGGCCACGATTGAGGCGATCTCTTCGGGTTGGCCAAGGCGACCCACCGGAATGCCGGCAATCATGCCGTCCAGAATGTCCTTGCGGATTGCCGCAGTCATGTCGGTCTGGATGTAGCCTGGGGAGACGGTGTTGACGGTCACGCCCTTGCCGGAAACTTCCCGGGCCAGTGCCATGGTGAAACCATGGATGCCAGCCTTGGCGGCCGAATAGTTGGTCTGACCGAACTGGCCACGCTGGCCGTTGATCGATGAGATGTTGATGATCCGCCCCCAACCCTTGGAGAGCATGCCTTCGATGACTTGCTTGGAGGTGTTGAACAAACTGTTCAGGTTGGTTCCGATCACCGCGTTCCAGTCTTCCGGGGTGAGCTTGCGGAAGGACGCGTCACGAGTAATGCCCGCATTGTTGACGAGTACGTCGATCGGCCCGAAGTGTTCGCGCACCATCTCAAAGGCCTTGCGGGTCGATTCCCAATCGGTGATATCGGTTTCGACGCATTCGAATTGATAGCCTGCTGCAAGCTGTGTTGCCATCCAGTCATCCTTGCGGCTGGAGTTGGCGCTGCAGCCGACAATGACTTTGAAGCCTTCCTTGTACAGACGTTGGCTGATGGCTGTACCAATGCCGCCCATACCACCTGTTACTACCGCAATACGACTACGCAACTCCATATTTCAACTTCCTTTTTTTTGCGCTGCAGGAGCGAAGATTGTTCGATATCAACGGTTCGTGCGGAAGTGTTGGTAGGTGACGTATTCGTGTCCATCGGTGCCACACAGGCGTTTTAGACGGCTTGCAAAAAATGAGGAGTACCTATACTGGGATCAATACTTGAAACGGAACGGATAATTAATATTCGTGAAACATGGCTGAAATATGTTCAGCGTAGGTCAATATCGGCTCCGGACAGGATGTTCGGTTCCACAGGTTATTGAGGGCGCTATGTATAGAATGAGTTCAGGTTATGCAGGCATGCTGGCGAATACGCTTTTGGCTCAAGGACTGGACGTTACCGGTCTGTGCCAGGAGGCGGGACTGGACGTCGAGTTCGTGAATAAACCTGGAGCATACTGCGAGCGAAGCGTTATCTATCGTCTTTGGGATCTGGCTGCTCAGGCCTCGGATGATCCGAACATCGGTTTGAAAGCCTACGGGAGTTTCCACCCCGGCGTTTTTCAGATCGTGGGCTACACGATGATGTCCAGTTCGAATCTGAAGAGGGCGCTCGAACGCCTGGTTCGTTTCAGCCCGTTGATAAGTACCGGATTCAGCCTTTTCTTTGTTCAGGAGCAGCAACATTTCCGTCTGGCCAGCCTCGATCATCAGCAACGTGGCTCGGTCAAACCCCGGCAATATACGGATGCAGGCCTGGCTTCGCTGCTGGGTTTCTGCCGCTGGCTGGCGGGTGGCAAGTCGCCGCAGCCGTTGAGTGTAGAGTTCGCTTATCCCGAGCCTGAAGATACGTCGGAGCATCAGCGGCTTTTTGGCTGCCCGCTGCGTTTCGGGGCGGCTTATGACAGCATCCTGTTCGATGGCGAGGAGCTTCTGAGTCCTTTGAGTATGGCCAACGAGGCGCTCGCCGTACTCCATGACAGTTTTGCCGAGGCTCAACTGGACCAGTTGTCCGGCTGCTCTATTGTTGGCAGGATTCGCGCGCTGATTATCGAGCGCTTGAGCCAGGGGCAGGGCCAAGGGCAATGTGATATGGAATCGATTGCGGCGGCACTGAACGTCAGCAAACGAACGCTTCAGCGAGGCCTTGAGAAGGATGGCACGCAATTCAAGGATGTCCTGAACGATGTGCGCCGGCAGTTGGCCGACTTCTATTTGCGCCATTCTCGTCTCAACATGAAGCATGTGACGTATCTGCTCGGCTTTCATGATCACAGCAGCTTCCATAAGGCATGCACCCGTTGGTTCGGCATGCCCCCCGGTCAGTATCGAACCGATGAGTCGTTGTTTGCGCTCGAGAAAGTCGAGGCCGTGCCGGTGCCGGTCCGAGCCATGAACTCTGTCGGTCTGCGCAGAGACCATAGAATTGCAGGCTTCGCCAGCGCCTACGCCGAACGGATACACCGCTAATCCCTATGGCGGGTCATTGAGGCTTTGGACCTTTTGTTGCTTTGCGCTTTGGGGCTTTAACGACGATGGCGGGAGCGGGTAGGGGGACTTCGAGCAGCGTGTGCAGTTCACGCCAGAATTCGCCTTCGGTTCCCGCAGTCGAGAGCAACTCAGGCATTAATTGCCCAACGGCTGTCAGTACCTGTTGGCGTTCCTTGGCCTCGGTTAGCAACAAGGGCAGGCTGCGCAAGCTTTCTTGCGGGTGGGCAAAAACCAGCAGGTTCTGCAATCGGATGGCTTCGCGCAGGGCTGTGGGCTCAGTGCTGTAGTCCTGGACCAGCAAGTGCACCTGCTGGATCAGTTTCTCTATGCTTTCCTTGCCTGCCTTGTCGCTGTCGCGGCCCAGCAAAAACAGAATCCGCACCAACGCTTCCAGGGGGCCGCCATGGGGCAGCGCATCCTGCAGGCGTTCGATCAGGGCCTGGTCCTGCTGGTCGGCATGTGCCTGGAGATTTCGCACCGGACTGTTGCTGGTGAGGGCACCCAGTGCGCCGTAGATACCGTAAAAACACAGCTCCTGAGTGGCGTCACGCACATCGCGATAAGCATTCAGGGCGTCTTGTATCTGGTTGGAGAACAGCTCCTGCCACGCCAGCAGCGGGTTGTCCTGGCGTGCGGGACGACGATCGCTGCTCACTTGGGAGGCGGCCCCGGCTAACCACCACAGCGCCGGATTCAGGCTGCTCCATAGTAATTGCTGCTGATGGAAGGGGTGCGTCCTGCGTATCAGTTCGGCAATGGGCTCGTTGACGACCTGACGCAGCCACGGGCGTATGAACCCGTCGTAAAACTCGCTGTTGATTTCAGAGGCATGCTCCACCAGAGAGAATTCGCGATCGTCATCACGGGCTGGCTCGACGTCATTATGGATATCAGCGATTCGCCTTGATTCGAAACTCACGCTGTATTGCACGTCACCGCTGCCTGAGGGGGCCGGCAGATCGTCGATCAGCATTTCGTATAGCCCTGCCGGCAGCGCGTTGATGGCTTCGACCGCACCGAGCAATCCACGGTGTTCACGTCGAGCCACCTTACCGGAAACAAAGATGCCCAAATGGCCGATGCTGGCGTGTCGCAGGTAGACGATGGTACGTCCTGCATCATGCAAGGCGAGATCGCTGGGATAGACATCGGCGATCCAGTTCAACGCTTGCTGGGGAGGGGTGATGTTGTCGCCGTAGGAGCAGAACACCACCACCGGTACTTCGATCCGTTTCAGGTCAATACCGGAGCTCTTGCGGCCAAGGCCGCCGGACAATTGGTTGCCGATGAAAAGGTCATCGACAATCATCTCGATCTCTTCGCCATTGAGCAGGGTCGGGCTGCCCCACCAGCGTTCGAAGTCGAGAAAGCGCGCAGCCTCACTGTCGATCTGGCTGAACAACTGGTAGTACTTGCCCCAATAGGTGTTGGCCGGGTCCAGGTTTTCGAAATTGCTGACCAGCCAGGTGCCGTCGAAACGGTTATTGCCCAAGTCGCTGCCCAGGCGAGCCATCCAGCCACCACCCAGCAAGCCACCGGTGTAACGCATCGGATTGCGTCCATTGACACCGGCCCAATACGACAAGGGGGCACCATTGATAATGATCAATCCCGGCAGTTCCGGCCGTGTTGCCGCCAATCCCATTAAGGCCCAGCCGGCCTGGCAGTTGCCGATAATGATTGGCTTGCTGTTGGTTGGGTGAAGGGCGCTGACGACCTCGATGAACCGGGCCTGGGCTTCGACGATATCGGCCAGGGTTTGCCCAGGCTGTGGTGAATGGCTGAAAGAGATGAAATAAGTGGGGTGGCCGGCTCTGAGGCTTTCGCCTAATACCGAATCCTGTTTGAAGCCACCGATTCCCGAGCCATGGCCGCCGCGTGGGTCAATGATGATCACCGGCTGGCCATTGCTGTCGATTTTTTGCTCGGGACCCAGGAGGATTCGCAGCAGTGAATAGTTGACCGGGCGCGGGAGGTCGGCGCCTGCGATCAGGGTTTCATGATCGAACTTGAGCAGCAGCGGATACCCGGCGCGTTCATGGGCCAGCGTATTGTCGCCGCGCTGGCGCAGGGTGTCCCAGAACAGCAGGCAGCGTTGGCCAAGGTCAGTGACATATTCCTGCCATTCAGCAGGCGTAGGTTGTCTGAGTTGACCCTGCTTCAGCGGCGCGAGGGTTTTTTCCTGGCGCTGGCGCAAAGCATCAAGGATGTTCAGCGTATTGAGGCGCTGCAGATGACTCAGGTGTTCGAACAGGCTGCATTGAGAGAAGGGTTTTTTATATTGCGATGCAATAATATCTTCCTGGCCCATGGTGATCTCCTGAGGTTATGCATGCGAAGCAGCGGTCTGCGGCTCATTGATGAATGAGGCCCAGGCTGTCCGCTTGATGTCAGGAGTCTATAGCGAATATCAGCCGTGGTGGAAAAACTTTTGTGCGCTGCACAAAAAAACCATTGCCAAAAAAAATTGTGCGCTGCAATATTAAATCTAGCGCGATGACCGGCAGGATCGCTATCGCGTCCTCAGGCCTATGCCGGCCTTTCAGAATCAGGAGATTCAAGCATGTCTTTTTTCAACTCGGAAAAATTGCAAGACGCTCAGAAAGCCAACCTAGACCTCCTGCAGCAAATCAGCGGCAAAATCTTCTCCAGTGTTGAACAGCTCAGCCAATTGCAGTTCAAGACGCTGCAGGCCTCCACCGAGGAGCAGTTCGAGGTCTTTCGCAAGCTGCTGGCAGTCCGTGATCCACAAGGGTTCGCTGAGCTCCAGGCTTCTTTCACCCAGCCAAATGTACAAGCCGAACGCCTGGCTGAGTTCAATCGCCAAGTGCAAGCGTTGATTGTCGGCACTCACTCGGAAATCACCAAGCTGGCCTCGCGTCAGGTCGAGGCGGGCACCCAGCAGGTGCAAGAGTTCGTTGACGTGATCAGCAAGAATGCACCGGCTGGCTCCGAGCCTGTTGTGGCCGCATTCAAGTCGTCGCTGGCGAATGCCGGTACCGTTTTTGAAAGCGCACAGAAAGCCGTAAAACAGGCTGCTGACGTTGCCCAGAGCGGTTTTGAGGCAGCGACCGCAGCAGCCGGCAAAGCCGCTCCAGGTGCCAAGGCCACAAGCGGCAGCAAGTAAGTCACATTAGAGCGGTTGAACGGATGGCGATGGGTTTACTCCCCATCGCCATTTTTTTTCGTCCCGCCACCGGCACCCGGCTTGCCTGGTGGCATGCCGCCGAACAGGCCGAAGAGGTTCTGAGTGTTCAGGTAGAGGGCTTTCGACTGGTCTACATACTGGCGCATCAAATCCTGCATGACCGGTGCTTGCTGGTGCATGAACTCACTCCAGGCTTCAGAGGACTGAGCTCCGGTCTGGGACTGGATGTCGATGACCGTCTGGATGCTTTTATCCAGGTAGCTGCCGAGGACACTCTGGTAGGGACCGTAGAACTGGATAATCCCCATGAGCATCTCACTGGAGAATATCGGCTCACCGCCACTTTCGGCTTCCAGAATGACCTGCAGCAAAATACTTCGGGTCAGATCCTCGCCGGTCTTGGCGTCGACCACCTCGAACGGGATTTTATCGACGACCAATTGGCGTATATCCGCAAGGGTCAAATGACTGCTGGTGTGCGTGTCATATAGACGGCGATTCGGGTACTTCTTGATCAGACGGGTGGTGTTCCGACTGTTATCTGTCATGCGGGGCTACTCATGGCGAGCCTGATTTACAGGCATCTTATCCTACTCTGACCACTGCCACTCCAATGCGTCGCCCCCACGCGGCCCGCACTGGGTGTTCAGAGTAAGGACTTGTTTCATCTTTTGAGTGCGATCCACGCTACGGGCCTTTTGCTGGTGCTTTTTTTTTTGCAGGCGTTAACCGAAGAGGCCTACCGCTCGATCGTCTTGCTCCAACGCGCATTCCATTCCGGCCGCCGTTGGTTGACCTGATCCCAATCGATAGAGATGGCCTTCGCAAATATTCGGTGGGCCGGGCTGAAATCTCATTCCGCGTTGTTAGAGATGATGCGAACTTTCAGGTCGTCCATGACAGTCTCCTGCCTGTTTGAAACGCTATTTATCCAGGGTATTCAGCGAGATAGCGATAAGCTGTCTTGGATCCAATTTAATCGAATTGGTATAATGCAACTCATTGTTATTAAAGGGTTTTTTTGAAAGTCCAGCTAACCTTTTCCTGATGCCTGCCGATGGCACTATTACAGGACACAGGGAGCAGTAGGAATGAGAAACAATCAACCCGTTACGCAACGTGAAATCGCGCTTGCACCTCAACAAAAACTGATCTCGACAACCGATGTCCGAGGCGTCATCACTTACTGCAATGACGCCTTCGTCGAGATCAGTGGTTTCGACCGAGCCGATCTGATTGGCGCCCCTCAAAACATCGTTCGCCATCCTGATGTGCCACCCGCCGTTTTTGCCCATATGTGGGGCGCTCTCAAGCAAGGCAATCCCTGGATGGGGATCGTCAAGAACCGCTCCAGGAATGGCGATCACTACTGGGTCAACGCTTACGTCACACCGATTTTTGAAGGCAGCCAAGTGGTTGGTTTTGAGTCGGTCCGGGTCAAACCTACCGCCGAACAGATCCGCCGCGCCGAAGCCCTCTACAAGCGCATCAGTCAGGGAAAGCCGGCCATTCCCACTCGAGACAAGTGGCAACCTGTCCTCCAGGATTGCCTGCCGTATCTGGTTATGGGGCTGGTGGGCACTTTGGGGGGGATGTTCCTCGATTCCACGCTGGCTTTTGTCGTCGCGATAGGCGTCTCGGTTCCATTCGGCCTGATGACGTCCCGCTGGCAACAGCGAGGCACTCTGCGTCTGTTGCAGATGGCTGAACCTTCCACGTCCGATCAACTCATCGCACAGATGTACAGCGATGAGCGGGGGCCTCAAGCACGATTGGAAACGGCTTTTGTCAGTCAGGACGCGCGCCTGAAGACCTGCCTGACGCGCCTTCAAGACACCGCAGAGCAACTCAGCGGGCTTGCCGGAAGATCCAACGTTCTGGCGTCCGATAGCTCGCAAGGTCTTGATCGACAGCGTGTCGAAACCGAGCAAGTGTCCGCCGCGGTCAATCAAATGGCGGCGACCACGCAGGAAGTTGCTAGCCATGTCCAACGCACTGCTGACGCCACCCAGGAGGCTAACCAGCTGACCGGGCGCGGACGCGATGTGGCCAGAGACACCCGAGAAGCCATCGAGCGTCTTTCTGCCGTGGTCGGTGAAACCGGGCAAACGGTGGCGCAGTTGGCCAAGGACAGCAATGAAATCGGAACAGTCGTCGACGTGATCAAGGGCATTGCCGATCAAACGAACCTGCTGGCCCTGAATGCCGCGATCGAAGCGGCACGTGCTGGCGATATGGGTCGAGGCTTCGCCGTGGTGGCTGACGAGGTTCGTCAGTTGGCGCAGCGCACGTCCGAGTCGACGACACAGATCCATGGCCTGATCACCAAGCTCCAGGCGTCCTCCAATAACGCTGTGCAGACCATGGAAAACGGTCATCGTCAGGCCGAAGAGGGCGTGGCGTGGGTACTTGAAGCAGACAAGGCGTTGGTGGGGATCAGCGAAGCCGTAGCCAATATCACCGACATGACCACTCAGATTGCGGCCGCTACCGAAGAGCAAACCGCCGTTGCCGAGGAAATCAGCCGCAATATCAGCACCATTGCGCACCTGGCAGATCAGACTTCAGAGCAAGCCCATCACTCGGCAGAGCTCAGCAACGAGCTGACTAAAACGGCGGCCACTCAGTACTCACTGGTCGAGCGGTTCAATCGATAGCCAGCCTCTCTTTGCGTATGGCAACAGTGCTGCGGGGTTGGTCTGGCACAAGGCGTACAGGGAAGGTGCGTTTGGATAGCACCGTGGGGTGAACGAAAGGGGAGGGCTTACGAGTCTTCCCCTTTTGTTTGTTAAATGTCCCGTCCTGAATAAGGTTTACACCTTCTGATCTATTTTCAGGAGGGAATAATGGAATCAGCAAAAAGGCGTAGT
>NZ_JBXAMS010000025.1:0-61159 GCF_058800905.1 Pseudomonas sp. GW822-FHT04C11 | reverse complement strand
AGGGGGCATCGCCTACGGTCTGCTTCGCTACGACCTCCTCTCGATGTGTTCGACTTCGTCGAACGGCGCTGCGCGCCTACCCCCTGATGGACACCTACGCTCGGCCTGCCGATGGGGCGAAAAATCAAAAGCAGATCAAGATCAAAAGCCAAAGCCAAAGCCAAAGCCAAAGCCAAAGCCAAAGCCAAAGCCAAAGCCAAAGCCAAAGCCAAAGCGTTTTGTAGGCCCACTGTAATTCGAGTACATCCATCAGAAACCGATCAACAGTCAGGCCGCCATCACAGGCAAGCCAGCCCCCACAGTTTTAATTGGTGTACATCCGCAAGAGATACGCCGGCTGTCAGATCGCCATCGCGAGCAGGCTCTCCCACAATGGATTGGCGTGCATCTGCAAGAGATTGGTCGGCTGTCAGGCCGCCATCGCAGGCAAGCCAGCTCCCACACTTTTGAATGGCGTACATCTGTGAGTGATTGGTCGGCTTTCAGGCCGTCATCGCGAGCAAGCCCGGCTCCCACAAAAAAGGCAAAAAAGGCAAAGCAGCGCATCCCCCCACCACTCAACAGGCCGAGCGTTAGCTCGCCTGCCGCTGTTGATCTTGATCCACCCGCCCCTTCGGGAGGCCGAGTGGAGGTGTTCATCAGGAGGTAGGCGCGTAGCGCCGTACGGCGTAGCCGGACACATCGAGAGGAGGTCGTCGCGAAGCAGACCGTAGGCGATGCCTCCTGATGAATACCGTAGCGAGGGAACGCCGAGCCTAAGCGAGGTGCCGTACGCTTGGGGCGAGCGTTTTTTTGCTTACTTTTTTTAGGCGCTTGTAAAAAAAGTGAGTCGCCGTAAGGGCGAAACCGCCAGCAGCCGTTACCGCAGCAACGGATATACACCCGAAACCCAAACCCAAATCCACAGACAGCAAAAAGGCGCCACCAGGCGCCTTCTGCTTTAAAGCAACAGCAACAACCGTCAGGCCATTTCAGCAGTAGTCTCAAAGTCGAAGGTCAACTCGCCATCCTTGATGTCGATGTGTACCACACCGCCATGCTCGGCCAGTTCGCCAAAGAGAATCTCCTCCGCCAGCGGACGCTTGATCTTGTCCTGGATCAAGCGCGCCATTGGTCGCGCACCCATCGTCGCATCATAACCACCGGCCGCCAGCCAACTGCGTGCAGCGTCGGTGACCTCGAGCAGTACACGCTTGTCTTCCAGCTGCGCCTGCAGTTCGGTAAGGAACTTGTCCACCACGCTTTTGATGACCTCATGACTGAGGCGACCAAACTGGATAATGGTGTCCAGACGGTTACGGAATTCCGGCGTAAAGCTCTTCTTGATCACTTCCATTGCGTCGGACGAGTGATCCTGATACGCGAAGCCGATAGACGCCCGAGCTGCGGTTTCGGCACCGGCGTTGGTCGTCATGATGACGATCACGTTACGGAAATCCGCCTTGCGCCCGTTGTTATCGGTAAGCGTACCGTGGTCCATGACCTGCAACAGCAGGTTGAAGACTTCCGGATGCGCCTTCTCGATTTCATCGAGCAACAGCACGCAGTGAGGCTGCTTGGTAATCGCTTCAGTCAGCAGGCCGCCCTGATCAAACCCGACGTACCCCGGAGGTGCACCGATCAAACGCGAAACGGTGTGGCGCTCCATGTATTCGGACATGTCGAAGCGAACCAGTTCGATCCCGAGCGCCTTGGCCAGTTGCCGGGCCGCTTCGGTTTTACCGACCCCGGTAGGGCCGGCAAACAGGAACGAACCGACAGGCTTGTCAGGCGACTTCAGACCCGCACGGGACAGCTTGATCGCGGTCGACAAGGAATCAATCGCCGCATCCTGGCCGAACACCGTCAACTTCAGATCGCGCTCAAGGTTACGCAGCAACTCTTTGTCGGAGCTGGTGACGTGTTTTGGCGGAATCCGCGCGATCTTCGCCACGATGTCCTCGACCTGAGGCACTTCGATGCGTTTCACACGCTTCTCGATCGGCTGCAGACGCTGATAGGCGCCCGCCTCGTCGATGACGTCGATGGCCTTGTCCGGCATGTGCCGGTCATTGATGTAGCGCGATGCCAGTTCGGCAGCGGCGCGCAGGGCTTCATCACTGTATTCGATATTGTGATGGAGCTCGAAACGCCCCTTGAGACCGCGCAGGATACCAATGGTGTCTTCGACCGAAGGCTCCGACACATCGACCTTCTGGAAGCGCCGTGCCAGCGCACGGTCTTTTTCGAAGATTCCACGGAATTCCTGGAACGTGGTCGAACCGATGCAACGGATATCACCCGACGACAGCAGCGGCTTGAGCAGGTTCGAAGCATCCATGACACCACCAGAGGCGGCACCTGCACCAATAATGGTGTGGATCTCGTCGATGAACAGGATCGCCTGCGGACGTTTTTTCAGCTCATTGAGCAACGCCTTGAAGCGTTTCTCGAAATCGCCACGGTATTTGGTCCCAGCGAGTAATGCGCCCAGATCGAGCGAATAAACCACGCTATTGGCCAACAGATCAGGCACCTGATTGTCGACAATGCGCTTGGCCAGACCTTCGGCAATTGCGGTTTTACCCACGCCTGCCTCGCCGACCAGCAACGGATTGTTTTTACGCCGACGCGCCAGAATCTGCGCGACACGCTCAACTTCCATTTCACGCCCGACCAATGGGTCGATACGCCCCTGGCGCGCCAGTTCGTTGAGGTTGCTGGCATATGCATCCAGAGGATTGCCTGAAGAAGAAGACTCACCGCCCTCGTCGTCCTGCATATCTTGCTCACCTTCAGAGTGTTCGCCATGCCCAGGCACTTTCGAGATGCCATGAGCGATGTAATTGACGACATCAATGCGTGCAACGCTCTGCTGTTTCAGCAGGAACACCGCCTGACTCTCTTGCTCACTGAAGATTGCAACCAGCACGTTGGCGCCAGTTACTTCGCGTTTGCCCGAGCTCTGTACATGAAAGACAGCACGTTGCAGTACACGCTGGAAGCCCAGGGTTGGCTGGGTTTCGCGATCCTCGTCATGAAGGGGGATCAAAGGCGTGGTGGAGTCGATGAACTCCTGCAGGTCATGCTTGAGTTTGTCGAGGTTTGCGCCGCACGCACGCAAAACGGTGGCGGCTGCCTCATTATCCAATAGAGCCAACAGGAGGTGTTCGACGGTCATGAACTCATGACGTTTCGAACGCGCCTCCTTGAAGGCGAGATTGAGGGTGACTTCGAGCTCGCGGTTTAACATAGCTTCACCTCATACCCAAGTGGTCGGCGTTAACCGTCCTTCTCGATTTCACAGAGTAGCGGATGCTGGCTTTCCCTGGCGTACTGGTTGACCTGCATGGCCTTGGTCTCGGCGATGTCGCGGGTAAACACTCCACATACTGCCCGTCCTTCTGTATGGACGGCCAGCATGACCTTGGTCGCCAGCTCGCGATTCAGGTTAAAAAACACCTCGAGCACTTCGACGACGAAATCCATCGGTGTGTAGTCATCATTGAACAAAACCACCTTGTACATCGGCGGCGCCTGTAACGCAGGCTTGGCCTCCTGTACAGCAATGCCTGCTGAATCGTCGTCGTGTAAATCAGGGCGATCCTGATTGAATGTTAGTCGAATCTGGCTGATAGCATGCATGGAAAGAAAGGTTCGTTAGTTGAGCTGAATACAGTGGTGGGGGCGGCCCCAGAGCTTTTCAACCCCGACTGCTTGGTCACCTTGACTATCGGCAAATCAGTGTTACAACCAATAGAGCCCACGGTGGGTAAAAAAGGTCCGCACAGCCAACCCCATTTCAGGGTTGATGCGGATTAACTGGATGATACTCCAGTGATGGAGTCTGTTGCAGAGGGATATGAGCATGGCTAGCGGTAAGGTCAAGTGGTTCAACAATGCCAAGGGATATGGCTTCATCAACGAGGACGGCAAGGAGGAAGATCTCTTTGCCCACTACTCGGCCATTAAAATGGACGGCTACAAGACCTTGAAAGCAGGCCAATCCGTGAGTTTCGAGATCATCCAGGGCCCCAAAGGCCTGCACGCGATCAACATCGACTCAGCTACAGTAAAGGCCAATGCGCCCGCACCTGCAACGACCGTCCAGCACGAGCGTGCGTTGAGCTGATACCAGCAAACTTAGAGACATAAAAAACCGGCCGACTCATCATTTGAGTCGGCCGGTTTTTTATTTAACGCAAATCAGCTTACATGTGCGAGATCAGCGCATCGCCGAACGCGGAAGAAGACAGCAGTTTGGCGCCTTCCATCAGACGTTCGAAGTCATAGGTCACGGTCTTGGCCGAGATTGCGCCGTTGGTGCCCTTGATGATCAGGTCGGCCGCTTCGGTCCAGCCCATGTGACGCAGCATCATTTCAGCAGACAAAATCAGCGAACCCGGGTTGACCTGGTCCTTGCCGGCGTACTTCGGTGCAGTGCCGTGGGTGGCTTCGAACATCGCCACGGTGTCGGACAGGTTGGCCCCTGGCGCGATACCGATACCACCGACTTCAGCTGCCAGGGCGTCGGACAGGTAGTCGCCGTTCAGGTTCAGGGTCGCGATCACATCGTATTCAGCCGGGCGCAGCAGGATCTGCTGGAGCATGGCGTCGGCGATGGCATCCTTGACGATGACGTTCTTGCCGGTTTTCGGGTTCTTGAACTGCATCCACGGGCCGCCGTCGAGCAGGGTTGCGCCGAATTCTTCGGCAGCCACTTCGTAGGCCCACTCCTTGAAGGCACCTTCGGTGAACTTCATGATGTTGCCTTTGTGGACGATGGTCAGCGAATCGCGATCATTGTCGACAACGTATTGCAGGGCCTTGCGTGCCAGACGCTTGGTGCCTTCCAGGGAAACCGGCTTGATGCCGATACCGCAATTTTGGTCGAAACGGATCTTGGTAACGCCCATTTCTTCTTTAAGGAACTTGATGACCTTGGTCGCCTCCGGCGAACCGGCCTTCCATTCAATACCGGCGTAGATGTCTTCCGAGTTCTCGCGGAAGATCGTCATGTCGACGTCGCCAGGCTTCTTGACCGGGCTCGGTACGCCTTCGAACCAGCGCACCGGGCGCAGGCACACATAAAGATCAAGCTGCTGACGCAGAGCAACGTTGAGGGAACGGATACCGCCACCGACCGGAGTGGTCAGCGGACCCTTGATGGAAACCACGTAATCCTTGACTGCATCCAGAGTTTCCTGAGGCAGCCAGGTGTCCTGATCGTAAACCTGAGTCGCTTTTTCCCCGGCGTAGACTTCCATCCAGGAAATTTTGCGCTCGCCGCCGTAAGCCTTCTTAACAGCAGCATCGACAACCTTGATCATGACCGGGCTGATATCAACGCCGATACCATCACCTTCAATGAAAGGGATGATCGGGTTGTTAGGAACATTGAGAGAATGGTCTGCATTGACGGTGATTTTGTCGCCGACTGCTGGAACCTGAATCTTCTTGTATCCCATGCTGAACTCCATTGTTTGGATTGAACATCTGGCTTCGTCCGAGCGTACCCCAGTTGAATCGGCACGCAAACCCTATGTTCCATCGATCTGCCGCAAAGCCGCACAGTTCGCGACGTACAAGTCTGAAAGCAAAGGGAAAAGCGCCAAACTCAAGCACGGTGGACGACTCTACGCCCCACGCACGCCTGCGACCTTTAGACCAATGGACGATATTCGTTGCATATGAACCATCGGCAGATTGCCAGCTACCTATGTATAATGCCGCCGCTGACCGCAGGGTCACGCAGGCGAAGGTCTCTATTACGAGACTTTCCGCCCGATTAAAGCTGGACTGTTACCGCAGTCCGCCCGCTTGACGCTCGACTGATGCACCCAACATCACCGCGAAGAAACCTCGACATTCGGCTCATGGATGACTTTGAACGAACGCGCTTACCCGGCGCCCCTCGAGTTTCTGCGCACGCTTTAGCAAAGAAGAGAGTTAATCCGAATATGCCCAACCGCTCGAAGATCATCTATACCTTCACCGACGAAGCCCCAGCCCTCGCCACCTATTCACTGTTGCCTATCGTAGAGGCCTTCACCGCCTCCGCTGATATCGCCGTGGAAACCCGCGATATCTCTCTTGCAGGGCGCATCCTGGCCAGCTTCCCCGAGCAATTGGGTAATAAAGCCGTAGCCGACCACCTCGCCGAACTCGGCGCGCTGGCCGTCACGCCTGAAGCCAACATCATCAAACTGCCGAACATCAGTGCTTCGGTTCCGCAACTGCAGGCCGCGATCAAAGAACTGCAAGCCCAGGGCTATGCACTGCCGGACTACCCGGAAACCGTCACCAGCGACGCTGACAAGGACGCCAAGTCCCGCTACGACAAGATCAAGGGCAGCGCGGTAAACCCGGTTCTGCGTGAAGGCAACTCCGATCGCCGCGCGCCACTGTCGGTCAAGAACTACGCTCGCAAGCACCCGCACAAAATGGGCGCCTGGGCAAAAGACTCCAAGTCTCACGTCGCTCACATGAGCACCGGCGATTTCTACGGCAGCGAAAAAGCTGCCCTGATCGACGCCGCTGACGCCGTGAAAATCGAACTGATCGCTCAAGACGGCACCACCACCGTCCTGAAAGAAAAAACCACCGTGCAAGCCGGTGAGATCCTCGATTGCGCCGTGATGAGCAAAAACGCCCTGCGCAGCTTCATCGCCGCAGAAATCGAAGACGCCAAGCAAAAAGGCGTTCTGCTGTCGGTTCACCTGAAAGCCACCATGATGAAGGTCTCCGACCCGATCATGTTCGGCCAGATCGTTGCCGAGTTCTATAAAGACGCCCTGGCCAAGCACGCTGACGTGTTGGCACAGATCGGCTTCAACCTGAACAACGGCATCGGCGACCTGTACGCCCGCATCAAGGCGTTGCCAGCCGAGCAGCAAGCGGCGATCGAAGCGGACATCCAGGCGGTCTACGCCGCTCGTCCTTCGCTGGCGATGGTCAACTCCGACAAAGGCATCACCAACCTGCACGTGCCGAGCGACGTTATCGTCGACGCCTCGATGCCAGCCATGATCCGTGACTCCGGCAAGATGTGGGGCACCGACGGCCAGCTGCACGACACCAAGGCCGTGATCCCGGATCGCTGCTACGCGACCATCTACCAGGCGGTGATCGAAGACTGCAAGCAACACGGCGCCTTCGACCCAACCACCATGGGCAGCGTGCCAAACGTTGGCCTGATGGCGAAAAAAGCCGAAGAGTACGGTTCCCACGACAAGACCTTCCAGATCAAGGCAAACGGCGTGGTTCGCGTTTCCGACAGCGCTGGTCGCACTCTGCTGGAGCAGTCGGTTGAAGCCGGCGACATCTTCCGCATGTGCCAGACCAAAGACGCGCCGATCCAGGACTGGGTCAAACTGGCCGTCAACCGTGCTCGCGCAAGCGCAACGCCGGCGATTTTCTGGCTGGACCCAATGCGCGCCCACGACGGCGTAGTGATCGAGAAAGTTCAGGCTTACCTGAAGGATCACGACACTTCCGGCCTGGACATCCGCATCATGTCGCCAGTCGACGCGATGACCTTCACCCTGGCCCGTACTCGCGAAGGCAAGGACACCATCTCGGTGACCGGCAACGTACTGCGCGACTACCTGACCGACCTGTTCCCGATCATGGAGCTGGGCACCAGCGCCAAGATGCTGTCGATCGTTCCACTGATGAATGGCGGCGGCCTGTTCGAAACCGGCGCTGGCGGTTCGGCACCGAAGCACGTTCAGCAACTGCTGGAAGAAAACTTCCTGCGCTGGGATTCCCTGGGCGAGTTCCTGGCCCTGGCCGCCTCCCTCGAGCACCTGGGTGTTACTTACAACAACCCTAAGGCGCTGGTGCTGGCCAAGACCCTGGACCAGGCCACCGGCCAGTTCCTGGACAACAACAAGTCGCCATCGCGCAAAGTCGGCAACATCGACAACCGCGGCAGCCACTTCTACCTGGCGCTGTACTGGGCCCAGGCCCTGGCCGCCCAGACTGAAGACGCAGCGCTGCAAGCGCAGTTCAGCCAACTGGCGAAAACCCTGACCGAGAATGAGGCAACCATCGTTGCCGAGCTCAACGCCGTTCAGGGCAAGCCAGTCGACATCGGCGGTTACTACCACGCCAACGCCGAGCTGATCAGCAAGGCCATGCGCCCAAGCAACACCTTCAACGCGGCGATTGCTGCGCTGGTTTAAGGTTGTAAGGATGCAAAGAAGCCCCGGCCCCGTGCCGGGGTTTCTGCTTCCAACACCCCACAAACCTGTAGGAGCAAAGCTTGCTCGCGATCCAGGCACCGCGGCCTTACAGACACACCGCAGTGATACCATCGCGAGCAAGCTTTGCTCCTACAATGATCCGAGGCACATTCATGGATTGGCTACCCCACATCACCGTCGCCACCATCGTCGAAGACAACGGCCGTTTCCTGATGGTCGAAGAACTCAAGGCCGGACGCGCGGTACTCAATCAACCGGCCGGGCATCTGGACCCGAACGAAACCCTGACCGAAGCCGCCATTCGCGAAACCCTCGAAGAAACCGGCTGGGACGTTGAAGCCACTGGCGTAGTGGGCATCTACCTCTACACCGCGCCAAGCAACGGCGTGACTTACCAGCGCGTGTGTTTTGCCGCCAAAGCAGTGAAACACCACCCCGACTATCAACTCGACGACGGCATCGTCGGCGCAAAATGGCTGACCCGCGACGAACTCCTTGCGCAACGCGAGCACTGGCGCAGCGAGCTGATTATTCGCTGTATCGACGATTACCTGAGCGGTAAACTCTTCAGTCTCGAACTGATCCGCCCTTCTCTTTAGCCTTGCAGGCTCGGGCCTGATAGAATCGCGTCCTTTTTCAAGACACTCATTAAATCCCTATGCGTGATCCAGCCCCTTCTGACACACAAAAGAAGCGCGTCATTGTCGGCATGTCCGGCGGCGTGGACTCTTCCGTTTCCGCCCTTCTGCTGATCGAGCAGGGTTATCAGGTGGAAGGCCTGTTCATGAAGAACTGGGAAGAGGACGACGGAACAGACTACTGCACCGCCATGGACGACCTGGCGGACGCTCAGGCCGTGTGCGACAAGATTGGCATCAAGCTGCACACCGCCAACTTCGCCGCCGAGTACTGGGATAACGTGTTCGAGCACTTCCTGGCCGAATACAAGGCCGGCCGCACGCCGAACCCGGACATCCTGTGCAACCGTGAAATCAAGTTCAAGGCGTTCCTCGACTACGCCATGATGCTCGGCGCCGACCTGATCGCCACCGGCCATTACGTGCGCCGTCGCGACATCGATGGCCGTACCGAATTGCTCAAAGGCCTGGACCCGAACAAGGACCAGAGCTACTTCCTGCACGCCGTAGGCGGCGAACAGATCGCCAAGACCCTGTTCCCGGTCGGCGAACTGGAAAAACCCGAAGTTCGCGCGATTGCCGAGAAACACGCCCTGGCCACCGCGAAGAAGAAAGATTCCACCGGTATCTGCTTTATCGGTGAGCGACGCTTCAGCGACTTCCTCAAGCAATACCTGCCGGCACAGCCGGGCGACATCAAGACCACCGAAGGTGAAGTGATCGGCCGCCACCATGGTCTGATGTACCACACCATCGGTCAACGTCAGGGCCTGGGCATCGGCGGCTTGAAAGACGCCAGCGACGAGCCGTGGTACGTGCTGATCAAGGACCTGGAACACAACGAACTGATCGTTGGCCAGGGCAATGACCATCCTTGGCTGTTCTCCCGCGCCCTGCTCGCCTCGGACATCTACTGGGTCAACCCGGTCGACCTGAGCTCGCCGCGCAAACTCACGGCGAAAGTCCGCTATCGCCAGAGCGATCAGCCTTGCACCCTGGAAAAAACCGCCAACGGCTACCGCGCCACCTTCGATGACCCGCAGCGCGCGGTCACCCCTGGTCAATCGGTGGTGTTTTACGACGGTGAGATTTGCCTCGGTGGCGGTGTCATCGAAGTCGCCGAACCCTGGAGCAGCAAGGATTCGCGCGCATGAGCCCGACTCAGGAGCAACTGACAGCGCTTGGCGGCGTGTTTCTCGCCGCCGTGCTGGTCGACAAGATTGCCAAGACCGGCCAGGTCAGCGAAGCCGGCCTGACCTGCATGCTTGGCAGCTTGTTGATCATCGACCCCAAGGACACGCTGGAGGTCTACGGCGGCGACGATATCAATCTGCGCGAAGGTTATCGCGCGTTGATCGGCGCCCTTGAACGCGACCCGAGCACCTTGCAGCGCGAACCCTTGCGCTATGCCCTGTCGATGCTCGGTCTTGAGCGGCAACTGGCCAAGCGCGGCGACATGCTTGAAGTGATCGGCAAGCGCTTGCCGCAGATTCAGTCCCAGGTCGAGCATTTCGGCCCGGCCCACGAAAACGTGATCGCCGCCTGTGGCGCGCTGTATCAGGACACCTTGAGCACCCTGCGCCAACGCATTCAAGTGCACGGCGACATGCGCAACCTGCAGCAGCCAAGCAACGCCTCGAAAATCCGCGCCCTGTTGCTGGCCGGCATCCGCTCGGCGCGCTTGTGGCGGCAGTTGGGCGGTCATCGCTGGCAGTTGGTGATCAGTCGCCGCAAACTGCTCAAAGAGCTTTATCCGCTGATGCGCAGCAGCTGAACCACACCCGCACAGCCAGCAACACCCTTTTGTAGCCTGTAACGCGTAAGACGCTGGTCAGTTGGCAACGGACCGGCGGATTTTTTTCATGTATGATACGCGCCCCATTTCGTTGCCCGACTGTCCGAGAACACCCCATGCAGCTCTCTTCGCTCACTGCGGTTTCCCCTGTTGACGGCCGCTACGCCGGCAAAACCCAGGCCCTGCGCCCAATTTTCAGCGAATACGGTCTGATCCGTGCTCGCGTCCTGGTTGAAGTGCGCTGGCTCCAGCGCCTGGCCGCTCATCCTGCCATCAGCGAAGTGCCGGCGTTCTCCGCCGAAGCTAACGCCGTGCTGAACACCCTGGCGGAAAACTTCTCTCTGGAACACGCCGAGCGCGTCAAAGAGATCGAGCGCACCACCAACCACGACGTTAAAGCCATTGAGTACCTACTCAAGGAACAGGCGGCCAAGCTGCCCGAACTGGCCAACGTCAGTGAATTCATCCACTTTGCCTGCACCAGCGAGGACATCAACAACCTGTCCCACGCCCTGATGCTGCGCGAAGGCCGTGATGACGTGATGCTGCCGCTGATGCGCCAAACCGCCGAAGCCATCCGCGAGTTGGCCATCCGCTTCGCCGACGTGCCGATGCTGTCGCGCACCCACGGTCAGCCGGCTTCGCCGACCACCCTGGGCAAAGAACTGGCGAACGTGGTTTACCGTCTCGAGCGCCAGATCGCTCAAGTCGCTGCCGTACCGCTGCTGGGCAAGATCAACGGCGCCGTCGGCAACTACAACGCTCACCTGTCGGCTTACCCTGAGATCGACTGGGAAGCCAACGCCCGCGCCTTCATCGAAGACGAGCTGGGCCTGGGCTTCAACCCGTACACCACGCAGATCGAACCGCACGACTACATCGCCGAACTGTTCGACGCGATCGCGCGCTTCAACACCATCCTGATCGACTTCGATCGCGATATCTGGGGCTACATCTCCCTGGGCTACTTCAAGCAGCGCACCATTGCCGGCGAAATCGGTTCCTCGACCATGCCGCACAAGGTCAACCCGATCGACTTCGAAAACTCCGAAGGCAACCTGGGTATCGCCAACGCACTGTTCCAGCACCTGGCGAGCAAGCTGCCGATCTCCCGCTGGCAGCGCGACCTGACCGACTCCACCGTACTGCGCAACCTCGGCGTCGGCTTCGCCCACAGCGTGATTGCGTACGAAGCAAGTCTCAAGGGAATCAGCAAGTTAGAGCTCAATGCTCAGAAGATTTCTGCGGACCTGGACGCGTGCTGGGAAGTTCTGGCCGAGCCAATCCAGACCGTGATGCGTCGCTACAACATTGAAAACCCGTACGAAAAGCTGAAAGAACTGACGCGCGGCAAGGGCATCAGCCCTGAAGCGTTGCAGACTTTCATCGATGCACTGGACATGCCTGCCGAAGCAAAGGCCGAGCTGAAAAAGCTCACCCCGGCCAACTACATCGGCAACGCCGTGGCACAAGCCAAACGCATCTGATCGACCGCTTGACCCTTTGAGACGCCCGGCAGCGCCGGGCGTTTTTATTCCCGTCTGAAAAGTGCTTTTTTTCAATAGGTTACACATGAATCCTGATACTCCTCTTCAACTTCTGGGCGGCATCACGGCACGGGAATTCCTGCGCGACTACTGGCAGAAAAAACCGCTGTTGATCCGCCAGGCGATCCCTGACTTCGAAAGCCCGATCGACGCCGACGAACTGGCCGGTCTGGCACTGGAAGAAGAAGTCGAATCGCGCCTGGTCATCGAGCATGGCGAGCGCCCTTGGGAACTGCGTCGCGGCCCGTTCGCCGAAGACGAATTCAGCAAGCTGCCAGAGCGCGAGTGGACCCTGCTGGTGCAGGCCGTCGACCAGTTCGTGCCGGAAGTCGCCGAGCTGCTGGAAAACTTCCGCTTCCTGCCGAGCTGGCGCATCGACGACGTGATGATCAGCTTTGCCGCCCCGGGTGGCAGTGTCGGCCCGCACTTCGACAACTACGACGTGTTCCTGCTGCAAGGCCACGGCAAGCGCAACTGGAAAATCGGCCAGATGTGCGATTCCGACAGTCCGCTGCTGCAACATGCCGACCTGCGCATCCTCGCCGACTTCGAAGCCACCGACGAGTGGACCCTGGAACCGGGCGACATGCTGTACCTGCCGCCGCGCCTGGCCCACTGCGGCGTGGCCGTCGATGACTGCATGACCTACTCGGTCGGCTTCCGCGCCCCAAGCGCCGCTGAAGTGCTGACCCACTTCACCGACTTCCTCAGCCAGTTCCTGCCTGACGAAGAACGCTACACCGATGCCGACGCGCAGCCAGCGATCGACCCGCACCAGATCCAGCACGATGCGCTCGACCGCTTGAAAAGCCTGCTGGCCGAGCACATGAGCGACGAGCGCCTGTTGCTGACCTGGTTCGGCCAGTTCATGACCGAGCCACGCTACCCGGAACTGGTGGTTGGCCCGGAACTGGAAGAAGACGACCTGCTGAGCAGCCTTGAACAAGGCGCCGTGCTGATTCGCAATCCAAGCGCGCGCCTGGCCTGGTCCGAAGTCGACGACGACCTGCTGCTGTTCGCCAGCGGCCAGAGCCGTTATCTGCCGGGCAAACTGCGCGAACTGCTGAAAATGATTTGCGCCGCCGATGCGCTGCACGTCGACAACCTTGGCCAATGGCTGAGCGATGAAGACGGCCGCAACCTGCTGTGCGAGCTGGTCAAGCAAGGTAGCCTGGGATTCGCTGATGAATAAAATTCGCGTACGTGTCGCAGACTGGCAAAAGGATAACGCCGAGATCCGGCGCATTCGTGAAACGGTGTTCATCGCCGAGCAATCCGTTCCACCCGAACTGGAATGGGATGCCGACGACGCGAGCGCCGTGCATTTCCTCGCCTTCGAAGGCGACTTTCCGATTGGTACCGCCCGCCTGCTGCCCGATGGCCACATCGGCCGGGTATCGGTACTCAAGGACTGGCGCGGCCTGAAGGTCGGCGACAAGCTGATGCAAGCAGTGATCGGCGAAGCCGAGAAGCGCGGGCTCAAGCAGCAGATGCTCAGCGCGCAGGTTCAGGCGACAGCGTTCTACGAGCGCCTGGGCTTTACCGTGGTCAGTGAAGAGTTCCTGGAAGCAGGGATTCCTCACGTGGACATGGTTCGCAAGGGCTGATTACCTGTGGCGAGGGAGCTTGCTCCCGCTGGGTCGCGAAGCGGCCCCAAAATTATTAGGGCTGCTGCGCAGCCCAGCGGGAGCAAGCTCCCTCGCCACAAGTACACACCAGTAACACCACAAAACGCCCCGCTATCCTCAGGTAGCGGGGCGTTTTGCTGTCTACGATTCAACTTGCCCCACCGCAGGCCGACAAACTGGCAAACTCAAGCCTTTGATCGCGGAGATAACGGACATGTCCCTACGCACCCTGCTCACCACGCTGCTGCTGACCTGCAGTTTTTCGGTCGTCGCTGCTACCGAGGTGGTGCAGCTCAACAATCGCACCAGCGCCGACCTGCTGCCGGTGGCGCAGAATTTTATCGGCAGGGACGGCAAGGTCAGCGCCTACGGCAACCAGCTGATCGTCAACGCCGAACCCGACAAGATCGACGAACTCAAAGCCCTGATCGCACAGCTCGACACCGCACCCAAGCGCCTGCTGATCACGGTCGACACCAACGAAAACAACCAGCAAAACAACGCCGATCGGCAAACGCAGATCATCAGCTACAGCACCGACAGCCGTGAAGGCGGCATCCAGCAGGTCCAGACCAGCGAAGGCACACCCGCCCTGATCCAGATCGGCCAGAGCGTACCGCTGACCACCACCCAGACCGACACCTACACCAGCCTGCCAAACCAGATAAACACCTTGCGCCAGCCCCAGGCCAATACCTCCGGCCAGCCGCAAAACCCGCTCAACAACTACGCTCACCAGCAAAACCAGACCCAATACCGCAACGTCACCCAGGGTTTCTACGTCACCGCCAGCGTTACCGGCGACATCGTTCACCTGGCAATCAGCACCAACCGTGACCGCATGAGCCAGGAACGCCCCGATGTAGTGAACGTGCAAAGTACCGACACAACCGTCAGCGGCCGCCTGGGCGAGTGGATCACCCTGGCTGGCGTCAACCGCCAGACGCAAGCCGACAAACAGGCTATGAGCCGCAGCTACTCTACTCAGGGACGGGATGACATGACGTTGCGAGTCAAAGTCGACACCTTGGACTAACACACCAAAAACTGACTGATTAGTCGTATTAGACTAAAGATGTAGTGCTTGAAAAATAGCACTACAAAACGTTTGACGAGCCAAAAAAGCGAAGGCATGATGGCCTCGCTCCCGCTAATCAGGGGCCCTGGCAAGGGCCTTCGGATCGCGCTCTAACCTTACCGACCTGAGCCGATTCGTGTCTGTACCGCCCATAAGGTGTGTTTGACGAGGTTGCGACTGGAACGAAGTTGTCCCGAGGGACGGAAGCGTAATAGGTAGCCCGGCAACACACTGATGATCGTATAAAGGCCCACGACGCCCGAATGCGCCCGCCAGTTCGCCCTTACCTGCTCAGCTTTCATCCTCGAGCCCATCGTTCATCCCGTCGCCTTCCCCGCCAGACCCGACTTGACCGCCTAAGCTTCTGGTCAGCGAGCAGCCATCTACGCCCCATTTGAATGTGCGTATCTGGCAACAGGAATTTTCCACCAGACCTATGCGACGAGGTTTATCTCCATGGCACTGACACGCGAACAGCAAATTGCAGCCCTTGAAAAAGACTGGGCTGAAAACCCGCGCTGGAAAGGCGTGACACGCACTTACTCCGCTGCTGACGTCGTCCGTCTGCGTGGCTCGGTTCAACCTGAGCACACCTTTGCAAAAATGGGCGCCGAGAAGCTCTGGAACCTGGTTACCCAGGGTGCCAAGCCAGCCTTCCGCCCCGAGAAAGATTTCGTCAACTGCATGGGCGCCCTGACCGGCGGCCAGGCGGTACAGCAAGTTAAAGCCGGCATCCAGGCGATCTACCTGTCGGGCTGGCAGGTTGCTGCAGACAACAACTCTGCAGAATCGATGTACCCGGACCAGTCGCTGTACCCCGTCGACTCCGTACCGACCGTGGTCAAGCGCATCAACAACTCGTTCCGTCGCGCCGACCAGATCCAGTGGAAAGCCGGCAAGAACCCGGGCGACGAAGGTTACATCGACTACTTCGCACCGATCGTTGCCGATGCTGAAGCCGGTTTCGGTGGTGTTCTGAACGCCTACGAGCTGATGAAGAGCATGATCGAAGCAGGCGCTGCCGGCGTTCACTTCGAAGACCAACTGGCTTCCGTGAAAAAATGCGGCCACATGGGCGGCAAGGTACTGGTTCCAACCCAGGAAGCCATACAGAAGCTGATCGCAGCTCGTCTGGCAGCCGACGTTGCCGGTACGCCGACCATCATCCTGGCCCGTACCGACGCTAACGCTGCTGATTTGCTGACGTCCGACTGCGATCCGTACGACCAGCCATTCGTGACTGGCGAGCGCACCCAGGAAGGCTTCTACAAAGTTCGCGCGGGACTCGACCAGGCTATCGCTCGCGGCCTGGCCTACGCGCCGTACGCCGACCTGATCTGGTGCGAAACCGCCAAGCCGGACCTGGACGAAGCCCGTCGCTTCGCTGAAGCGATCAAAAAGGAATACCCGGACCAACTGCTGTCGTACAACTGCTCGCCTTCCTTCAACTGGAAGAAAAACCTGGACGACGCGACCATCGCCAAGTTCCAGCGCGAACTGTCTGCCATGGGCTACAAGCACCAGTTCATCACCCTGGCCGGCATTCACAACATGTGGCACAGCATGTTCAACCTGGCGCACGACTACGCCCGCAACGACATGACTGCCTACGTGAAGCTGCAAGAGCAGGAATTCGCTGACGCCGCCAAGGGTTACACCTTCGTAGCGCACCAGCAGGAAGTGGGCACCGGCTACTTCGACGACATGACCACCGTGATTCAGGGCGGCTCGTCTTCGGTTACCGCACTGACCGGCTCCACCGAAGAAGAACAGTTCCACTGATCTGATTCGAACGAACAAACGGCCCTTCCGGACCGAGTAAAAAACTAACCGGAATGCCGCACATCTGACGCCCCGACTGGTTCGGGGCGTTTTTTTGCCCGCAATTTCACGAACACCACAAGCCCTCGTAGGAGCCAGGCTTGCCCGCGATGGGTGCGCCGCAGTTTTTCAGACAAACCGAGTCATCGTTCATCGCGGGCAAGCCTTGCTCCTACAGGAAGGGGGAGCAAGGACGAGCAAAAACATTGATCCAGAGCGGTATTTCAATCGGCAAAACAGGGTAAAACGGCCCCGCGCACTACTTGCAGTAGCCGGCATGTAAGCGCAACTTTCCAGCCACCACCCCGAATAACAGTTCAAAAACCGCCGCAAACAATATTGATTATCATTTGGCGCGATTCATGTTCGTTACAACTCGCACAAAACATTATTGACGAAACCCCTGCTAATGCCCGCAACGCATGGGCTGCAGGCTTTTTGAGGTGCGCTATGTCCTTATTCTTATAAATAATTTCGCTACAGGAATTTTACTTGCTCGGTGTTTAGCCATAAAATCACCGCGATTGATTGCTGCGACATATCGTCACTGCTTTATTTCTTTTCAAGCTCAGAGACCTTTGCTCTCTGTTAAGGATTACCAGCATGCCCGAAGCGACAGGACTCATGGCCCACAACTGGGGCTTTGCCATTTTCCTTCTGGGTGTCGGCGGCCTGTGCGCCTTCATGCTCGGCGTCTCCAGCCTCCTCGGGTCAAAAGCCTGGGGCCGCAGCAAAAACGAACCGTTCGAGTCCGGCATGCTACCTACCGGTGGCGCCCGCTTGCGGCTCTCAGCCAAATTCTATCTGGTCGCGATGCTGTTCGTGATCTTCGATATCGAAGCCCTATTTCTCTTTGCCTGGTCTGTGTCCGTCCGCGAAAGCGGCTGGACCGGATTCGTCGAAGCTCTCGTTTTCATAGCAATTCTGTTGGCAGGTCTTGTCTACCTATTTCGAGTGGGCGCCCTTGATTGGGCTCCGGAAGCTCGTCGTAAGCGGCAGGCGAAGCTGAAACAATGAGGCTTTGGCGATGCAATACAATCTCACCAGGATCGACCCCGATGCTCCTAACGAGCAGTACCCGATTGGCGCACGGGAAACCGTCTCCGATCCGTTAGAAGATCAAGTCCACAAAAACATTTTCATGGGCAAGCTCGAAGACGTGCTTAACGGCACGATCAACTGGGGGCGTAAGAACTCCCTGTGGCCGTATAACTTCGGCCTTTCGTGCTGCTACGTGGAAATGACCACCGCCTTCACGGCGCCCCACGACATCGCGCGCTTTGGCGCCGAGGTTATCCGGGCATCGCCGCGTCAAGCGGATTTCATGGTTATTGCCGGAACCTGCTTCATCAAGATGGCGCCGATCATTCAGCGTCTCTACGAGCAGATGCTCGAGCCGAAGTGGGTTATCTCCATGGGTTCGTGCGCCAACTCCGGTGGCATGTACGACATCTACTCCGTCGTTCAAGGGGTGGACAAGTTCCTGCCCGTGGACGTCTACGTGCCTGGCTGCCCGCCCCGCCCTGAAGCTTTTCTGCAAGGCTTGATGCTGTTGCAGGAGTCGATTGGCCAGGAGCGTCGCCCACTTTCCTGGGTCGTTGGCGATCAAGGCGTTTACCGCGCCGAGATGCCTTCGCAAAAGGAACAGCGCCGCGAACAGCGTATTCAGGTAACCAACCTGCGCAGCCCCGACGAAGTCTGATCCAGCTCTGTTCTTACAAAGAAACGAGAAACTGGCTTCATTCTTTACGTTGACCGAAAGCGATAAAAAAACCATGACTACAGGCAGTGCTCTGTACATCCCGCCTTACAAGGCAGACGACCAGGATGTGGTCGTCGAATTGAACAATCGTTTTGGCCCTGAGGCGTTCAGCGCCCAGGCCACCCGCACCGGCATGCCGGTGCTTTGGGTTGCCCGTGCCAAACTCGTCGAAGTCCTGACCTTCCTGCGCAACCTGCCCAAGCCGTACGTCATGCTCTATGACCTGCACGGCGTGGACGAGCGTCTGCGCACCAAGCGCCAGGGTTTGCCGAACGGTGCCGACTTCACTGTGTTCTATCACTTGATGTCGATCGAACGTAATAGTGACGTAATGATCAAGGTCGCCTTGTCCGAGAGCGACCTCAGCGTGCCGACCGTGACCGGTATCTGGCCGAACGCCAACTGGTACGAGCGTGAAGTGTGGGACATGTACGGCATCAACTTTGCCGGCCACCCGCACCTGACCCGCATCATGATGCCACCGACCTGGGAAGGTCACCCGCTGCGCAAGGACTTCCCGGCCCGTGCCACCGAGTTCGACCCGTTCAGCCTGACGCAGGCCAAGCATCAGCTTGAAGAAGAGGCTGCACGCTTCAAGCCTGAAGACTGGGGCATGAAACGTTCCGGCGCCAACGAGGACTACATGTTCCTCAACCTGGGCCCGAACCACCCTTCCGCTCACGGTGCATTCCGCATCATCCTGCAACTGGACGGCGAAGAAATCGTCGACTGCGTGCCGGACGTCGGCTACCACCACCGTGGTGCCGAGAAGATGGCCGAGCGTCAGTCCTGGCACAGCTTCATCCCTTACACCGACCGTATCGACTACCTCGGCGGCGTGATGAACAACCTGCCGTACGTGCTCTCGGTCGAGAAGCTGGCCGGCATCAAGGTCCCAGAGAAGGTCGACGTCATCCGCATCATGATGGCCGAGTTCTTCCGGATCACCAGCCACCTGCTGTTCCTGGGTACGTACATCCAGGACGTCGGCGCCATGACCCCGGTGTTCTTCACCTTCACCGACCGCCAGAAGGCGTACACGGTGATTGAAGCCATCACCGGTTTCCGTCTGCACCCGGCCTGGTACCGCATCGGTGGCGTTGCCCACGACCTGCCGCGCGGCTGGCAAAAACTGGTCAAGGACTTCGTCGAGTGGATGCCAAAGCGTCTGGACGAATACCAGAAAGCCGCACTGGACAACAGCATCCTGCGTGGCCGGACCATCGGCGTCGCCGCCTACAACACCAAAGAAGCCCTGGAATGGGGCGTCACCGGTGCAGGCTTGCGTTCGACCGGTTGCAATTTCGACCTGCGCAAGGCCCGTCCGTACTCCGGCTACGAGAACTTCGAATTCGAAGTGCCGCTGGCGGCCAATGGCGATGCCTATGATCGTTGCATCGTGCGCGTGGAAGAAATGCGCCAGAGCATCAAGATCATCGACCAGTGCCTGCGCAACATGCCGGAAGGCCCGTACAAGGCGGATCACCCGCTGACCACGCCGCCGCCGAAAGAGCGCACGCTGCAGCACATCGAAACCTTGATCACGCACTTCCTGCAAGTTTCGTGGGGCCCGGTCATGCCGGCCAACGAATCCTTCCAGATGATCGAAGCGACCAAGGGCATCAACAGTTATTACCTGACGAGCGATGGCGGCACCATGAGCTACCGCACCCGGATTCGCACCCCAAGCTTCCCGCATCTGCAGCAGATCCCTTCGGTGATCAAAGGCAGCATGGTCGCGGACTTGATCGCGTACCTGGGTAGTATCGACTTCGTTATGGCCGACG
The DNA here is from genome assembly GCF_058800905.1 of Pseudomonas sp. GW822-FHT04C11. Taxonomy (NCBI): domain Bacteria; kingdom Pseudomonadati; phylum Pseudomonadota; class Gammaproteobacteria; order Pseudomonadales; family Pseudomonadaceae; genus Pseudomonas; species Pseudomonas sp. GW822-FHT04C11. The sequence continues at coordinate 40,917 of NZ_JBXAMS010000025.1, read as the reverse complement.
TGGACCGCTAAGCATGAACAGCACGCTTATCCAGACAGACCGTTTCGCCCTGAGCGAAACCGAGCGCTCGGCCATCGAGCACGAGCTGCATCACTACGAAGACCCGCGCGCGGCGTCGATCGAAGCCCTGAAGATCGTCCAGAAGGAACGTGGTTGGGTGCCTGACGGCGCGCTCTACGCCATCGGCGAAATCCTTGGCATCCCGGCCAGCGACGTTGAAGGCGTGGCGACGTTCTATAGCCAGATCTTCCGTCAGCCAGTCGGTCGTCACATCATTCGCGTCTGCGACAGCATGGTCTGCTACATCGGCGGCCACGAGTCGGTGGTCAGCGAAATCCAGAGCAAGCTGGGCATCGGCCTGGGTCAAACCACCGCCGACGGTCGTTTCACCCTGCTGCCGGTCTGCTGCCTCGGTAACTGCGACAAGGCGCCGGCGTTGATGATCGACGACGACACATTCGGTGATGTGCAGCCTGCTGGCGTTGCCAAATTGCTCGAGGGCTACGTATGACCCTGACTTCCTTCGGCCCTGCCAACCGCATCAAGCGCAGTGCAGAGACTCACCCGCTGACCTGGCGCCTGCGTGACGACGGCGAGGCTGTCTGGCTCGACGAGTACCAGGCCAAGAACGGCTACGCCGCAGCGCGTAAAGCCTTCGCCGACATGTCCCAGGACGATATCGTCCAGACCGTCAAGGACTCCGGCCTCAAGGGTCGCGGTGGCGCAGGCTTCCCCACTGGCGTGAAGTGGGGCCTGATGCCCAAAGACGAATCCATGAACATCCGCTACCTGCTGTGCAACGCGGATGAAATGGAACCCAACACCTGGAAAGACCGCATGCTGATGGAGCAACTGCCCCATCTGCTGATCGAAGGCATGCTGATCAGTGCTCGCGCACTGAAAACCTACCGTGGCTACATCTTCCTGCGTGGCGAATACACCACCGCCGCCAAGCACCTGAACCGTGCCGTGGAAGAAGCCAAGGCTGCAGGCCTGTTGGGCAAGAACATCCTGGGCAGCGGTTTCGATTTCGAACTGTTCGTCCACACCGGCGCCGGGCGTTACATCTGCGGTGAAGAAACCGCACTGATCAACTCCCTCGAAGGCCGCCGCGCCAATCCGCGCTCCAAGCCGCCCTTCCCTGCCGCCGTTGGCGTGTGGGGCAAGCCGACCTGCGTGAACAACGTCGAAACGCTGTGCAACGTGCCGGCGATCATCGGCGACGGCGTGGACTGGTACAAATCCCTCGCTCGCGAAGGCAGTGAAGACCATGGCACCAAGCTGATGGGCTTCTCCGGCAAAGTGAAGAACCCTGGCCTGTGGGAGCTGCCGTTCGGCGTCCCTGCGCGCGAGCTGTTCGAAGACTACGCCGGCGGCATGCGCGACGGTTACAAGCTCAAGTGCTGGCAGCCAGGCGGCGCCGGTACCGGCTTCCTGTTGCCGGAACACCTGGACGCACAAATGTACGCCGGCGGCATCGCCAAAGTGGGCACCCGTATGGGTACCGGCCTGGCCATGGCGGTAGACGACAGCGTCAACATGGTGTCCCTGCTGCGAAACATGGAAGAGTTCTTCGCCCGTGAGTCGTGCGGTTTCTGCACCCCGTGCCGTGACGGTTTGCCGTGGAGCGTCAAGCTCCTGCGCGCCATCGAGAACGGTGAAGGGCAAGCCGGCGACATCGAGACCCTGCTGGGTCTGGTCGGCTTCCTCGGCCCAGGCAAGACCTTCTGTGCTCACGCACCGGGTGCCGTGGAGCCATTGGGCAGTGCCATCAAGTATTTCCGTCCAGAGTTCGAAGCCGGCATCGCGCCCACCCGCGCCGCCGTCCCGCCTCTGGCAAGGCCGATCGTAGTCGGCGCTTAACGCTTTAAAAAGGCGAACGGTCCGTGCCGTTCGCCTTTCGTCCGATGACGCCTTTTCAGGCTGTTTGGATTTGGACGGATAACAAGATTCCATTAGCCACGCCCGCTGACACCGGGCCAACGAAGAACTTTGAACCATGGCCACTATCCACGTAGACGGCAAAGAGCTCGAAGTCGATGGGGCAGACAACCTGTTACAGGCATGTCTGTCGCTAGGCCTCGATATCCCTTATTTCTGCTGGCACCCCGCCCTTGGCAGCGTTGGCGCTTGCCGCCAGTGCGCCGTCAAGCAGTACACCGACGAGAACGACAAGCGTGGTCGTATCGTCATGTCCTGCATGACCCCTGCGACCGACGGCAGCTGGATCTCCATCGACGACGAAGAAGCCAAAGTGTTTCGCGCAAGCGTCGTCGAATGGTTGATGACCAACCACCCGCACGACTGCCCCGTGTGCGAGGAAGGCGGTCACTGCCACCTGCAAGACATGACGGTAATGACCGGCCACAACGAGCGCCGTTACCGCTTCACCAAGCGTACCCACCAGAACCAGCAACTGGGCCCGTTCATTTCCCACGAAATGAACCGCTGCATCGCCTGCTATCGCTGCGTACGCTTCTATAAAGACTACGCCGGCGGTACTGACCTCGGTGTATTCGGCGCCCACGACAACGTGTACTTCGGTCGCGTTGAAGACGGCACCCTCGAAAGCGAGTTCTCCGGCAACCTCACCGAGGTCTGCCCGACCGGTGTGTTCACCGACAAGACTCACTCCGAGCGCTACAACCGTAAATGGGACATGCAGTTCTCGCCGAGCATCTGCCATGGCTGCTCCAGCGGTTGCAACATCAGCCCGGGTGAGCGTTACGGCGAACTGCGTCGCATCGAAAACCGCTTCAACGGTTCGGTGAACCAGTACTTCCTGTGCGACCGTGGCCGTTTCGGTTATGGCTACGTCAACCGCGAAGATCGCCCACGTCAGCCGCTGCTGGCCAACGGCGCGAAGCTGAGCCTCGACGAAGCGCTGGATAAAGCCGCTGACCTGCTGCGCGGTCGCAACATCGTCGGTATCGGTTCGCCGCGTGCCAGCCTTGAAAGCAACTATGCCCTGCGCGAACTGGTCGGTGCCGAGCACTTCTACTCGGGTATCGAGGCTTCCGAGCTCGAGCGTATTCGCCTGGTCATGCAGGTGCTGAAAGACAGCCCGCTGCCGATCCCGAACATGCGCGACGTCGAAGACCACGACGCGATTTTCGTCCTCGGTGAAGACCTGACCCAGACCGCTGCGCGCATGGCCCTGGCCCTGCGTCAATCGGTCAAGGGCAAAGCCGAAGACATGGCCGACGCGATGCGTGTTCAGCCTTGGCTCGACGCCGCGGTGAAAAACATCGGTCAGCACGCGCTGAACCCGCTGTTTATCGCAAGCCTGGCCGAAACCAAGCTCGACGACGTGGCTGAAGAATGCGTTCACGCCGCTCCAGACGACCTGGCACGTATCGGTTTCGCCGTGGCTCACGCCCTCGACGCCAGCGCTCCAGCCGTTGAAGGCCTGGACAGCGAAGCTCTCGAACTGGCTCAACGCATCGCCAACGCCCTGCTCGCGGCCAAGCGCCCACTGATCATCGCCGGTACTTCGCTGGGCTCCAAAGCCCTGATCGAAGCGGCGGCGAACATCGCCAAAGCCCTGAAGCTGCGCGAGAAGAACGGTTCCATCAGCCTGATCGTGCCAGAGGCCAACAGCCTCGGCCTGGCCATGCTCGGCGGCGAATCGGTCGATGCAGCCCTGCAAGCGGTGATCGAGGGTAAAGCCGACGCCATCGTGGTGCTGGAAAACGATCTGTACACCCGCACCGACAAAGCCAAGGTCGATGCGGCCCTGACCGCCGCCAAAGTGGTGATCGTTGCCGACCATCAGAAAACCGCTACCAGCGATCGCGCGCACCTGGTTCTGCCAGCTGCCAGCTTCGCTGAAGGCGACGGTACGCTGGTCAGCCAGGAAGGCCGCGCCCAGCGCTTCTTCCAGGTCTTCGACCCGACTTACCTCGATGCGAGCATCCTGGTTCACGAAGGCTGGCGCTGGCTGCATGCCCTGCGCGCAACCCTGCTGAACCAGCCGATCGACTGGACCCAACTGGACCACGTCACCGCGGCCTGCGCTTCGAGCACTCCACAACTGGCCGGCATCGTCAACGCCGCACCGTCCGCTTCGTTCCGGATCAAAGGCCTGAAACTGGCCCGCGAACCGTTGCGTTACAGTGGCCGGACCGCCATGCGCGCCGACATCAGCGTGCACGAGCCGCGTACATCCCAGGACAACGACACCGCGTTCTCGTTCTCCATGGAAGGTTACTCGGGCTCGGTCGAACCGCGTCAGCAAGTACCATTCGCCTGGTCGCCGGGCTGGAACTCGCCGCAAGCCTGGAACAAGTTCCAGGACGAAGTCGGTGGTCACCTGCGTGCCGGTGATCCGGGTGCTCGCCTGATCGAAAGCCAGGGTGATTCGCTGAACTGGTTCGCCAGTGTTCCGCGTGCATTCAATCCGGCCCAAGGCACTTGGCAGGTTGTGCCGTTCTATCACCTGTTCGGCAGCGAAGAGAACTCTTCTAAAGCCGCTCCGGTCCAGGAACGCATTCCGGCTGCTTATGTGTCGCTGGCCAAGTCCGAAGCCGATCGCCTGGGCGTCAATGACGGTGCCATGCTGAGCTTGAACGTTGCCGGCCAGACCCTGCGTCTGCCGCTGCGCATCAACGAAGAACTGGGCGCCGGCCTGGTGGCGCTGCCTGCGGGTATCGCCGGCATTCCACCGGCAATCTTTGGCAAATCCGTTGACGGTCTGCAGGAGGCAGCGCAATGACCTTGTTCACTCCTGAAGTGATCGACATCATCATCGCGGTGCTCAAGGCCATCGTGATCCTGCTCGCCGTAGTGGTCTGCGGCGCGCTGTTGAGCTGGGTCGAGCGTCGTTTGCTCGCCCTCTGGCAGGACCGTTACGGTCCGAACCGCGTCGGCCCGTTCGGCGCGTTCCAGATCGCGGCCGACATGATCAAGATGTTCTTCAAGGAAGACTGGACGCCGCCGTTCGCCGACAAGGTGATTTTCACCCTGGCGCCGGTCGTGGCCATGAGCGCCTTGCTGATTGCCTTCGCGATCATCCCGATCACCCCGACCTGGGGTGTCGCGGACCTGAACATCGGCATCCTGTTCTTCTTCGCCATGGCCGGTCTGTCGGTCTACGCGGTGTTGTTCGCCGGCTGGTCGAGTAACAACAAGTTCGCCTTGCTGGGCAGTTTGCGGGCCTCGGCACAAACCGTGTCGTACGAAGTGTTCATGGGCCTGTCGCTGATGGGCATCGTGATCCAGGTCGGCTCGTTCAACATGCGCGACATCGTTGACTACCAGGCCCAGCACCTGTGGTTCGTCATTCCGCAGATCTTCGGTTTCCTGACCTTCTTCATTGCCGGCGTCGCCGTGACTCACCGTCACCCGTTCGACCAGCCGGAAGCGGAGCAGGAACTGGCCGACGGTTACCACATTGAATACGCCGGCATGAAATGGGGCATGTTCTTCGTCGGCGAGTACATCGGCATCGTGTTGATTTCGGCGCTGCTGGTAACCTTGTTCTTCGGTGGCTGGCACGGTCCGTTCGGCATTCTGCCGCAGATCCCGTTCATCTGGTTCGCACTGAAAACCGCGTTCTTCATCATGTTCTTCATCCTGCTGCGCGCCTCGATTCCGCGCCCACGGTATGACCAAGTGATGGACTTCAGCTGGAAGTTCTGCCTGCCGCTGACCCTCGTCAACATGCTGGTGACCGCTGCGATCGTGTTGCTCAACACGCCCGCCATCGCGGCTCAGTGAGGATAGAGAATCATGAAGTATATTTTTGACATCGTGCATGGCTTCTTCACCCAGCTTCGCAGCCTGGTGATGATCTTCGGCCATGCCTTCCGCAAGCGCGACACGCTGCAATATCCGGAAGAGGCGGTGTACCTGCCGCCGCGCTTTCGTGGACGTATCGTCCTGACCCGCGACCCCGATGGTGAAGAGCGTTGCGTTGCCTGCAACCTCTGCGCCGTGGCATGCCCGGTCGGTTGCATCTCGCTGCAGAAAGCCGAAACCGAAGACGGTCGCTGGTACCCGGAGTTTTTCCGTATCAACTTCTCGCGCTGCATTTTCTGTGGCCTCTGCGAGGAAGCCTGCCCGACCACCGCGATCCAGCTGACACCGGATTTCGAAATGGCCGAGTTCAAGCGTCAGGACCTGGTTTACGAGAAAGAAGATCTTTTGATCGCAGGACCCGGCAAAAACCCTGACTACAACTTCTATCGTGTTGCAGGTATGGCCATTGCTGGCAAGCCGAAAGGCTCCGCGCAGAATGAAGCCGAACCGATCAACGTGAAGAGCTTGCTGCCTTAAGGAAGAAAGATGGAATTCGCTTTCTATTTCGCGTCAGGAGTTGCCGTTGTGTCCACGCTTCGCGTGATCACCAACACCAATCCTGTACACGCCCTGCTCTACCTGATTATTTCGCTGCTCGCCGTGGCGATGACCTTTTTCAGCCTCGGTGCGCCATTTGCCGGTGTACTGGAAGTGATCGCCTACGCTGGCGCCATCATGGTGCTGTTCGTGTTCGTGGTGATGATGCTGAACCTCGGCCCCGCCTCGGTTCAGCAAGAGCGCGTCTGGCTCAAGCCCGGTATCTGGGCGGGGCCGGTGGTACTGGCTGCGCTGCTGCTGGCTGAACTGCTGTATGTGCTGTTCAGCCATTCCAGCGGCACCGGCGTCGGCCACACCACCGTAGACGCCAAGGCCGTGGGCATCAGCCTGTTCGGTCCTTATCTGCTGGTGGTCGAACTCGCCTCGATGCTGCTGCTCGCTGCAGCCGTCACGGCGTTCCACTTGGGCCGCAACGAGGCGAAGGAGTAACTTTATGCCTGCTATCCCTCTCGAACATGGTCTGGCGGTTGCCGGCATCCTGTTCTGCCTCGGTCTGGTTGGCCTGATGGTCCGCCGCAACATTCTTTTCGTGCTGATGAGCCTGGAGGTCATGATGAATGCCTCCGCACTGGCGTTCATCGTTGCCGGTAGCCGTTGGGGCCAGCCGGATGGACAGATCATGTTCATCCTGGTGATCAGCCTGGCAGCTGCCGAGGCCAGTATTGGCCTGGCGATTCTGTTGCAGCTGCATCGCCGCTTCCACACTCTCGATATCGACGCTGCCAGCGAGATGCGCGGATGAACCTTCTCTATCTGACTTTCGTATTCCCCCTGATCGGTTTCCTGCTGCTTTCGTTCTCACGCGGGCGCCTCTCGGAAAACCTCTCGGCGCTGATCGGCGTCGGCTCCGTCGGCCTCTCGGCGATCGTTGCTGCCTATGTGATCTGGCAGTTCAACGTCGCGCCGCCTGAAGGCGGTCACGTCACCCAGGTGTTGTGGCAGTGGATGTCGGTAGGCGACTTCAAGCCGAACTTCGCCCTGTACCTGGATGGCCTGTCCGTGACTATGCTCGGTGTGGTCGTCGGCGTGGGCTTCCTGATCCACCTGTTCGCGTCCTGGTACATGCGCGGTGAAGACGGTTACTCGCGCTTCTTCGCGTACACCAACCTGTTTATCGCCAGCATGCTGTTCCTGGTGCTGGGCGATAACCTGTTGTTCCTGTACTTCGGTTGGGAAGGCGTGGGCCTGTGCAGCTACCTGTTGATCGGTTTCTACTACAGCAACCGCAACAACGGTAACGCCGCACTCAAAGCCTTCATCGTCACCCGTATCGGTGACGTGTTCATGGCCATCGGCCTGTTCATCCTGTTCCAGCAGTTGGGCACGCTGAACATTCAAGAGCTGCTGGTCAAAGCGCCTGAGCACTTCAAGACCGGCGACTTCTGGATCGTCATGGCGACCCTGATGCTGCTGGGTGGCGCTGTCGGTAAATCCGCGCAACTGCCGCTGCAAACCTGGCTGGCGGATGCGATGGCCGGCCCTACCCCGGTTTCGGCACTGATCCACGCCGCGACCATGGTGACCGCCGGTGTCTACCTGATCGCCCGTACCCACGGTCTGTTCGCCCTGGCACCGGATATCCTGCACCTGGTCGGCATCGTCGGCGGTGTGACCCTGGTGCTCGCCGGTTTCGCAGCCCTGGTCCAAACCGACATCAAACGTATCCTCGCCTACTCGACCATGAGCCAGATCGGCTACATGTTCCTGGCGCTGGGCGTAGGTGCCTGGGAAGGCGCGATCTTCCACCTGATGACTCACGCATTCTTCAAGGCGCTGCTGTTCCTTGCTTCCGGTTCGGTGATCGTTGCCTGCCACCACGAGCAGAACATCTTCAAGATGGGCGGTCTGTGGAAGAAACTGCCACTGGCCTACACCAGCTTCATCGTCGGCGGCGCGGCCCTTGCGGCCCTGCCACTGGTGACCGCAGGTTTCTACTCGAAAGACGAAATCCTCTGGGAAGCCTTCGCCAGCGGCAACCACGGTCTGCTCTATGCAGGTCTGGTGGGTGCCTTCATGACGTCGCTGTACACCTTCCGCCTGATCTTCATCGCGTTCCACGGTGAAGTGAAGACCGAAGCCCACGCCGGTCACGGCATCGCTCACTGGCTGCCACTGTCGGTGCTGATCGTACTGTCGACCGCCATTGGCGCGATGATCGTTCCGCCACTGCACGGCGTACTGCCAGAAAGCGTTGGGCATGCCGGCGGCGAAGCCAAGCACAGCCTGGAACTGGCCTCGGGCGCTATCGCCCTGTCCGGTATCCTGCTGGCCGCGCTGCTGTTCCTCGGCAAGCGTCGCTTCGTCACCGCCATCGCCAACAGCGGCATCGGCCGTCTGCTCTCGGCCTGGTGGTTCGCGGCCTGGGGCTTCGACTGGATCTACGACAAACTGTTCGTCAAGCCGTACCTTGCGATCAGCCACATGCTGCGCAAAGACCCGTTCGACCAAACCATCGGTTTGATCCCGCGGATGGCCAAAGGGGGTCACAACTCCCTGAGCCGTACCGAAACAGGTCAACTGCGTTGGTACGCCGCCTCGATGGCTGCTGGTGCCGTGCTGGTTATCGGCGCTGTCGTGCTGGTAGCGGTCTGATATGAACCTTGCGAACTTGCGAAAGGAAACGAGCCCGTCATGATTTTGCCATGGCTAATCCTGATCCCCTTCATCGGCGGCCTGCTGTGCTGGATGGGTGAGCGCTTCGGCGCTACCCTCCCCCGCTGGATTGCGCTGATCACCATGTCCCTGCTGCTCTCCCTCGGCCTCTGGCTGTGGGCCCACGGTGACTATTCATTTGCTCCGGCGCCTGGCGCCGATCAGACCTGGGCGCTTGAGTTCAAGCATGTCTGGATCGAGCGCTTCGGCATCAACGTGCACCTGGCCCTCGACGGCCTGTCGCTGTTGATGATCATGCTGACCGGTCTGCTGGGTGTCCTCTCGGTACTCTGCTCGTGGAAAGAGATCCAGCGTCATGTTGGCTTCTTCCACCTGAACCTGATGTGGATCCTGGGCGGTGTCGTCGGCGTGTTCCTCGCGCTCGACCTGTTCATGTTCTTCTTCTTCTGGGAAATGATGCTGGTGCCGATGTATTTCCTCATCGCGCTCTGGGGTCACAGTTCTTCGGACGGCAAGAAAACCCGGATCTACGCGGCGACCAAGTTCTTCATCTTCACTCAGGCCAGCGGCCTGATCATGCTGGTGGCGATCCTGGGTCTGGTACTGGTCAACTTCAACAGCACTGGCGTGATTACTTTCAACTACGCCGACCTGTTGAAAACCAAGATGTCGCTGACCACCGAGTACGTTCTGATGCTCGGCTTCTTCATCGCCTTCGCGGTGAAGCTGCCGGTAGTGCCGTTCCACTCCTGGCTGCCGGATGCTCACGCACAGGCACCGACTGCGGGTTCCGTTGACCTGGCCGGTATTCTGCTGAAGACCGCTGCGTACGGTCTGCTGCGTTTCGCCCTGCCGTTGTTCCCGAATGCGTCGGCCGAGTTCGCGCCGTTCGCCATGGCCCTGGGCCTGGTCGGGATCTTCTACGGTGCGTTCCTGGCGTTCGCCCAGACCGACATCAAGCGCCTGGTTGCGTACTCCAGCGTTTCGCACATGGGCTTCGTGTTGATCGGCATCTACTCCGGCAGCCAGTTGGCCCTGCAAGGCGCAGTGATCCAGATGCTCGCGCACGGCCTGTCGGCAGCGGCACTCTTTATCCTCTGCGGCCAGCTCTACGAGCGCACCCACACTCGCGACATGCGTGAGATGGGCGGCCTGTGGTCGAAGATCGCCTACCTGCCTGCCATCAGCCTGTTCTTCGCTGCAGCTTCGCTGGGCCTGCCGGTGACCGGTAACTTCGTCGGTGAGTTCCTGATCCTGATCGGCACCTTCGCCAGCGCGCCGTGGGTCACCGTGATCGCGACTGCCGGCCTGGTGTTCGGTTCGGTCTACTCGCTGATCATGATTCACCGTGCCTACTTCGGTCCGTCCAAATCGGACGCCGTGCTGCATGGCATGGATACTCGCGAAATGATCATGGTGGTTGGACTGGCGGCACTGCTGATTTACATCGGCGTCTACCCGCAACCGTTCCTCGATACCTCTGCCGCGACGATGCATGGCGTGCAGCAATGGTTCGGTACCGCCTTCACTCAACTCGCTTCGGCCCGGTAAGAGCGCTATGGACTTTACGATTCAACACTTTATCGCGCTTGCGCCATTGTTGATCACCAGCGCCACGATCATCGTGGTGATGCTGGCGATCGCCTGGCGCCGCAACCACTCGCAGACCTTCCTGCTGTCGGTCGCGGGTCTGAACCTGGCCTTGCTGTCGATCCTGCCAGCTTTGAAAGTCGCGCCTCTGGCCGTGACGCCCTTGCTGCAGATCGACAGCTTTGCCTGCCTGTACATGGCGCTGATCCTGGTCGCCACCCTCGCTTGCGTCACTCTCGCCCATGCCTACCTCGGCGAAGGCGGTACGGGTTACCCGGGCAACCGTGAAGAACTGTACCTGCTGATCCTGATGGCTGCCGCCGGTGGCCTGGTTCTGGTCAGCGCGCAGCACCTGGCCGGGTTGTTCGTCGGTCTGGAACTGCTCTCGGTACCGGTCTACGGTCTGGTGGCCTATGCCTTCTTCAACAAGCGCTCACTGGAAGCCGGCATCAAGTACATGGTGCTGTCGGCAGCCGGTTCGGCGTTCCTGTTGTTCGGTATGGCCCTGCTCTACGCCGAAGCCGGCACCCTGAGCTTCAGCGGCATCGGCCACGCCCTTGCGGCCACCGGACTGCCAAGCCCGCTGGCGCAGATGGGCCTGGGCATGATGCTGATCGGCCTGGCATTCAAGCTGTCGCTGGTACCGTTCCACCTCTGGACGCCGGACGTCTACGAAGGTGCCCCGGCACCGGTTGCAGCATTCCTGGCCACCGCCTCGAAAGTTGCCGTGTTCGCGGTCATGGTGCGTCTGTTCCAGATATCGCCAGTGGCCAGCAGCGGTGTGTTGAGCACTGTGCTGACCGTGATCGCGATTGCCTCGATCCTGTTCGGTAACCTGTTGGCACTGACCCAGAGCAACCTCAAGCGTCTGCTGGGTTACTCGTCTATCGCCCACTTCGGTTACCTGCTGATCGCCCTGGTGGCAAGCAAGGGTCTGGCGATGGAAGCCATCGGCGTGTACCTGGTCACCTACGTGATCACCAGCCTCGGTGCTTTCGGCGTGATCACCCTGATGTCCTCGCCGTACAAAGGCCGTGACGCTGACGCACTGTACGAGTACCGCGGCCTGTTCTGGCGTCGTCCGTACCTGACCGCTGTTCTGACCGTGATGATGTTGTCGCTGGCCGGCATCCCGCTGACCGCAGGCTTCATCGGCAAGTTCTACATCATCGCCACCGGTGTCGAGTCTCACCAATGGTGGCTGGTCGGCTCCCTGGTACTGGGCAGCGCCATCGGCGTCTTCTACTACCTGCGCGTGATGGTCACCCTGTACCTGATCGAGCCAAACCTGCGTCGCGTCGACGCCCAGCTGCACTGGGAACAAAAGGCAGGCGGCGTGATGCTGCTGGCCATCGCAGTGCTGGCGTTCTTCCTCGGCCTGTACCCACAGCCGTTGCTGGCACTGGTTCAGCAGACTGGCCTGGCGGGTTGATCGCTTAAGCGATACGCAGCAGAAAACACAAACGGCACCTTCGGGTGCCGTTTTTGCGTTTGGGGGACTGCTCTCCCCTTTCTCGGAATATGCCTGCAAAGAGACCGGTGGCAGCTGACATCCGGCTGATGCAACCAAGCGCTAAGGTGAGTGACGGGCTATCAGGAGCATTCAATGAAACAGGATATTTTTTCAGACGTAGTCGAAGGTTTTAAATGCCTGGCGACTGAGCAACAACGCAACATTCTGGTAAGGGGTACTCCCGAATCGCCAGCACCCTCAAAAACCTCTCGACCTTTCACCGCTAACTCGACACATGACAACGCGACCTATTGTCCGCTCACCTTTGCCTACCCCAAAAATTCTGGCTATATTTGTCCAGAATATTGGAGGGGCATCATGATCATCGTTCCGTTAGGTGAAGCAAAAAACAATTTGTCCAAACTGGTCGATGACGCTGCTTCCGGACAGATCATCACGATCGCTAAACATGGCCGAGCCCTTGCCCGCCTTGTTCCCGTGGGAAAACCCTCCGGACGGCGCATCGGAGCGATGAAAGGCAAACTGACCCTGCCTGAAGACTTTGATGCGCCGCTACCGGATGAGATGCTGGACGCATTTGAAGGGACTCCTGGATGAGGGTCTTACTCGATACACATATTCTGCTTTGGACTCTCAGTGATGATCCAAAACTATCCGGCAGAGCCAGAAAACTCATTGAGAGCGCCGCTGAGATTTACATCAGCGCAGCTACTTTCTGGGAGATGGCGATCAAGGTTGGGCTGGGAAAGCTAAGCGTTGATTTGGAAGAGGTTCGAGAATACTGCCTCGAAAGCGGTTTCATAGAGTTGCCTGTCACTTCAGAACACGCCATTGCAGTGAAAGACCTCGAACATCACCATCGCGATCCGTTCGATCGCCTTATTGTTGCAACTGCAATCACAGAACCAATGAAGCTACTCACCGCCGACCCTTTAGTCGCCAAATACACATCACTCGCTATTTTGGTTTAACTGGTTCTATCTCAACAAAGATTACGTCCATCAAACAAAAACCCGCACTAGGCGGGTTTTGTTTTTAGCTCAAGCAGGCTTCAGTCAGCCAGGCGCCAGGTCGTGCCGCCCTTGCCGTCTTCCAGCACCACACCCATGGCGGTGAGCTGGTCGCGGATGCGGTCCGACTCGGCCCAGTCCTTGTTGGCACGGGCGGTCAGGCGCGCCTGAATCAGCGCCTCGACTTCTGCTGCATCGACCCGGCCTTCAGCGCCGGCTTGCAGGAAGTCATCGGCTTCAAGCTGCAACACGCCAAGCACACTGGCCAGTTCTTTCAGGCGTGCCGCCAGACCTGCCGCCGCGTTCAGATCGCTCTCACGCAGACGGTTGATCTCGCGCACCATCTCGAACAGCACCGCGCAGGCTTCCGGCGTGCCGAAGTCGTCGTTCATCACCTGGGTGAAACGTTCGACAAAGGCTTCGCCACCGGCGGCCGGAACCGTCGGCAGGCCTTTCAGCGCGTGGTAGAAACGCTCCAGAGCGCCTTTGGCGTCCTTGAGGTTGTCTTCCGAGTAGTTGATCGCGCTGCGGTAGTGACTCGATACCAGCAGGTAGCGCACGACTTCCGGGTGGTACTTGTCGAGCACGTCGCGAATGGTGAAGAAGTTGTTCAAGGACTTGGACATCTTCTCGCCATTGATGCGAATCATCCCGCAATGCATCCACGCGTTGGCGTAGGTCTTGCCGGTGGCCGCTTCGCTCTGGGCGATTTCGTTTTCGTGGTGCGGGAACTCAAGGTCGCTGCCGCCGCCATGAATATCGAAAGTCTCACCGAGGCAGCAGGTCGACATCACCGAGCATTCGATGTGCCAGCCCGGACGCCCGGCGCCCCATGGCGATTCCCAGCTCGGCTCACCCGGTTTGGCGGCTTTCCACAAGACGAAGTCCAGCGGGTCCTGTTTCGACTCGTCGACTTCGATGCGGGCGCCGATGCGCAGGTCTTCGATTTTCTTGCGCGACAGCTTGCCGTAGCCCATGAACTTGGCGACGCGGTAGTACACGTCGCCGTTACCCGGCGCGTAGGCGTAGCCCTTGTCGATCAGGGTCTGGATCATCGCGTGCATGCCGGCAATGTGGCCGGTGGCGCGCGGTTCCATGTCCGGCTTGAGGATGTTCAAGCGCGACTCGTCTTCGTGCATTGCCGCGATCATGCGCTCGGTCAACGCTTCGAACGACTCGCCGTTTTCACGGGCGCGGTTGATGATCTTGTCGTCGATGTCAGTGATGTTGCGCACGTAGGTCAGGTCGTAACCGCTGAACCGCAACCAGCGGGTCACCAGGTCGAACGCGACCATGCTGCGGCCGTGGCCCAGGTGGCAGTAGTCGTACACGGTCATCCCGCAGACGTACATGCGCACCTTGTTGCCATCCAGCGGCTTGAAGACTTCTTTGCTCTTGGTGAGCGTGTTGTAGATCGTAAGCACGATTGTTCCTTAAGACTTGATCACTGGCCCCACGAATCACGCAGGGTCACGGTACGGTTGAATACCGGAGCGCCCGGTTTCGAGTCCTTGATATCCGCGACGAAGTAACCTTCGCGCTCGAACTGGAAACGGTCTTCCGGCTGTGCATTGCCCAACGAGGGTTCAGCACGACAACCGGTGAGGACTTGCAGTGAGTCAGGGTTGATGTTGTCCAGGAAACTGGCGCTGTCTTCGGCCTTCTCCGGGTTCGGAGAACGGAACAGGCGATCGTACAGACGCACTTCGCACTCGACGCTGGCCGCGGCCGGCACCCAGTGGATCACACCTTTGACCTTGCGGCCTTCAGGGTTCTTGCCCAGGGTTTCAGGGTCATACGAGCAACGCAGTTCGACGATGTTGCCATCGGCATCCTTGATCGCTTCGTCGGCACGGATCACGTAGCTGCCGCGCAGGCGCACTTCACCGGCAGGCTCCAGGCGCTTGTAGCCCTTCGGCGGCTCTTCCATGAAGTCTTCACGGTCGATGTAGATCTCACGGGCGAATGGCAGAACACGCACGCCCATGTCTTCTTTCGGGTGGCACGCCAGTTCGAGGTTTTCGACCTGACCTTCCGGGTAGTTGGTGATCACGACTTTCAGCGGACGCAGTACGCACATGGCGCGCGGGGCGCTGTGGTCAAGGTCGTCACGGATGCTGAATTCGAGCATGCCGAAGTCAACCACGCCGTCGGAACGGTTGGTGCCGATCATTTCGCAGAAGTTGCGGATCGATTTCGGCGTGTAGCCACGGCGGCGGAAGCCCGACAGCGTGGACATGCGCGGATCGTCCCAGCCATTGACGTGCTTTTCATCGACCAGTTGCTTGAGCTTGCGCTTGCTGGTGATGGTGTAGTTCAGGTTCAGACGGCTGAACTCGTACTGACGCGGGTGCGCCGGTACTGGCAGGTTATCGAGGAACCAGTCGTACAGCGGACGATGGCTTTCGAACTCCAGGGTGCAGATCGAATGAGTGATGCCTTCGATGGCGTCCGACTGACCGTGAGTGAAGTCATAGTTCGGGTAAATGCACCACTTGTCACCGGTCTGGTGGTGATGGGCATGACGGATGCGGTACATGATCGGGTCGCGCAGGTTCATGTTCGGCGAGGCCATGTCGATCTTGGCCCGCAGCACGCGTGCGCCGTCCTTGAACTCGCCGGCCTTCATGCGGGCGAACAGGTCGAGGTTTTCCTCAACCGAACGGTCGCGGAACGGGCTGTTCTTGCCCGGCTCGGTCAGGCTGCCACGGTATTCCTTGGCTTGTTCAGGGGTCAGGTCGTCGACGTAGGCCTTGCCCGCCTTGATCAGCTCGACCGCCCACTGGTGCAACTGGTCAAAATATTGCGAGGCATAGCGCACTTCACCGGACCACTCAAAGCCCAGCCACTTGACGTCGCTTTCGATGGCGTCGATGTATTCCTGGTCTTCCTTGGCCGGGTTGGTGTCGTCGAAACGCAGGTGCGTCACGCCACCGAACTCCTGGGCCAGGCCAAAGTTCACACAGATCGACTTGGCGTGACCGATGTGCAGGTAGCCGTTGGGCTCAGGCGGGAAACGGGTGACGATCTGCGTGTGCTTACCCGAGTCCAGATCCGCCTGGATGATCGGGCGCAGGAAATTGACCGGCACGGCAGGGCCAGTCTTGGAATTCGAGGTGGGGTCGACAGTCGGCTTGCTCATAGGATCCTTGAACGTACAAGTGCGTGGCCAGAATAAAGGGCCTGACAAAACAAAGCCGCTATCATAGCCGATGCGGTCAAGCGCCTGACAGAGCAGGCCCTAAAACTGCTGCTTTTAATCCACTGGATATGAAAAACAGCCTCGAAATTCGCGGCCATCACGCTAAACTGCGCACCTTGGCGATTTTTTGCCAAACAGGCAGGGGCTCGCACGCGTCTCGCAGCGCCCCGAAAGCCACGAATTCCTTGAAAACGTTTCTCCTTAAAAGAGTATCGATCATGACTCAAGTCAAACTGACCACCAACCACGGCGACATCGTCCTGGAACTGAACGCCGAGAAAGCCCCGATCACCGTGGCCAACTTCATTGAATACGTTAAAGCCGGCCACTACGAGAACACTGTATTCCACCGTGTCATCGGCAACTTCATGATCCAGGGCGGCGGTTTCGAGCCAGGCATGAAGGAAAAGAAAGACAAGCGTCCAAGCATCCAGAACGAAGCTGACAACGGTCTTTCCAACGACAAATACACCGTCGCCATGGCCCGCACCATGGAGCCGCATTCGGCTTCCGCACAGTTCTTCATCAACGTCGCTGACAACAGCTTCCTCAACCACAGCGGCAAAACCGCACAGGGCTGGGGCTACGCGGTATTCGGTAAAGTGGTTGCAGGCACTGACGTTGTCGACAAGATCAAAGGTGTTTCGACCACCATGAAGTCCGGTCACCAGGACGTACCAGCAGACGACGTGATCATCGAGAAAGCCGAGATCATTGAGTGATATTGCTGATTTCAGATTTACATCTGGAAGAGGAGCGCCCGGACATTACCCGGGCGTTTCTGGATTTGCTCGCCACCCGCGCCCGTTCGGCGCAAGCGCTGTACATTCTTGGCGACTTTTTCGAGGTGTGGATTGGCGACGACGCCATGAGCCCCTTCCAACGCTCCATCTGCCAGGCCCTGCGCGAACTTAGCGACAGCGGCACGGCAATCTTTCTGATGCACGGCAATCGTGATTTTCTGCTCGGCAAGGCCTTCTGCAAAGCAGCCGGCTGCACCCTGCTCAAGGATCCGAGTGTCGTGCAACTTGCAGGTGAGCCGGTGCTGTTGATGCACGGCGACAGTCTGTGTACCCGCGACGAAAGCTACATGAAACTGCGCCGTTACCTGCGCAACCCCATCAGCTTGTTCATCCTGCGCCATCTGCCGCTGCGCACCCGCCGCAAACTGGCGCGCAAGCTACGCAGCGAAAGCCGCGCGCAAACCCGGATGAAAGCCAACGACATCGTCGATGTGACCCCCGAGGAAATCCCGCGGATCATGCAGCAATACAGCGTGAAAACCCTGGTCCACGGCCACACCCACCGCCCCGCCATCCACAAATTGCAGATTGGCGAGCAAGCCGCCAAGCGCATTGTGCTGGGGGATTGGGATCGCCAGGGGTGGGCGTTGCAGGTGGATGAGCAAGGGTTTCAGCTGGCGGCGTTTGATTTTGTGAACCCGCAGCTGGCATTGCCAGGTAGCTGAGCGGCCCGTAAACACCACAACTCAGCCCGTAGCAGCTGTCGAGCTTGCGAGGCAGCTGCTACGTCCCCTCATCCCCCTTATCAATGTCCGCTCGCCTCCGGCCCCGCCTTCGCCGCAAACGGCGGTTTGGCCAGCCACACCAGCAGAATCAAGCCCATAAAGCCCCAGCCCAGCAGCGTGAAGTAATCCACGGTGGAGAGCATGTACGCCTGGCTGGTCAGCAGGTGGTCAAGCTGCGCATACGCCGGATTGCCCGCCCCGCCCAGCGTATTCAGCGTGTCCCGGGTTGCCGGATCAAACGTGCTGAGGCTTTCGCTCAGGTAAGCGTGATGCTGATCGGCGCGACGGATCCAGATCCAGGTGGTCAGCGATGCCGCAAAACTGCCGCCCAGGGTCCGCAGGAATGTTGCCAGCCCCGCGCCGTCGGCGATCTGATGCGGTGGCAGGTCCGACATCAGAATGCTCAGGGTCGGCATGAAGAACAGCGCTACGCCAATCCCCATGAACAACTGCACCAGTGCCACGTGTTGGAAGTCCACCTCATTGGTGAAGCCGGCGCGCATGAAGCAGCTCAGGCCAATTGCCAGGAACGCCAGCCCGGCCAGCAGCCGCAGGTCGAACCGGTGCGCGTACTTGCCGACAAAGGGCGACATCAGCACCGGCAGAATACCGATCGGCGCCACTGCCAATCCGGCCCAGGTCGCGGTGTAGCCCATCTGGGTTTGCAGCCACTGCGGCAGAATCAGGTTGATACCAAAGAACCCGGCGTAACCGAAGACCAACACGATGGTGCCGATGCGGAAGTTGCGATAGGCAAACAGCCGCAGATTCACCACCGGGTGCTTGTCGGTCATCTCCCAGATCACGAACACCGCCAGCGCAATCACCGAAATAGCCGCACCGATAATGATGAAGTTCGACTCGAACCAGTCCAGGTCATTGCCTTTGTCGAGGATGATCTGCAACGCGCCGACACCAATGATCAGGGTCAACAGACCGATGTAATCCATCGGCTGACGACTGATGACCACCGGACGCTCCTTGAGCTGCTGCTTGACCACCATCACCGCGAACACGCCAATCGGCACGTTGATGAAGAAAATCCACGGCCAACTATAACTGTCGGTAATCCAGCCACCGAGTATGGGACCGGCAATCGGTGCGACCACCGTGACCATCGCCAATAACGCCAGGGCCATCCCCCGTTTCGCCGGCGGATAAACCGCAATCAGCAGCGTCTGGGTCATCGGATACAACGGCCCCGCCACCAACCCTTGCACCACGCGGAAGCCGACCAGTTCGGGCATCGAGGTCGAGATACCGCAGAGGAACGACGCCAGCACGAAGAGAATGGTCGCCCACAGAAACAGCTTCACTTCGCCAAAACGCCGACTCAACCAACCGGTCAGCGGCAGCGCGATGGCGTTGCTCACGGCGAACGAGGTGATGACCCAGGTGCCCTGCTCCGAACTCACGCCCAGGTTGCCGGAAATAGTCGGCAAGGCCACGTTGGCGATGGTGGTGTCGAGCACCTGCATGAAGGTCGCCAGCGACAGGCCAATGGTGCTGAGCACCAGGCTGGGCGGTTTGAAAGACGCGTTAGTACTCATCGCGAATCCTTTGAAACGAGGCAGTCGCTGCGACCGTTACGGCCGCAGCTGAGGGATTGGCGAATCAGCGTTGAGCGGTTTTGGCCGCCAGTGAGCTGTTGTCGTGGATCAAGCGGCTAATCATTGCGTCGGCCTCGGCCAACTGACGGTCGTAGACGTTGGTGCTGAACGAAGCTTTTTGTGGCGATTGCTGCGCCAGCACCGGACCGCTCTGGTCGCGCAGGTTAACGTTGACCATCGTCGACAGACCGACCCGCAACGGGTGCTGGGCCAGTTGCTCGGCGTTGATGTGAATCCGCACCGGCACCCGCTGAACGATCTTGATCCAGTTACCGGTCGCGTTTTGCGCCGGCAGCAAGGCAAACGCACTGCCGGTCCCGGCGCCCAGGCTGTCGATGGTGCCGTTGTATTTCACTTCGCTGCCATAGAGGTCGGCTTCGATGTCTACCGGCTGACCGATGCGCATGTCACGCAGCTGGGTTTCCTTGAAGTTGGCGTCGATCCACAGTTGATCCAGCGGGATCACCGCCATCAGCGCAGTCCCCGGCTGGACCCGCTGGCCCAGCTGGACGGTGCGCTTGGCCACATAACCGGTGACCGGCGCGATCAGCGTGCTGCGGGCGTTGGTCAGGTAAGCCTGGCGCACTTGCGCAGCGGCGGCCTGGACGTCCGGGTGGGACGAAACCACCGTGTCATCGACCAGCGCGCTGGTGGTGGCGAGTTGCTGCTGGGCATTGGCCAGGGCGTTTTGCGCCGAGGTCAGGTCATCCCGTGCGTGGGACAGTTCTTCCTGGGAAATCGCCCCGCCCGCCGCCAGATTCTTCCGGCGATTGAAGTTGTCCTGAGCCTTCTGCACTTCGGCTTTCTGGGCGTTGACCTGGGCTTTCATGCCGTCAACGTTACTGTACAGGCCGCGCACCTGGCGCACGGTGCGGGCCAGATTGGCTTGTGCACTTTGCAGGCCGACTTGCGCGTCGTTCGGGTCGAAGTTGACCAGCACCTGGCCTTCGTGGACCAGATCGCCATCGTCTGCACCGATGCTGACAACCGTGCCGGTGACCAGCGGCGTGATTTCCACCACGTTGCCATTGACGTAGGCATCGTCGGTGCTTTCGCTCCAGCGTCCGTAGAGTTCGTGCCAACCCCAGACACCCAGGCAGCCAACAATCACCAGGACCGTCAGCACCAGCAGCATGAATTTGCGTTTGCCTGGATTGCCCGCGTCTTGGGCGCTTTCAGGCGTTGGGTTGTTTTCGATAGTGGCCATGACAAGTACCTTGAATTATTGATTCAGCGTGGCAGGCGCTGCGGATGGGGTGGCCGTGGCCAGGGTGTCGGCTTGAAAGCCGCCGCCCAGTGCCTGCATCAGTTGAATCGACAGATCGATCTGCTCGGCATTCAGGTTCGCCAACTGACGCTGGGCCTGGAGCAATTGCTGCTCGATGCTGAGCACGTCCAGGTAGTTACCGATGCCGGATCCGTAACGCTGGACCACCGTGTTGTAAGAATCCTGGGCAATGTCGGTGGCGTGTTGCTGCGCACCAATCTGCCGACCGATGTCACGCAACTGGGAAATCGTGTCGCTGACATCCCCCAAGGCTTTCACCAGCGTCTTGTTGTACTGCGCAACGGCGAGGTCGTAGTCGGCGTCGCGTGCATCGAGGTTGGCGCGCAAGCGGCCGCCATCGAAGATCGGCAACGACACGGTGGGCATAATGTTGAAGAAGCGACTCGCCGAGCCGAACATCGCGTCACCCAACAACGATTCGGTACCGGCGGCGGCGCTCAGGTTGAGGTTCGGGTAGAACTTTGTCTTGCCGGCGTCGATGCTTTTGCTCGCTGCCTCGACCCGCCAGCGCGCGGCGATCAGGTCTGGGCGACGACCGAGCAACTCGGCCGGCAACGTCGATGGCAACGCCACGGCGCTGGCCTGAAGGACTTTCGGTCGGGCAATCTCATTACCACGATCCGGGCCTTTGCCGAGCAGCACGGCCAGGGCGATTTTCGCGCTCTGCAGGGTCTTTTCAGCGTCGATCAACGTCGCTTCGGAGCTGGCTTCCAGGCTTTCGGTTTGCTGATACTGGTATTGGCTATCGATGCCGGAGCTCAGTCGGCGCTTGCTCAGATCGAGCATTTGCCGGGTGCGCTTGAGGTCGTCGTTAGCCAGGTCATAAACGATATGGGCCTGCCCCAGGTTGCTGTAGGCGCGGGCGACGTCGGCCGACAAGGTCAGTTGCGCGGCTTGCTGATCGACTTCAGCCGCGCGGGCCTGGCCCAGCGCCGCTTCCCAGTTGGCACGCTGACCGCCCCAAAGGTCGAAGGTGTAATTGAAGCTGGCACCGATGCTGCGCACCGTGGCGTAGTTGCCGCCCGCTCCGGTCGGGTCCTTGTCACGCGCCAGGCGCGAGCGGCTGACACTGGCGCTGGCGTCGAGGGTCGGCATCCGCGCGGCATCGGCGGCATAAGCGGCGGCGCTGGCCTGGTGGGCACGGGCGTCGGCGATCTGCATGTCCGGGCTGTCGTGCAGGGCTTCGCGGATCAGGCCGTCGAGCTGCGGGTCGCCAAGGCTTTTCCACCAGTCGCTTTTTGGCCAGGCCGCCGGCGACAGGCTGACACCGTTGAGGGACTGCCCGGCCTTGAGGGTTTTCGCATCGAGGCTCACGCCTTGGGTGTTCAGGCCGCTGTAGCTGGCACACCCGGCCAGGCTCATGGCCAACAGCACCAGGCTGACGCGAGTACGCAAGGTTTTACTGCTCATTTGTCACCTACCCGCAGCACGGTGATCGGATCACCGGCCGCCAGCAAAATTTTCTTCAGGATCTGCTCCAGGGTTTTCAACTCTTCTGGAGTGATGGCGCCTGCCAGTTCGTTCATCGCCTCGGCACCGATATGCGGCAGACGGTCGGCCAGCTTCTGGCCTTCCCCGGTCAGTACCAGCCGTACCTGACGGCGGTCGCCTTCGCAGCGTTGGCGGGAGAGAAAACCCTTCTGTTCCAGACGATCGAGCATGCGGGTCATCGAACCGCTGTCCAGTGACAGGTGCCGGCACAGCTCAGCCGGGGTATCGACGCCAAACTGGGCCATGATGATCAGCACCTTGAACTGCGCTGCGGTGATGCCATGGGGTTCCATGTGCGTATCGATGATTCGGTCCTTGAGCAGCGCGGCGCGCCCGAGCAAGAGACCGAGGTGGCAATTCTGGAATTCGTCTGGCGTGAAATGTTTCATCTGACCACCCATTAGCTGCCTAGGCAGGGAAAGTATGTCCAGATATTACTGCTTAGGCAGCGAATGTCAACGCAATAGTTAGGAAGCTTTGTAATTAGCTGATAAATGGCGGGAATAAGATCGCAATCATTGTGGCGAGGGGGCTTGTCGAAACGCCGCACCGCCCCGTTCGGGTGCGCAGCAGCCGTCGATATCAAAATCGACGTGTGCCTGAACGAATGTGATTGCAGATTTGGGGCAAGCCCCCTCGCCACAGGGAGCGGCCCCAATCGGGGGCGGGCTTAGAAATCCCGTTTGTAGAAGATATCCAGCGAACTGGCGATGCCGCTGGCGGCTTCCAGGTAGACCATTTTGCTCAGTTTGTAGCGCAAGGCGATGGTGTTGGCCGGTTCGAATACGCCGACGCCGTAACGCAAACTGAGTTTCTCGGAGAGGTTGCCGCTGGCCACCACGCTGGTGGTGGTGCCGCTGCCCTGGGTGTCGAGCTGGAAGTCCTGAATGCCCAGATCCTTGGCCAGACTGCCGGTCAGATCGGAACTGCCCATCAAGCCCAGTCCCAACGCAGCTTGAGCCAGCATGTTGTTGTCTTCGCCGTTGCTGGTCAGCGGACGCCCGAGCACCAGATAGGACAATGCCTGTTCCTGGCTCATCGCCGGTTCCGAGAAGATCTGCGTGGTCGGCTGCTCGGCGCTGCCGCTCAGGCGAATACCGGCGATCACGTCGTCGGTCTGGCGCACCGCTTCGATGTCCAGATACGGCTGATCGATGGGCCCGGCGAACAGCAGCCGCGCTCGCCGTACCGTCAGGCGCTGGCCGTACGCACGATAACGGCCATCGTTGAGCCAGAGCTCGCCGCGGGTGTCCATGTTGTCACCGATGTGCACATGACCTTGCAGGTTCGCCGTCAGGCCGAACCCGGTAAAGCTGAGCTTGTCCTCACCAACCGCCACATCGATGTCCATCGCCATGGCCATCGGCGGTTTGCCCGCTTCGGTCTGGTGACCGACGATCACCGTGTCATCGGAGACCTTGACCGTTGATGGCGGCAACTCACGCACGGTGATTTCGCCCTTGGGCACCTGCACCTTGCCGACAATCGCCAGTTTGTCGTTGTTGATCGAGATTTTCAGGTCCGGCGCCACTTCCAGCACGGCGTACGGCTCGACCGTGACCGGCAGTTGTGTGCCTTTGAGGCTCAGATCCACCACCAACGCCTGACCCCAGGCAACATGCCCGTTCAAGCTGCCCTGCCCGGCCTTGCCGCTTTTCCAGCCGCCGTTGAGTTGCACGCTCTCACCGGCAATCTGCGCCTGAAGCTGCAACGCTTCGAATCGCGTCGGCAGCTGTGGGCCAGAGATTTCACCGTCACTGAGGGTCAGGTTGCCATTGACCTGCGGCGCCAGCAGCCCGCCCGACAAACTGCCGCTGCCATTCAAGCGCCCGGTCAGTTTCTCGACCATCGGCACAAACGGTCGCGCCACCGACAGGTCCAGACCGCTCAAACGGAATGAGCCGCTCAGCGGTTTGCTCTTGGGTAATGGATTGATCTGCGCCTGCACCATCAGCTCGCCCAACTTGCCACCGACAAAGTCGAGCTGCGTGTCGATGCGTTTCGGGGTCAGGGTGCTGGTCAGTTTCAGCGTCTGGTAAGGGAAATCCAGCCACTGATCCTTTTCCTTCATGCGCAGCGTACCGCCGCTGGCATCGACCATGATCTGGCCTTTCGGGCCGCTGACCGGCAGGTCGAGTTGCACATCGGCATTGAGCTTGCCGTGCCAGGCAAAATCTTTCGGCAGCCATTGCGCGAGGCTGTCGATCGGAAACTGCTTGAGGTGGTAACGCAGCTTCGGTTCGGGCATCAGCCGCTGGTCTTCGCCGCACAGGCTGGCCTGCCCGGACATCCAGCAATGCGCGCCGAAGGTCAGCTTGCCGTCGGCCAGGCGTTCGATTCTTGCCGGATTTTGCAGCTTCCAGTCCTGGCCGCCAGCCTGTATGTCGCCACTGGCCAAACGGCCGCGCCAATTGCCTTTATCCAGATTGCCGTCGAGGCCCAGCGCCAGTTTCAGTTGCGGGCCCAGCAGGTCCAGTTGCAGCTTCTGGCTTTTGATATCGCCCTGGCCGCTGGCGGTCAGCGTGCCCAGTTGAGTGTCGCCGGCCTGAATGCCGCTGCCCTTGAGGTCGATCTTCGCCCGTTGCGCGCTGTCGAGACTGGCGTCGAGGTTCAGGCTTTGCAGGCGATTGTCGTCGAACGCCAACTGCACGCCTTGCAGGCTGAGTTTGCCTTGCGGTGCCTTGAGGTTGCCGGCGACGTCGACCCGACCGTTGAGCTGACCGCGCAACTGCGGCCAGAGCTGGCCGAGACGTGGTGCCTTGATGTCGATCTGGCCGGCGAGTTTCTGTTGCAGACTGCCGCTGCCATCGATGCGGTTATCGCCCAGACGAATGTGCAGCGCGCTGAGGTTCCAGCGCTCGCCCGCGCCATCGGCCTTGGCTTGCAAGACGGCCGGCTGACCGCGCAGCTTGCCCTTGAGGTCGAGATCGGCGTTGAGGCTCAGTTGTTCGTTTTTCATTTCACCCTTGCTGCGCAACGGACCGGCGAGGGTCCCCGGTAGCTCCGCCAGCCAGTACGCCGGGTTGATCGCCGACAAATCCAGCGCAGTATCCCAGGCAATGCCATCGGCGAACTGCAGGTTCAAATGCCCTTCGGCCTTGCCCTGCCCTGCCGCCAGTTTGAATTCCGGCAGGAAGATTTTCGTCAGGTCGCCGCTGAACGGACTGCTCAGGCTGAACGCTCCGGCCGGACCATCCAGCGCCGCCTTGAAGTTGCCCAGGTAGTTGCCGTCGCGGTAGGACACTTGACCATTGAAGCTGCGCAGCGCCACCTGGGGTTCGGCGATCAGCGGGTACAACCGATGCCACGGGAAGTCCAGCCAATCGATTTTCGCCTCGGCACTCAGCCCCTCGGACCAATCGAGCTGGCCGCTCAGCTTGAGGTTTTGCGTGTCATTGGCGCTCAGATCGAGCCCGGCGATCTGCGCGCCCTTGGCGTCGACCTTGCCTTGCAGCAGCAACGCGACCGGGCCCTGCTCCGCTGGCAATGTCGCTTTGCCGAGCAACTGATAACCGCTTTTCAGGTCACCGTTGCCGGTCAGTTCCAGCTGATTGAGCTGCAAGGTGTCCGGCAAATCCGCGCTGGCCTTGAAGCCATCGGCGGTAATCCGCACCTTGGCCGGCAGGTTTTCCACCAGCGGTTGCAACTCACCCGTCAGTTGACCTTGCAGGTAACCGCTGCTGTCGGCGCGCAGGTTCAGGGTTTTCAACAAATCGCCGTCGACTTTCAGCGCCAGCGTCCACGGTGCTTTACCCGGTGCCGGCAAGGTCAGCTTGCCTTCGGCGCTGAGCGGCCAGTTGCCGGTTGGTTGCAGCAGCCCGGACAAATCCAGGCTGAGGTCGTCGCGTTGCAGATGCACAGAGTCGATCTGCAAGCCCTTGGTCGTCCAGTGCGCGGCCAGTTGCAGGTCTTTGAGCTGCTCGCTTCCGTTGAGCAACAGGCTGCCGATCTGCACCTCGCCCAACTGGATCGCCACCGGCAATTTCAACTCGGGCAGGCTGATCGGCCCGCTGCTGGCTTCGCTGCTCGGAGCAAATTGCAGAATGACTTGCTCAGCCTTCAATTGCTCGATGCACAGGGTCATGCGCAGCAGGCACAGTGGCGACCAGGCGAACAATGGCTTGTTCAGCTCGACCCGACTGCCCGTTTGCTGCCAGAGCAAGTGATCGGCACTCCATTGGCCGCCCAGGCGACCCTGGAAATTCTCCACGCTCAAACCCGGCACCTGGCCCAGCGTCCAACGGCTGCCCGCTGGTGTACCGAGCAAGGCGCCGATGCTCAGCAACAGCAACGCCACCAGCGAGAGCATCGCCAGCAGCGCTATTTTCAAACCACGCTTCACAGCTCAGGCCCCATGGAAAAGTGCAAACGAATACCACCGGGATCATCCAGCGCATGGGCCAGGTCGAGGCGGATCGGCCCGACCGGAGAAACCCAGCGCACGCCGACGCCGACCCCGGTCTTGAGGCTCGGCAGGTCCAGCGTGTTAAACGAGTTGCCCTGATCGACAAAGGTTGCGATACGCCATTTTTCGGCGATGGAATATTGATACTCGACGCTGCCAGCCACCATGTAACGCCCACCCACGCGCTCGCCAGCGGAGTTTTCCGGTGACAGGCTCTGATAGTCGTAACCGCGCACGCTCTGATCGCCACCGGCAAAGAAGCGCAATGACGGCGGTATGGTTCGATAACCATTGGTGGCACTGCCACCTAACTGTGCACGAGCGAGGAACCGATGGTTGTCCCACACCGTGGTGATGCCTTTGACCAATGCAGTGCCATACACCACGTTATTGTCCGAACCCACCCCTTGCTTGGCCACCTTGCTCTCGAACTGCAAGCGGTAACCGTTGTGCGGGTCGATGCGGTTGTCACTGCGCAGATAGGAATAACTGATGCCGGGCATCAACAAGGTACTCAGGCCCGAATCGTCGCCC
The DNA here is from genome assembly GCF_058800905.1 of Pseudomonas sp. GW822-FHT04C11. Lineage (NCBI taxonomy): Bacteria > Pseudomonadati > Pseudomonadota > Gammaproteobacteria > Pseudomonadales > Pseudomonadaceae > Pseudomonas > Pseudomonas sp. GW822-FHT04C11. The sequence goes on along the minus strand of NZ_JBXAMS010000025.1, from coordinate 13,815 downwards.
AGGCGATATTCCTCGCGCTGCCATTTCAACGAGATCACCCGCTGCCAGCCGCTGGGCAATTTGCTGTGCCATTCAGGGCCTACGGTCAGCAATTTGCTCAGGCTGTCAGTGTTGGCCAGTTCTTCATTTTGATAACCACCGGCAAAGCGCAGTTTGTCGGTGAGTGGCGGGTCCAATGGCACGTCATACCAGAGGCCGACGTTCTGCCGTGGCGCCGAGACTTCCGCTTCCCAGCCATAACTGTGGCCTTCGGCGTTGACCCAGTGCCGGGTCCAGTTGGCCTTGGCCCGCGGCCCGACGTCCGTCGAAAAGCCCAGCCCCAGACCCATGGTGCGCGGTTTGCGCGTGTCGAGTTTGACCGCCACCGGAATCACATCATTGGCCGCAGCGGTCGGCGCCGCATCCACCCGCACCGCGTCGAAGTAGCCGCTCGATTGCAACGCCTGATTGAGTTCGGCGATCAGTTCGGAGTCATACGGTGCGCCGCTCTTGAACGGCACCATGCGTTGCAGCAGGTCTTCGTCGAACGGTGTATCGCCGGTGAAATTGACCTTGCCCAGGGCATAACGCGGGCCACTGTCGTAAATCAGTTCGATGTCGGCGACACCAGCCCGAGGATCGACCAACAGTTTCTGGCTGGTAAAGCGTCCACTGAAAAAGCCGAAGCGCGAAGCCTGATTCTGGATCAGCCGCTTGGCGTCTTCGTAATGGCCGTGATTAAGCACAGCACCGGATTTGAGCAGGTCGCTCTTGGGCACACGAAAGGATTTGAGGCTCGCGGCCGGGCCGTCGACACGAATGGTCACGTTGCGCAAATGCACCGGTTCGCCGGGGTCGATGTTCAACACCAACGTTGGCGACTTGCCGTTTTTGACTTCGCTTTCTATATGAGGCTGGTAGTAACCCAAGGCCTGGGCGGCCTTGCGGGCCTGCTCTTCGGCGCCACGACGAAAGCGCAACAAGGCTTCCTCATCGCGATCGCCGAGGCCGCCGATATAGCCCTCTATATTGGCCTTCAGTTCATCGTTGGACGGTTTGATCCTGACGTCCAATTCACTTTGCGCCAGGGCCGCTACACTGCTGAACAGCATGAGCAAACCGCTGGTAAATCTTCCTGGAAACTTCATAGGCGCGGATGCTATCACGAGCGTGGGGGCGTGATAGAGCGAACAATCTGAACAATAATTCGATCTCAACCCGTTGCGCTGTGCAACACCTGCGGATTGGCGTGGAAAAACACGTGTTCGAGAACAGGCCCTACAGCGACCTCGCCAATCTCTTCATAACCCTGCCGCTTATAGAACTCCAGATAACGCGGATTCCCAGTGTCGAGTACTACACCTTGGGAATGCTCGTCGACGGCGCACCAGTTATGCACGGCTGTAAGCAACTGCTCGCCGAAGTGCCGACCTTGAAACTCCGGATGAATCCCCAGCAACGGCAAGACATGCACCGAGTCCGATGGCAGGCAGGCCGCCACCGCCGCGTGATACTCCAGATAACGCCGGGTGCAACGCAACCCGGCGCTCAGCACCATCCGCAGGCGCCAGGCCCAACTTTCGGTGATGCCCAGACGACGTTGCGGCGGCGCGATCAGCGCAATGCCGATCAACCGGTCATTGATCAGCAGACCGATCGCCGGCAATTCCTGCACAAAATGCTGTTCGACCAGTTCCCGTATCGTGGCTCGCACCCGGTGTTCATAGCCAGGGCGTTCAGCCTCGAACAGGTACTTGAAGACTGGCTCGTGTCGATAGGCGTGGTACAGCAAGGAGCGAGCTTCGTGCGAATAGCCACTGTCGAGCCGGTGGACATCAGCAATGGCAGTTGAGGTTTCAGGCATGACGGTCTATCTCCCCTGAGCGGGGCTAAAATGGCCCCGTTCTTATAAGTACGAACCCGCTACAAAGCTGATCGTTCCCACACTAAAGGACATTAGCAGTGCATCTGCCCTACTGCCATGCTGGCTGACTTCGTACATGTCAGCTAGCATCGCACTTTTGCTAGGACTGCCGACCATGAAGATCGTCTCGTTCAACATCAATGGCCTGCGCGCTCGCCCCCATCAACTGGCGGCACTGATCGAGAAGCACCAGCCGGACGTCATCGGCTTGCAGGAAACCAAGGTCGATGACGTCCAGTTCCCGCTCGCCGAGCTTGAGGCGCTGGGCTATCACGTGAGCTTCCACGGCCAGAAAGGTCATTACGGCGTCGCCCTTATGTCACGTCAGGCACCGCTCGCGTTGCATAAGGGCTTTGCCAGCGACGAAGAAGACGCCCAGCGCCGCTTCATCTGGGGCACGTTCGCCGATGCCAACGGCGTACCGGTGACGATCATGAACGGCTATTTCCCACAGGGTGAAAGCCGCGACCACCCGACCAAGTTCCCGGCCAAGGAGCGCTTCTACAACGACTTGCAGACGCTGCTCGAAACCCAGTTCAGCAATGACCAGCCGCTGGTGGTGATGGGCGATGTGAACATTTCCCCGGAAGACTGCGACATCGGTATCGGCCCGGACAACATGAAGCGCTGGCTGAAAACCGGGAAATGCAGCTTCTTGCCGGAAGAGCGCGAGTGGATGGCCCGTTTGAAGAACTGGGGCCTGGTGGACAGCTTCCGCCACCTGAACCCGGACGTAACGGATCGCTTCAGCTGGTTCGACTACCGCAGCCGTGGCTTTGAAGACGAGCCCAAGCGCGGCCTGCGCATCGACTTGATCCTCGCCTCCCAAGGGCTGCTGCCACGGGTCAAGGCAGCCGGTGTCGACTACGAACTGCGCGGCATGGAAAAACCTTCGGACCATGCGCCGATCTGGCTTGAGCTGAGCTGATCGCTGCGATCGTTCCCACGCAGTGGGAACGATCATTGCGTCGTCATATTTCAGCAACCTTTCTGTCTTATTCTCCCGACACTTCCTGTGACCTTGAAAGGTGTCGGCTCGATGCTGCGCGTCCTGTTACCGCTGCTGCTCTGCGGTTTGCTTCCGCTCTCTGCCACCGCCGCTGAGCTGCCGATACCCGAGCATGGCCCTGCCCTGCGCATTCAAGGCTCCAACACCATCGGTGCGACCCTCGGCCCGGCGCTGGTCAAAGGGTTGTTGCTGGAACAAGGGTTGCTGAAGGTCCATAGCGAAGTCTCGGACAGAGACAACGAACAGCAAATTGTCGGCCAGACGGCCCAGGGTCGGCGGGTGGTCGTGGACATCGCCGCCCACGGCTCCAGCACCGGGTTCGCCGCACTGAAAAACGCCAGCGCCGACCTGGCGGCGTCTTCGCGCCCGATCAAGGACAGCGAACTGGTCGACCTCGAAACCCTCGGCGACCTGAAAAGCCCGAACGCCGAGCAAGTCATCGCCATCGACGGCCTGGCGATCATCCTGCACCCGAAAAACCCGCTGACGCAGCTGAACACCGAACAACTGGCTCGGATTTTCAGCGGTGAAGTGAAAACCTGGGAAGAACTCGGTGGCACCGGTGGCCCGCTGAACCTCTACGCCCGGGATGACCATTCGGGCACCTATGACACCTTCAAGGAACTGCTGCTGAGCCATCGCGGGAAAGCGCTGGCCGGTTCGGCAAAACGCTTCGAATCCAGCGAGCAACTGTCCGATGCGGTCAGCCAGGACCCGCAAGGCATCGGCTTCATCGGCTTGCCTTACGTGCGTCAGGCCAAGGCTGTGGCGATTGTCGATGGCAACTCACAGCCGATGTTGCCGCTCAACAGCCTGATCGCCACCGAGGACTATCCGCTGTCGCGTCGGTTGTATTTCTATTTGCCGCCTGATGGCCAGAACCCCTGGGCCGACGCGCTGGTGAAATTCGCCCAGAGCAGCAAGGGTCAGGCGATTGTTGCCGCCAATGGTTTTATCGCGCAGACCGTGCAAGCCATGAACGTCGCGCCGAACCCGCAGATGCCTGACGACTACCGGGCAATCATTGATCATGCACAACGACTCACGGTGAATTTTCGCTTCGAAGAAGGCAGCGCCAACCTGGACAACAAGGCCCGACAGGACCTGTCGCGGGTGCTCGACTATTTAAAGCAGCACGACAAGCTGAACAAACAGGTAACACTGGTTGGCTTCGGCGATGCCAAGACCGATTCGCAACGGGCCGCCCTGCTATCGAGGCTGCGTGCCATGGCCGTGCGCCGCGAGCTGGTGAAAAGTGGTGTGGTGTTTCGCGAGATTCGTGGCTTTGGAGACGAAATGCCGGTGGCGGCCAACAGCGCCGATGAAGGACGGATCAAGAATCGCCGGGTGGAAGTCTGGGTTTACTGACAGCCGCGCTCACTCTGGCGATTCAGGCTTGCGCAATAAATAGGTGTCCATGATCCAGCCGTTGGCCAACCGCGCGGCTTTCCTGACCCGCGTTATCTCTTGCGCAACGTCTTTGAGCTTGCCGGAAATAAGAATTTCATCCGGCGTGCCAAGGTAGGCGCCCCAGTAAATCTGTTGCTCCTGATCGGCCATCTGCAGGTAGGAATCTTCTGCATCGAGCATCACCACCAGGCTGTCGGCGTCGCTGACCTGGCCCGCAGCCAGCCGGCGGCCGGTGGTAATTTCAATGGAGCGCCCAATGCGATTCAGCGGCACCTTGTGCTGCGCCGCCAAGGCCTGGACGCTGCTGATGCCGGGAATCACCTCGAAGGTGAAGGTACAACGACCGGACTCGAGGATCGCCTGCAAGATCCGCAGGGTGCTGTCGTACAACGCCGGATCGCCCCACACCAGAAACGCCGCACACTCATCGTCCGTCATCTCTTCGTTGATCAAGCGCTCGAAGATCTGTTGCTTATCGCGGTTCAGATCGACAACGCTGGCGCTGTAGTCCACATCGCCACGCACCCGCTCGGGGCTGTCGGCCTCGACGAAGCGATAAGCCGGATCGGTGATATAGCGCTCGCAGATTTCCCGCCGCAGGTCGATCAGCTTGTCCTTGCTCTGCCCCTTGTCCATCAGAAAGAACACATCGACCCGGTTCAACGCGTTGACCGCCTGCATGGTGATGTATTCGGGATTGCCGGCACCAATGCCAATGACCAGTAGCTGCTTCATGGATGCTTCACCTCGCTGTGCATCATGGTGTCTAACGGCTCATCCGTAGATAAACGCACCAATTTCCTACACGAACTAAAGCACTAGCGTACAGCATCAGGCGAAACCCACGCAGGCCTTGTCGGACAAGACTTTCGCCCCACTTTAGTGCTTTTCAGGCACATGAAAAAATTCACTAGACATGTAGCATAAATTACATAAATACTGATTTAACGGATTATGAAATAAAAGCAACACACCCCTCTAGCAGGAGCTCGGATGCCCTCACTCAGAGACCGGATCACCGATCCCGGCCTGGACCTCACGCCGTCGGAACGCAAAGTCATACGTGCATTGCTGGACCAGTACCCGCGCAACGGGCTGGGCCCGATGTCACGCCTGTCCGAGCATGCCGGCGTCAGCGATCCGACCATCGTGCGCCTGGTGAAAAAACTCGGCTTCGGTGGCTATGCCGATTTTCAGGACGCACTGCTCAGCGACATGGATCACCGGCTGCGCTCGCCCAGTGCACTGTTGCAACCGCGTTCGCACCTCAAGCAAGACGATGTCTGGACCCATTACCTGGCGGACAGTCACCGCGCCCTGCTCGAAACCCAGGCCCTGACCCAGCCCGAAGATGTGCGCATCCTGGCCGAATGGCTGCTGGATACACGGCATCAAGTGCATTGCTTCGGCGGACGCTTCAGCAGTTTCCTCGCCCACTACCTGCTCAATCATTTGCGCCTGTTGCGTGCAGGCTGCTTTGCCCTGGAAGACAACGCGCAACTGCCCGATCGGCTGTTCGATGTGCAACGCCAGGACGTAGTGCTGGTGTTCGACTATCGACGCTATCAATCCCAGGCTCTGCGCGTTGCCAGCGCGGCCAGGAACCGGCATGCGCGCGTCGTGCTGTTCACCGATATCTACGCCTCGCCGCTGCGCGAGATGGCGGATCTGGTGATCACTGCGCCCGTAGAGTCGGCGTCGGCCTTCGACACCCTGGTGCCGGCGCTGGCCCAGGTCGAGGCCTTGATTGCCTGCCTGACGCCGCGTTGCCCGGATCTCGCCGAGCGACTCGAAGGCATCGATGCACTACGAAGCGATTTCACCACTCACCTGCTGGAGGAAAAATAAGGATGTTTATGCTCCCCCATCACTCGCCCCGTGACTTGCCGTTTGCTACCGACCACACCGCGTTGCTGCTGGTGGACATGCAACGCGCCTGGCTTGAGCCGCAGTTCGACCCGCATCTGCAAGGGCCCGACGCCAAGTACTTCCTCGAGCGCACCCGCCAACAGGTGATTCCCAACCAGCTCAGGCTGTTGGCCGCCGTGCGCACGGCTCGGCAGAACGTTCTACACACGCTCATCGAAAGCCTCACCGCCGACGGTCGAGACCGCTCGCTGGACCACAAACTGTCGGACATGCACCTGCCAAAAGGCAGCCCGCACGCCGCCATCATTGAAGAACTGACACCAGCCGAAAACGAAATCGTCTTGCCCAAGACCTCCTCCGGGGTCTTCAACTCGACCAACATCGACTACGTGCTGCGCAACCTGCAAACCCGCCATCTGATCATCGCCGGCATCGTCACCGACCAGTGCGTCGACATGGCCGTGCGCGATGCGGCTGATCGCGGCTATCTGGTAACACTGGTAGAAGACGCTTGCGCGACCTACACCGAGCAACGCCATCTGGCGTGCCTGAACGCGATCAAGGGTTATTGCTGGATCACCGACACGCAGACCGTGCTCGACCGTTTGCAGGCGTTGCAGGCATGAGCCGCGCCAACAGCAGTGAGCCCCTGACGCCCGTGGCCATGACCACCATCGTCACCACCGACCTGATCGGCGTGACCCGCGGCCGCTCGTTTCCCAGCGATGAACTCGAACACTACAAAGCCGCCGGTTGCGGTTGGGTCCCGGCCAACAGCGCGCTGACCCCGCAGGACATCATCGCCTCCAGCAACCCGTGGGGTGCCTACGGTGACTTGCGGCTGATCCCCGACCTGGCCAGCCGGGTGACGGTCAACAACGGTCCCGATGCCAGTGCGCCGGCCCTGGATTTCATCCATGGCGACATTTGCGAAACCGATGGCCGTCCATGGGCGGCCTGCCCGCGAACGCTGCTACGCAACGAAGTACAGCGTTACCACGATGAGCTGGGACTGCAGATCACGTCGGCCTTCGAGCACGAATTCAACCTCACCACCGACAGCGCCCAGGCCGAGCATCTGGCGTTTTCGCTGGAGGCCCAGCGTCAGGGCGCAGCGTTCGGCGGCTGGCTGCTCAGCGCCTTGCGCGCAGGCGGGGTCGAGCCGGAAATGTTCCTGCCCGAATATGGCAAACACCAATACGAAATCACCTGCCGGCCAACCCAGGGCGTCGCGGCGGCCGACCGCGCGGTCAATGTGCGCGAGATCACCCGTGAGATCGCCCGGCAAATGGGCCTGAACCTGAGCTTTGCACCCAAGACGTCCGAGCACGCGGTATGCAACGGCGTGCACCTGCACCTGAGCCTGCACGACCTGTCCGGCGATCCGGTGTTGTACGACGCCGGGACCGCGAATGGCCTGTCGACCCTCGGCCAGCACTGGTCCGCAGGCGTGTTGCACTACTTGCCGGCCCTCTGCGCGTTGACCGCACCGACCCCGATTTCCTATGAGCGCCTGCAACCGCATCACTGGAGCGCGTCGTACGCGTGCCTGGGCCAACGCAACCGCGAGGCCTCGCTGCGGATCTGCCCGACCGTGAGCCTGGGCGGCAAATCCGAAGCCGCGCAATACAACCTCGAATTCCGCGCCATGGACGCCACGGCCTCCCCGCATCTGGCGCTGGCCGCCGTGCTGATTGCCGGCCGACTGGGCATCGAGCAACGCCTGGCGTTGAACGCGATAACCGATGAAGTCCCGGATTCGCTGAATGAAGAACAACGCCAGCGCCGCGGCATCGTCGCCCTGCCCGCGTCACTCGCGCAGGCCCTGAGCCACTTGCGGGGCAGCGAGGCCTTGCTTGAAGCCTTGCCAAGCGCCTTGCTCGACACTTACTTCGCCGTCAAAACCGAGGAACTTGCCTTGACCCAACACCTGTCGCCCGCCCAACTCTGTGAGCACTATGCACGCCTCTACTGAGTCCGCCGAGTTCGGGTTTTACACCGAGCCGGCGTACAGCCTGAGCCGGGAAGCGTCCGAGCACCCGCTGATTCTGGTGTGTGAACATGCCAGCCGCTACATCCCGACGGCCTTGAACGATTTGGGGTTGAGCAGCGAAGCCGCGCACGAGCACATTGCCTGGGACATCGGCGCGCTGGCGCTCGCCGAAAGCCTGTCCAAAGCCCTCGGCGCGACCCTGCTGGCGGCCAACTACTCGCGTCTGCTGATCGACCTCAACCGTCCGTTGCAGGCGCCGGACAGCATCCCGGCCAAGAGCGAAATTTACCCGGTGCCGGGCAATCAGAACCTCAACGAAGCGACCCGCGACTACCGCCGCGAGTGCCTGTTCACACCGTTTCACACACGCCTTCACCATCTGATCGATGCCCGCCTGGCCGAAGGCCGCACGGTGCGGGTGGTGGGCATTCACAGCTTCACGCCGATCTACTTCGGCCAACCTCGAGCGCTGGAAGCCGGCGTGCTGTATGGGCAGGCCGAGGAGTATGCGAACCGGCTGATCGACGGGTTGGCCAGGCATCCATTGCGGGTTGCCGGCAATCAGCCCTACAAAATCAATCCGGCGAGCGACATGACAGTGCCGGTTCACGGCGACGCCCGTGGCATCGACTCGGTGCTGATCGAGGTGCGTAACGACCTGTTGCGCAATCGGCTGGCGGTCCAGACCTGGAGCGATTATCTGGCGCCGTTGCTGTAGAACCGAAACCTCAAACGAACCGTTTCAAGCTGAAAAAACACAGATGGTTGTACCGGTAAAACAACGATACCAAACGCTATAGCGTGTTTTTACCTGCCTGGTTCAAACACATTGCCGTAGTGGCTCACAAGGAGAACCGCTTCATGGAAATAGAAGAATTCGGCTACAAGCAAGAGTTGAAACGCAGCCTGTCGCTGACCGATCTGGTGGTTTACGGGATGATTTTCATGATCCCCATCGCCCCGTTCGGCGTATACGGCTACGTCAACCAGGAGGCGCCCGGCATGGTGCCGCTGGCCTACATCATCGGCATGGTGGCGATGCTGTTCACCGCCTTGAGTTACGGCAGCATGGCGCGGGCCTTCCCGATCGCCGGCTCGGTCTACTCCTATGCTCAACGCGGGCTGCACCCGCATGTCGGGTTTATCGCCGGCTGGCTGATGCTGCTCGATTACCTGCTGATCCCGCCGCTGCTCTATGTGTATGCGGCAATGGCGCTGAATCACCTGTACCCGGACATTCCCAAGGTCGGTTTCATCCTCGCCTTCCTGGTCAGTGCGACCTTCGTCAACCTGCGGGGAATCACCTTTACCGCACGGATGAACATCATCTTTCTGCTGGCGCAACTGGTGGTGCTGGGGATCTTCCTGTTCTACGCCTGGACCGCCTTGCACGGTGGCGCCGGTAACGGCCAGCTGACCCTGGCGCCGCTGTACAACCCTGAACACTTCAACTTCGCGCTGCTGATGCAAGCAGTGTCGATTGCGGTGTTGTCGTTCTTAGGCTTCGATGCGATTTCGACCCTGGCCGAAGAGATCAAGGGCGATCCGGGCCGCAGCGTCGGCAAAGCCGCGTTGATCACGCTGGTGGTCATGGGGGTGATTTTTGTCGTGCAGACCTGGCTCGCCACGGACCTGGCCGCCGGCATGGGCTTCAAGTCCGCCGATACCGCGTTCTATGAAATTGCCGAAATTGCTGCCGGCAGCTGGCTGGCGACTGTCACCGGTGTGGCCACGGCACTGGCCTGGGGCGTGGCGGTAGCGATCACCTCGCAAGCCGCGGTATCGCGCTTGCTATTTGGCATGGCACGCGACGGCAAACTGCCCAAAGTACTGGCCAAAGTCCATCCGAAACACAACACCCCGTACATCAGCATTTACCTGGTGGCGGTGCTGTCGCTGCTGATCTGCTACCTGTTCATCAACTCGGTGGACACCCTGACATCATTGGTCAACTTCGGGGCCCTGAGCGGCTTCATGCTGCTGCACCTGACGGTGATCAACTACTACTGGCGTCGGCAGAAGTCCGGCCAGTTCATCCGTCATCTGGTCTGCCCGGTGATCGGTTTCGTCATCGTCAGCGCCATCCTCTACAACATGGGTGTCGATGCGCAAAAGCTCGGCGGTATCTGGATTGCAGCGGGCCTGGTCTATCTGTTTTTCCTCAACAGAATCGGCGCCAGCGCTGTGTTGCCGGACCCTTCCAACAGTTAGAAAAGGTCAGCATTTAAAACGTCGAGCGGTCGCTGACAGGGATTAGCCGACCGCCGTTGTAGTGCGTGGAAACCGACAGTGATAGTCAAGCCTGATGCCCGGTATCAGGCCCTTTGATACAGGAGTACATCCATGCTGGCCTTACGCCCAGTTCAGTTATCCGACCTGCCTCAGTTGCAACAACTTGCGCGCGACAGCCTGGTGGGTGTCACCTCGTTGCCGGACGACACCGAGCGCCTGCGCCAGAAGATTCTCGCATCCTGCGCATCGTTTGCCAGTGACGTGAAGAGCCAGGGGCCGGAGAACTATTTCTTCGTGCTGGAAGATCTGGCCAGTCAACGGCTGCTGGGCTGTTCGGAAGTCCTCGCGACCGCCGGTTTCAACGAGCCCTTCTACAGCCTGCGCAACCGCCCGTTCACCAGTGAGTCGCGCGAGCTGAACATTCATCACGGGGTGCCGGCGCTGTCGTTATGCCAGGACCTCAGCGCCCATACCTTGCTGCGCGGTTTTCACATCAACACCGAGCTTGAACGCACGCCCTCCTCGGAAATGCTTTCACGGGCCCGACTGATGTTCATCGCCGCCCATCCGCAACGCTTTTCCGACGCCGTGATTACCGAAATCGTCGGCTATAGCAGCGACACGGGTGAATCGCCATTCTGGGATGCGCTGGGCAAGCACTTTTTCGACCTGCCCTACGTCGAGGCCGAACGTCTCTGCGGCTTGCAGAACCGAAGCTTTCTCGCCGAGTTGATGCCGCACTACCCGATCTACGTGCCGATGCTGCCGCAAAGCGCTCAGGCGTGTATTGGCCGGATTCATCCGGATGGCCAGGAAGCCTTCGACATCCTTGAGCGTGAAGGCTTCGAGACCAACAGCTACATCGACCTCTTCGATGGTGGGCCAACGCTGTTTGCGCGCACCCCGAGCATTCGTTCGATCGCCCAGACCCGCACGACCGTTGCCCGCCTGAGTTCACACAGCGGCGGCAAGACGCCGTACCTGCTGAGCAATGACGCGCTGGAAAACTACCGGGCAATTGTCGCCGAGCTGGACTGGAGCGCAGACGAACCCGTCCTGCTCGACGCCACTCAGCTCGATGCCTTGCAACTGGACAATGGCGGCCCGATTCGGCTGATTGCGCTATGAAGCAGGTCTTCCGCGCTCAAGGAGCTCCATCATGATCGTGCGCCCGGTTCAAATGACCGACCTGCCTGCGTTACTGGCGCTGGCACGCAGCGCCGGCCCGGGGTTCACCTCGCTGCCGGCCAACGAAGAACGTCTGACCCTGCGCGTACGCTGGGCGCAGCGGACCTTTGCCGGTCAGGTTGAACGGGCCGACGCCGACTACCTGTTCGTGCTCGAAGACGACGATCAGCAAGTGATCGGCGTCAGCGCCCTGGCAGGTGCCGTCGGGCTGCGCGAACCCTGGTACAACTACCGCGTCGGGTTGACGGTCAACACCTCGGCGGACCTGGGAATCCGTCGACAAATTCCGACCTTGTTCCTCAACAACGAAATGACCGGCCAATCGGAAATCTGCTCGTTGTTCCTGCGCCCAGATCAGCGCCAGGGCCATAACGGCCGCCTGCTGTCGGTGGCGCGGTTGCTGTTTGTTGCCGAGTTCCCGCACTTGTTCGGCGAAAAACTGATCGCCGAACTGCGCGGCAGCGCCGACGAGCAAGGCTGCTCGCCGTTCTGGGACAGCCTGGGTCGACATTTTTTCAAAATGGATTTCAGCCACGCCGATCACCTGTCCGGGCTCGGCAACAAGTCGTTCATCGCCGAGCTGATGCCACGTCAGCCGCTATACACCTGCATGCTCACCGAGCAAGCCCAGGCGGTAATCGGCAAGGCTCATCAAAACGCCGAACCGGCGCGCAGAATCCTCTGCAACGAAGGCTTTGCCCATAAGGGTTACATCGACATTTTCGACGGCGGCCCGGTCATCGAAGCCCAAGTCTCGAAAATCCGTGCCGTGCGCAACAGCCAGTCTCTGGACCTGATGGTCGGCACACCTGACGACAACGCGCCGCTCTGGCTGATCCATAACCAGCGCCTGGAAAACTGCCGGATCACCGCCGCCCGCGCCCGACTGGTCGGCAACAGCTTGCTGGTCGATCGCCTGACCGCCAAGCGCCTGCAATTGCAAGCTGGCAGCTCGGTACGCGCCGTGCCGTTGCTCAAGCAACAACAGCAGGCGGTTGCCGCATAACGTGCCAGACAAACAGCAAAAAACCCGCACATGGCGGGCTTTCTGCTTGATGGGGTCAAATCCTTTTGTCAGTTCAATCTGCGCTTCAGGATGTGAGTAATTCGTGAAAAGCCTGTCGCAGGATCGAGAAAAAGACAGACTGCACTGAACACTCTATTTAACTGATGCCGAAACAGGTTCTGGCAACCGCCGCCCAAGCACATCCAGCAGATCACAACCGTCACGCAACGGAATGGCGCACAGCAAGGCGAATTCGTTGAGGATCACCGAATCGCTGGCAATTTCGCCACGCATGGCCAGGTTCTCCAGCACTTGAGTCACCGCACGAATGCGATAACGGGCAGCGTCGAGCAGGATATCGAGTGGTGCATGGGTGTCGACGAACAGGGTCGGCATGTCGGAGCAGTTGCTGGTGAGGGCCATGTAGCGGTTGGAAGGATGGGAGGTTGGCGGGACGTAGGGTGGATTGGGGGTGTAGGTGTTCATTTTTGTGACTCCTAACGTATGGGTTGAAGCCGCCAGACATCACTTCCACGCAATAGGTGGCGGCTGTACGCAGGTGTGGAAGACCGGGACGTTAGGCACCCGGCGCGCTCGAAAGCGCCCCGCGCACAGCCACCATAAAACTCAGACGATAAAAAACGCCGAACTGGTGGCGCTTTGTGCGCCTAACGATAGAAGGGCTTCCACACCCTGTCACTGAATTTGCAGTGACAGCCCAAGACTATCGATGAAGCCCATCACGCACCAGTTCATGCACACCGCCACAGCATGCGGGAAATCTCCGACAAGTTCGCCCGGAAACTTCATCGATTGAGTGGCCGCCATCGCAGCATCGGAATTTACACAACATTGAAATGCCACGCAGGACTACGCCCGTAGCAGCTGTCGAGCCTGCTAGGCTGCGTTCGGCCGCGCAGCGGTCGTAAAACCAGACACCGCTTTCGTTCGGGAAAACCGTGTTCCCAGGATTTGCGAGGACTTCGTCCTCGAACGCAGCCTCGCAGGCTCGACAGCTGCTACGGACATCACCCACCACAACGAAATGATGCACCCGCCCCCACCACTCAACAGGCCGAGCGTTAGCTCGCCTGCAGCTGTTGATCTTGATCCACCCGCCCCTTCGGAAGGCCGAGTGGAGGTGTTCATCAGGGGGTGGGCGCGCAGCGCCGTACGGCGCAGCCGGACACATCGAGAGGAGGTCG